>NZ_BAAILN010000134.1:6387-35892 GCF_054589155.1 Burkholderia sp. 3C
GCGATGTCGAACGCGGTGCCGTGGTCCACCGAGGTGCGCACCACGTCCAGCCCGACCGTCACGTTGACGCCGGCTTCGAGGCCGAGCACCTTGACCGGGCCGTGGCCCTGATCGTGATACATCGCCACCACCAGGTCGAAATCGCCGCGGCCTGCGCGATAGAACAGCGTGTCGGCGGGCAGCGGGCCGGTCACGTCGAGGCCGCGTTCCTGCAGCAGCGTCACGGCCGGGATGATCTTCTCTTCTTCTTCGCCATAGCCGAACAGGCCGTTCTCGCCCGCATGCGGATTGATGCCGCACACGCCGATGCGCGGCTTTGCAATGCCGGCCTTGATCAGCGTGGCGTTGCCGCGCTCGATCGTGCGTTGCACGAGGCCCGGCTCGATCTTGCGGATCGCGTCGATGATGCCGATGTGGGTCGTGACGTGGATCACGCGCAGTTGCGGCGCGACCAGCATCATCGACACTTCCTCGACGCCCGTCAGGTGCGCCAGCATTTCGGTGTGGCCCGGGAACTTGTGGCCGCCGGCATGCAGGGCCTCCTTGTTCAGCGGCGCGGTGCAGATCGCGTCGATCTGGTTGGCCTGCGCCAGCTCGACGGCGCGCGCGATGTAGCGATAGGCCGCGTCGCCCGCCACCGGCGAGAGCTGGCCGAACGGCAGGTCGGCGGGAATCAGTTCGAGGTCGATGCAGTCGATCGTGCCGCGCTCGTAGCGCGCCTGCGCGGCGCCCTCGATGCGGCGCACGGTGGCCTGCACGCCGGTGATCTCGATCGCGCGCTCCAGCCGGCGCGCATCGCCGATCACGAGCGGGCGGCATTGCTGGTAGACGGTGTCGTGCACGAGGCTCTTGACGACGACCTCGGGGCCCACGCCGCTCGCGTCGCCCATCGTGATGCCAATAACAGGAAGATAGTTGCTCATGATGTGTTTCGTTCAGGGTGGATTCGTGGGGTTCAGGCGCTGCGGCGCGCCGTGGGCATCTGCTCGCCGCGCAGGTGCCGCCAGGCGCCGAGCAGCGCGTGTTCGGTGCCGAACGCGCCGGCCTTGGTGACGACGCGCGGGCCGCGGCCGTCGGCCGGGCGGCCGAGCGCGACGCCCGCCTCGATCTCGCAGGCCAGTTCGAGGCCGCCGATTCGCGCGGCGGCCAGCATCGCGCGGGCGGTCTCGCCGCCGGTCACGATCAGGCCGCCGAGGCCGTCGACATACGGTGCGACGAGCGCGGCGAGCGCGTTCGACAGGTGCGAGCCTTCGGCCGGGTCGAACGCGTCGTCGCGGCCGATGCGCACGATGGCGTCCTGCTGGCCGCGCAGGCACGCGCCGATGCGGTCGTGCCACGCGCGCCATTGCGCGTGGCGACTGCCCTCGCGCAACACGGCCGGCGGCACGATGAATTCGGCGATGCCGGCCTCGGTGCGCAGCAGCACGCACTGACGCTCGGAGATCGCCGACAGGCTGCCGACCAGCGCCAGCAGCGGGCCGGCCACGGCGGCATCGGCCGGCGTTTGCGCCACCGGTTCGGCCGCGGATTCCCGTTGCGCCGCGAACAGGTCGGGCAGATCGGCCAGCTCGCGCGACAAACCGCCCGAGCCGACCCAGAAGAACGGCGCGTCGATCGCAGCCGTGACACGCGCGATCGCGGCCAGGTCCTCGCCGGTTTCGGCGTCGACGACGATCGCGCTCGCACCGCCCTGCGCCATGTCGGCGAGCAGTTCGGCGATCCGTTGCGGCGCGACGCGCAGCGTTTCGAGCGCGACATGCTCGACGCGCAGGCCGGCGGCCTCCAGCATCGCATGCAGCGCGGCGTCCTGGCCGGCGTTGTCCAGTTGCCAGGTTTCGGTGGCTTCGAGCGGCACGCCGCGCACCATCACGCGGCCGTCGCGTACGGTGCGGCCCGTGGCCGGAAACGCCGGTGCGACGATGGCCGGGCCGGCCAGCGCGGCGAGCGCCGCCACTTCGGCCGCCCAGTTGCCGCGCAAGGTCGAATCGATTTTCTTGTAGAGCCGACGGCCCGGCGCCTGCAACGCCCGCCAGGCATCCGCCGCGCGTTGTGCCGCTTCGGCGGGCGTCAGGCGGCGCGTGTCGGTATCGACCGCCACCACCGCCGCCGGCCGCACCGGCACGCTCGCGTCGAGCGACACCACGGTGCGCCGCCCGGCCGCCGCGAACGCGATCGCGCAATCGGCGGCGCCCGACAAGTCGTCGGCAACAATCAGCAGACCGGACGTGCTCATCACGCGCCCTCTCGCACCGGGTTGCCGGCTCGCGCGCCGCCCTTGGCGTTGACGCGCTTGGCCACCGCGGCGGTGAGGATCGGCGAGGCGATCGCGGTCACCACCACGCAGGCCGCCACCAGCAGCGTGGCCGACTTGGCCGCTTCGGTGTACACGGGGTTGGCCGCCGCGATCAGCGCCGGCACCGCCGCCGCATTGCCCGCGGTATTGGCCGCCGCCACGCCGGCCACGCCGGTGCCGCCCGTCAGGCGATCGGCGATGTAGAGCGGCACGCCCGTCACGATCACCACCGCGACGCCGAGCAGGATGCCGAGCAGGCCGGCCTGCCAGACCTTGTGCAGATCGAGGCCGGCGCCGAGCGCCAGCGCGAAGAACGGGATCATGACCGGCACCGCGCGGCTCAGGAACGCGCGCATTTCGCGGTCGAGATTGCCGAGCAGCATGCCGAGCGCGAGCGGCAGGATGCTGCCGACCAGGGTGGGCCACGGGAACGCCGACAAGCCGGCCACGCCGAGCGTGACCATGGTCAGGAACGGGCCGGATTCGAGCGACATGATGGTGTACGCGCCGACATCCTCCGAGCGGCCGTACTGGCCCATCAGCGCCATGTAGAGGCCGCCGTTGGTGTCGTTCATCGCGGCCACCACGGCCAGCGTCGAAATGCCCGCGAACAGGCCCGACGACACCGGCTGCTCGCCGAGGAAATGGCCCAGCACGATGCCCGTCACGATCGCCGCACCGACCTTGGTCACGAACAGCGCCCCGCCCTTCTTCAGCAGGTAGGGCGTGGCCTTCACGTCGATGCTCGCGCCCATGCACACGTAGAACACGGCGAGGATCGGCAGCGAGCCGGTGAACAGCGCGTTGGTAAACGAGCCGAAGAATTTCGGCATGGTCGGCAGGAACGTCGCGATCAACGAGCCGACCAGCAGCGGGACGATCATCATCCCGCCCGGTACGCGCTCGATGGCGCGCTTGATGTGAATCTGAGCCATCCGTGTCTCCCCAGGCAGTTTCTGTTTGAATCGGTCACACTTTGACCGATTCGATCAAAACGGAGTGTAGCGACAACATCGGGCTTCGGCAATTTCTCGTTCACACGGGATTACCCTGATCGATTGGTGCAAAAAATCGCTCCATATTGATCGAATCGATCAGAATATCGGTCATTCGATCGAAGCGCGCCGGGCAGGCGCCGGGCGCGGAGCGTCCGCTACACTGGCGAGCCTCGTCTCCAGCAAGCATCGAAACACTGCACAGGAACTTCATGAAAGTCGAGAAACGCCGCGAGGCGATGCTCAAGGCCGTGCTGTCCGGCATGAACGACGTCGCCGCGCTCTGCGAGCATTTCGGCATGTCCGAGGCGACCGTGCGGCGCGACCTGCGCGCGCTCGCCGACGAGCGGCGCATCGTGCGGACCTATGGCGGCGCGGCATCGGTCGGCATGCACGAGCCGGAGGAATCGCTCGACACCCGACGCGCGAGCTTTCGCGAACAGAAGGAAGCGATCGCGCGCGCGGCCGCGCGGCACGTGCAGGACGGCGACACGATCTTTCTCGACGGCGGCACCACCACCGCCGCGCTCGCGCGCTGGCTGTCGGGGCGGCGCGACATCCACGTGGTCACCAACAACCTGCTGGCCGTCACCACGCTGGCGGTGGCCGAGGTGCGCGTGACGCTGCTCGGCGGCGACGTGCGTCCGTCGAGCATGAGCACGCTCGGGCCGATCGCGCAGCTGGCGCTGTCGCGCGTCAGTTTCGACAAGGCATTCCTGGGCGCGGATGGCGTGGTGGCCGGGCGCGGCCTGTGCGAGGCGTCGGCCGAGCAGGCCTATCTGAAGGAATGCATCGCCGCGCAGGCCGCGCAGGTGCTGGTGCTGGTCACGTCGAACAAGCTCGAACGCGCAAGCCAGCAGCACTGGACGCCGCTCGATCGCAACTGGACGCTCGTCACGGATGCGCAGGCCGAGGCCGCGCTGCTCGCGCGCTTCGAGCAGCGCGGCGAAGTGACGGTGGAGTGCGCAGTGCAGGACGACTGAGGCAGGCGGGGGCGGCCGTGAAGCAGGCCGTGAAGCAGGCCGTGATAGCAGGCCTTAAAACAGCCCGCGCTTCAACGCCCCGCGCACAAACGCGCAAAACGCCCGAGCAGGCCGAACGCGACCGGTGTGGTCCGCACGCTAACATTCGGCGGCACCGCGTCCGCGCCATGCTCGCCCGGCTGCGCGCGCAGGATCGCGAGATACGCCTTGATCGCCGCCTGCGGAAATTCCGGATGAAACTGCACGCCCCAGGTGCGCGCGCCGTAGCGAAACGCCTGGCACGGATCGGCCTCGCTCGCGGCCAGCAAGCGCGCGCCCGCAGGCAGACGATGAACGGACTGGTAATGCACGACCTGCGCGTCGAAACGGGCGGGCAGCGCGCCGAACAGCGGGTCCGCCGCCGCGTCGGCCGTCTTCGTGATCGACACCGTGCCGATCTCGAACCGCCCGTCGCGACGGTCGCCCACCTCGCCGCCGAGCGCCTGCCCGAGCAATTGATGGCCGTAGCAGATGCCGAGCATCGCCGGGCCGTCGGCAGATTCGGCGGATTCGGCCAACCAGCGCCCGAGCCGCTCGCTCCACGCCTCGCGCGCCGTCACCATCGCATGCGAACCGGTCACGACGATCCCGGCGAAACCGCGCGGGTCGGGCAAGGCCTCGGCGCTGCGCGCGTCGAACCGCTCGACCGGCAGGCCCGCTTCCGGGTCGGACACGAGGCCGGCCTCGATCCAGTCGGCGAAATCGTCGTGGGCGGCACGGATCGAGGCGAAGGTTTCGCCGGCGATCACGATCAGAAGCGGTTTTTTCATCGAACGGGCAACGATTGGCGGGACGGTGCACCGATTGTACGCAGCACCCCGGCGGCCGATAATACGCGCGACCGAGCAAGGACCTGTTCCCCGTGAGCACAAATCAGATTCCGCCATTGATGGTCGAGATGGCGACCCTCGTCAAGGTCGCGGAGGCCGGCAGCTTCTCGGAGGCCGCGCGCCGCCTCGGCTCGACGCCGTCGGCGGTCAGCCGTTCGATCGCCCGGCTGGAGCGCGCGCTCGGCACGCGGCTGATCGTGCGCACCACGCGCCGGCTGCGCCTCAGCGACGAAGGCGCGGAAGCGCTGCGCCATGCCACCGAGCTGGTGGCGGCCGCCAAATCGGTGATGTCGCTGGCCGAACGGCGCTCGGCCGAACCGGCCGGCACGCTGCGCATCAGCGCCCCGCGCGCGCTCGGGCGCTTCCTGATCCATCCGAACATCCCCGATTTCCTCGCCGCGCACCCCTCGGTGGACGTGGTGCTGAAGCTCGACGACGGCCCGCTTGACCCCGCCGCCGATCAGGTCGACATCGTGTTCCGGATCACCGACGATCCGCCGCCCGGCCTGGTCGGCCGCAAGCTGCTGCGCATCGAGCATGTGGTGTGCGCGACGCCGGCCTATCTGGCGCGGCATGGCGCGCCCGCGCATCCGCGCGAGCTGGCCGCGCACAGCTGCGTGACGCTCAGCGAGGATCCGGTCGACACGCGCTGGCGCTTCGAGAAACAGGGAACGACGGTGGCCGTCGACGTGCGCGGCCGCTACGTCGCCAATCATTCGGGCGTGCGGCTGGAGGCGGTGCTGGCCGATATCGGCATCGGCGGGGTGCCGCATTTCGTGGCGGCGGCGGCGCTGCAGGACGGCCGCGTCGCGCGCGTGCTGCCCGACTGGGTGTTCAAGACGAACTATTACGGCGACGCGTGGGCGTTCTGCTCGCCGAGCCGCCACACCGCGCCGAAGATCCGCAGCTTCCTGGCGTTCATCGCGCAGCGGATCGGGGCATCGGGCTGAGTGCGCCGTGGCGCGGCGCGCCCGGGGTCAGTCGTCTTCGTCGTCGTCCTTGACCTTCGCTTTTTCCAGGTTCTTGACCATCTCGTCCTGAACCTGGCCGATCTTGCGCGTCATGTGCTGGACCATCTCCTGCTGCACGCGATGCACGTCCGGATCGACGCCGGGCGGCGCGGGTGCGTGCTGCGCCGCGTGCCCCGTCATGCCGATCATTTCGGTATCGGTCATCGGCCCGAGCGCGGAGATGTCGTACTGTTCCGCCAGCTCGGCCGAACCGGGCAGCGATGGCGCGTGCTGCGCGATGAACTGCATCGCGTGATGCTGCGGCGCGAGCGGGTGATGAGCGGCGACATGGGCCGAGTGCGCCGAGGCATCGGCCCCCGACGCCGTGCGGTTGCGCGGGCTCCCGCCCGCCGCGCGCTGCTGGGCCGCGAAGCTGGGCGGCATGTTCGACAGTCGGCCCATCGAGACGCGACGCGTGTTGTCGCCGTGGTCCTGCCGCTGCCCGGGCGCGGGCTGCCGCGGGTCGGTGCGCGCGGTATCGACCGGCGCGTTCGTCAGGTTGCGAAGGTTTGTCGTCACCATGATGGCGGCCTGTGTCGGAGGGAAGCGACTCATTTACACCCGAACGGCCGCGCGGCGCGCGCGACTTGGCGAAGCCGGCGACCGATATGCGAAACGGGCCGCCCGAGGGCGCTTATGCACAGGCATCCGGCGCGCCGCGCCTGTGCATAAACCTCGCTTGCCGAGGTTTTTCAGCCGTAACGCCCGCGCGTGGGTGCGCCCCGAATGCCGCTCCAAAGAAACGCCGCCGCCAGCACGCACAGGAACACCGACACACCCCAGATATCCACCTCGGTATCGATCGACGCGCTCGCCTCGGGCGTCGCGGCACGCAGCCGAACCGGCACACGCTGGCCGGGCTCCAGCGAGCGCCAGGTGCCGATCGGGCGCGTGTGATGCGTGCCGTCGGGCGCGTCGAAGGCCACCTCGGGATGATGGCCGCCGGCCAGCAGCCGCACCACCGTGCCGGTCACGACGGTGGACGACAGCCGGTAATCGACCGTGCGCCAGGTAATGCCGGCGGCCACGATCGCCAGCACGGCCCCGACGACGAGAAACAGATGGTTCGGACGTCTCACTGCGATGGGCTCCCTCGAAACACGATGGTTGATATGGCCTCCCTGCGATGGCCTCCCTGCCATGCGTTCTCTGCCATGCGTTCCCTGCGGCGGCCGGCACCCCCGCCCATCGCCGTGCCGCGCTCGTGCGAAAATCCCGCCTTTGCCGCGCCCGGCGCGGCCCACGTCACACGAAAGGCGCCTTCATGAACATCAACGAACAAATCTCCGCGCTGACCGCCGCCGAACTGCAAACGGCCGGCGCCAGCCAGGCCACCGCCATCGCGCTGTCGGTGCTGCTGCGCCACCTGCGCTCGCCGCAGCTCGCGCAACTGCTGTCGTCGGCCTTCGAGAATCACGAGGCCGTGATGCTGCAATCGCCGTGGCCCGACCAGATGCTGCATTCCTACAAAGCCACCCGCCGCCTGCTCGAAGGCGCGGCCGGCGTCGAATCGCCCGACATCGCCAACGACTGATCGCGCCCCCGCGCGCCCAGCCCGCGTCTTGCATGGCGCGCCGCTTTGCTGCGATCATGGCGCCGTCGCGCCTCGCGCGGCCGGCGCTCACCACGTGGGTGCCGCCCTTGTTTCCGCTGCCGACGATGCCCACCGATTCCGACCAACCCAAGCGCCGCCCGTCCATCCGGACGCAGAACATCATCGCCGTGATTGCCGGCCTGATCACGTTCGCGGCCGGCGCGGGCTGGGTGATCTACAGCTATGTGGTCGATCGCGAAGCGCCCTATTTCGCGATCCCGCTGGTGTTCTCGGTGCCGGTGATCGTCGCGGTCGCGATCCGCAGTTTCTGGGACTGACACCCGCTGACGCGCCGCATTCAACGCGGCACGCGAATCTTTCCGTCATGCGCCTGTCCTAAGCGCGACGCCGGCCAGCCCGGGCCGCGTCAGTCCAATTGCCGTCATCCGCATGATTCGCCAACTGTTTGCTTCCCTGCTGCGTCGCCCGCCTTCCGCCCGACGCCTTCTCGCCCTGGTCTCGATGACGTTCGCCACGGCGTTGCTGTCCGCGGTGTCCGGCCCGGCTTCGGCCACCACCGCACGCCACTGCGCCGCCCATCAGGTCGCGCACGGCACACGCTGCGTCGCGCGGCCCGTCAGGCACGGCCATCATGCGACGGCGCTCGAGTCGCGCCGTCATCCCGTCGTGCATCGCAAACCGCGCCGCCACGCGGTGCCCAAGCACGGCGTGGCATCGCACGAGCGCGTGCATCGCAACCGCGCCGCGCGCGGCACGCACGCGAAGCGCAAGCCTCGGCATCCGCTGCATCCTCCGGTGCACCATGCGGCGCGCGCCAGCGCGACCGTTATCGAGCGCGGCGAGGCACCCATCGCCGAGCAAACCGCCGATCCGATCGGCCACTTCGCGAAACCGCAACTGCTGGCTGGCTGCGGCTACTCGCCGGCCACCCGGCGCCTGCTGCGCTCGCGCTCGATCTACGTGGTGGACGAACGCACCGGCACCGTGCTGCTGGAGCGCAACGCCCAACAGATCCGGCCGATTGCCTCGGTATCCAAGCTGATGACGGCCGTCGTCTGGCTCGACCACCCGGCGCCGCTGGCGAAGAAAATCCGCGTTACCGCAGCGGACCGCGACACGATCAAATTCACCGGTTCGCGGCTGAAGGTCGGCTCGGTGCTGTCGCGCCGCGACATGCTGCATATCGCGCTGATGTCGTCGGAGAACCGCGCCGCCGCGGCGCTCTCGCGCGACTATCCGGGCGGCCGCCCGGCATTCCTCGCCGCGATGAACCGCAAGGCACGCGCGCTCGGCATGAGCCATTCGCATTTCGTGAGCCCGACCGGGCTGTCGCCGCACAACGTCTCGACTGCCAGCGATCTCGCGCAATTGGTAGCGGCCGCCGACCACTACACGCCGATCCGCACGTTCTCGACCGATCGCGGCCAAATCGTGCGGCCGGGCCACGGCCAGTTGCGCTACGTGAATTCGAACGCGCTGGTGCGCGGCGGCGACCGGCGCATCACGCTGCAGAAAACCGGCTTCATCAACGAAGCCGGGCATTGCGTGGTGATGCGCTATCGGATCAACGGCCGGCCGGTGGACATCGTGCTGCTCGACGCCCCCGGCCCGCGCGACCATCTCGCCGACGCGATCCGCATCCGCGACTGGCTGGCCTGCTCGCTGCATTGAGCAGGCCGGGCCGCGGTCAGCGCACCGCCGCGCGGCCCACTTCGTTCGAGCCTTGCCAGAGCCGGTAGCGAACCTCGTAGCCCACCGGCGCATACACCACCACCGGCAGACGGCTGTCGTAGCGCAACAGGAAGCCGTCGCCGCGGCCGATCACGAACGCCGTTTGCGGCGCGGCCGACGGCGGACACGCCATCATGGTCGACACCACCGGCCCGACATCGGTCACGCGATACAGCGGATAGCCGGTGCCGGGCACCGTGTCGTGCTGCAACCGCGCCGAAAAGCTGCGGACGTTGCAATCGGCCGGCAGCGTCTTGCCGACGATCACTTGCACACGCACGTCCTCTTCGAGCGGCAACGCAGGCAGCACGATCACCGAGCGCTGGAGGCCCGGTTGCGGGGCCGGAAACGACGTCAGCTCGACGTTGGCGGCCGTCGGCGGCACCGCCGCGACGGGGTTGGCGGGAACCGTGACGGGTGCCGGCGCGGGCGTGCCGGTTTGGGCGATGGCGGCGCTGGACGCGCACAGGGAAACGGCGAAAGCGGCGGCTGCGAACAGCCGGTTCGGACGATGCATGAGGATCTCCTGATCGAGCGGCGGGTGCCGAAAGGATTCACGCCGGCACGCCACGCCGTGGCGGCGCGCGCGGCGAGAGTCAAGCGATTGTAATCTCCCGACACAATTCGCCTCGAACCATGCACGTCCTGCCCTTTCTTACAGACAGCACCTTTGGAGGACCCCATCATGCTGAGACTGCTCGGAACGCTCGGGATCGCAGCCGCCCTGGCAGGCTGCGTCGCCGCCCCTGGCGGCTATTACGACGGCTATGCCGATCCCTATTACTCGAACGGCTATGCCTACGGCCAACCGGCCTACGCGCCCGTCTACGGCACGGTGAACGTATGGGGCGGGGGCGGCGGGGGCTGGGATCACGGCGGCTGGGGCCACGGTTGGCGTGATCGTGGCGGCTGGCACGGCGGTGGTGGCGGCTGGCATGGCGGCCGGGGCGGTGGTGGCGGCCACTGGCAAGGTGGCGGCGGCGGTGGCCGAGGAGGTGGCGGTCACGGCGGCGGTGGCGGGCACGGCCGCTGATCGGGCCTCGGGGCATCATTTACGCCCCGGATTGCAACCAGTTGTATCCGCGAACACCATCGTCACGTCATCGCATCAAACGACAACGCCCGCCCGGATCTCCCGGGCGGGCGTTGTCGATTTCGGGCGCCTGCCGGCGTCCTGCCGCGCTTACCAGCCCGGCTGCTGATAGTAGCCCGGCGCCGGCTGCGGACCGCAAGGTACGTAGGCGTTGCGATAGCGGTCGAAGCAGGCGCCCGGGGGCGGGCCGGCATAAACCGGTTGGTACTGCGCCGGCTGATAGGCCGGTTGGGCATAAACCGGTTGCGCATAAGCCGGGGCTGCATACACCGGTGCCGGCGCCACGGCCGACGACACGATCGCGCCCAGCACGGCCCCGCCGATCAGCGCGCCAATCACGGCACCACCGCCACCACCGCCGTGCCAACGTCCATGAGCCGAAGCCGGCCCTGCCACCGCAAGCGCACCGGCCGTTACCAGCACCGCGACAATTTTCTTGTTGATCATGTTGCTCTCCACTCAAGGTGGTACGTGATGAAACCCATTGTGGGACGAGTCCTCCGTAACAGGTGCAGCAAGTGGTAACGCCCGATTACGGCTGTAAAGCGTCACGAAAACAACCGTAAGCCACCCGGCAAACCGCATGCTAGGATTTTCGAGACACCAGAACGACTCTGCGGAGACGCCGCCATGGACCTCGATATCGCGCACCGGTTCGACGCCGAGTTCGCCCCCCGCATCGCCGAACGCATTACCGCGCTGCTCGGCCCGCATATCCGCGCCGACGTGCGCCCCTACGGCGGCCACGGCCATCCCACCCATATCGACGTCACCAGCACCACGCCCGAACACGTGCGCGGCTATCCGCACGCGCTGCATCTGACGCTGACCTGGGATTCCGAGGAAATCGACCGGCTCGTCATCGACGATCACGACGGCACGCGCTTTGCGCGCTACCTCGACGCGCTCGCGAAGAAGCTGCCGGGATGGCAGAGCGCACGCGATCTCGACTTCGGATCGCGTACCCAGACCGAACCCGCAGTGCTGCTCGGCGGCCTCGATTTCGAGGCCTGAACGGCGCGCGCGGCACGGCCCGCGCCTGGCGTCGCGCCCCGGAAGCCGGTGATACACTCGCCCGGTTCGCGTCGGCGCCACGGTGCCAGCCACGGCCGTTTCGGCGACGCGCCCGTTTCGTCGAACCCACGAATCCTGGAGGCTTCAATGGCTGAATTCCGGCTGCGGACCCACGCATTTCCCGAAGGCGGCTTGATGCCGAAAGCGCAGGAGTACAACCACGCCGGCTTCGGCGTCGACGGCGGCAATACGTCGCCCGCGCTGACCTGGGAAGGCGTGCCGGCCGAGGCGAAAAGCCTCGCGATCACCGTCTACGATCCCGATGCGCCCACCGGCAGCGGCTTCTGGCACTGGGTGGCCGTGAACCTTCCGGTCGGCACCACGGCGCTGCCGGAAAACGCGGGTGCGGCGGGCAGCACGACGCTGCCGGCCGGCACGGTGCAGGTGCGCAACGACTACGGCGACGAAGGCTTCGGCGGCGCCGCGCCGCCGCGTGGCGATGCCGCGCATCGCTACATCTTCACCGTGCACGCGCTGAAGGTCGACAGCCTGCCGATCACGCCCGACACCACCAACGCCGTGGCGCGCTTCATGATCCATCTGAACCAGGTCGCGTCGGCCAGCTACACGGGCCTGTACGCCCTGAAGTAAGCGCAGCGCCTCGGCGGTGGCGCCCGGCGCGCCGCCGCGTTCCCAACCGGTTGCGTCCGCAACCCGATCGAGCGGCGCCACGCCTCACGGCAACGCCGCCCGCACCCTCGCCCGCCCATGAACGCCGACGATAACGGCCTCCCCCTTCCGCAGCGCTACTGGGCAATCGCCTGCATCGCGCTCGGCATCACGCTGGCCGTGCTCGACGGCGCGATCGCCAATGTCGCGCTGCCCACCATCGCGCACGACCTGCGCGCCTCCGACGCCGCCTCGATCTGGATCGTCAACGCCTACCAGCTCGCGGTCACCATCTCGCTGCTGCCGCTGGCCGCGCTCGGCGACCGGATCGGCTACCGGCGCGTCTATCTGGGCGGCCTGACGTTGTTTACCGTGTCGTCGCTCGGCTGCGCACTGTCCGATTCGCTCACCTCGCTCGCGACGATGCGCGTGATCCAGGGCTTCGGCGCGGCCGGCATCATGAGCGTCAACACCGCGCTGGTGCGCATGACCTACCCGTCGCGGCTGCTCGGCCGCGGCATCGCGCTCAACGCGATGGTGGTGGCGCTGTCCTCGGCGGTCGGGCCGACGGTCGCCTCCGCCGTGCTGGCGGTGGCCGCGTGGCCCTGGCTGTTCGCGATCAACGTGCCGATCGGCATCGCGGCCGTCGCGGTCGGCCTGCGCGCGCTGCCGCCCGATCGCGGCCACGACGCGCCCTACGACTACCTCAGCGCGCTGCTCAACGCGTGCGTGTTCGGGCTCGTGATCATGACCGTCGACGGGCTCGGCCACAGCCAGAATCACGCGATGGTGATCGCGAGCGGCATCGGCGCGGTGGGGCTCGGCTACGTGTTCGTGCGGCGGCAGTTGAACCAGCCCGCGCCGCTGCTGCCGGTCGACCTGCTGCGCATTCCGATCTTCGCGCTGTCGATCAGCACCTCGGTGGCGTCGTTCACCTCGCAGATGCTGGCGTTCGTCGCGCTGCCGTTCTGGCTGCAGCACACGCTCGGGCTGTCGCAGGTGGAAACCGGCCTTTACATGACACCGTGGCCGCTCGTGATCATGGTGGTCGCGCCGCTGGCGGGCGTGCTGTCCGACCGCTATTCGGCCGGCATGCTCGGCGGCATCGGGCTCGGGCTGTTCGCGGCCGGGCTGCTCGCGCTCGCCATGCTCGGCGCGCACCCGGCGCCGTTCGACATCGTCTGGCGGATGGCACTGTGCGGCGCGGGCTTCGGGCTGTTCCAGGCGCCGAACAACCGCACCATCCTGTCGTCCGCGCCGCGCCATCGCAGCGGCGGCGCGAGCGGCATGCTCGGCACCGCGCGGCTCACCGGGCAGACGCTCGGCGCGGCGATCGTCGCGCTGATCTTCGACATCGTGCCAGCGCGCGGCCCGACCCTCGCGCTATATGCGGCCGCCGCATTCGCGGCCGTGGCGGCCTGCGTGAGCCTGCTGCGGCTCGGCGCCAAACCGCCCGCGCACGCGGGCTGAACGGCCGGCCACTCGTCACTTCAACGAAAAACGGCGGCGCCGAAGCGCCGCCGTGGAAGGGATGCATGCCGGAGCGAACCGGCTTGCCGCTTGCGCGCGCCTCAGGCGTCCACGCGCCGGCCGCCGACGCGGCGCGTGACCGAAGCGGCCGTGGCAACGCTGCGCAGGTCGGTCAGGAACGAATCGCGCCACACGCCGAGATCGTTGCGCTTGAGCGCGGCGAAGTTGCTGCCGTGACGCTCGCGGCGCTCGCCGAGCGGCATCGACAGTGCACGCTCCAGCGCATCCGACATCTGCGACAGATCCGACGGATTGACGATCAGCGCGGCCGGCAGTTCGGCCGCCGCGCCGGCGAATTCCGACAGCACCAGCACGCCCGGATCGTCGGGATTCTGCGACGCCACGTATTCCTTCGCGACCAGGTTCATGCCGTCGCGCAACGGCGTGACGTAGCCGACGTGCGCGTGACGAAACAGCGCCATCAGCAGATTGCGTTCGTACTTGCGGTTCAGATACTGGATCGGCGTCCAGTCGAGCTGCGCGAAGCGGCCGTTGATGCGGCCGGCCTCGCGTTCGAGCGCCTGCCGGATCCGCTGGTAGGTCTGCACGTCCGAGCGCGTGGGCGGCGCCACCTGCACGAACGACACGCGGCCCTGCCAGCCCGACGCGTTGGTCAGCATCCGCTCGAACGCCTGGAAGCGCTCCACCAGCCCCTTCGAATAATCGAGCCGATCCACGCTCATCACCAGCTTGCGGTCGCGGATCGCATCGCGCAGCGCGGCCACCGGCTTGCGCTGCGCATGCTGCACGGCCGCCTCGGCGATCGCGTCCGGATACACGCCGATCGGATAGGCGCCCACCTTCACCACACGGTTGTGCACATGGAGCATGCCATCGTCGGCCGCCGTGCCGATGCCGCGCCGCTCCAGGTAATCGACGAACGACTGCTTGTCCGATTCGGTCTGGAAACCCACCACGTCGTAGGCGCTCATGAAGCGCACCAGCTCGTCGTGCGGAGGCACCGTGCGCAGCACCTCGGGCGCGGGGAACGGGATATGCAGGAAGAAGCCGATCGGGTTCTTCACGCCGAGCGCGCGCAGCGCATGCGCGAACGGCAGCAGGTGGTAGTCGTGCACCCAGATGATGTCGTCCGGCTCGATCAGCGCGACGAGCTGCTTGGCGAGCGTCTGGTTCACGCGCAGATAACCTTCGTATTCCTGCCGATCGAAGCGCGCGAGATCCATGCGGTAATGGAACACCGGCCACAGCGTGGCGTTCGAGAAGCCGCGGTAGTACTGGTCGTAGTCGCGTCGCGACAGGCCCACCGTCGCATAGGTCACGTTGCCTTCGCGCTCGATCACCGGCTCGCCGGCCTCGCCCACGATCTCGCCGTTCCAGCCGAACCAGATGCCGCCCGACTGCCGGAGCGCGTCGAGCACGCCCACGGCAAGACCACCCGCCGACGGACGTGCATCCTGACCTGCTGCCACGCGATTCGAAACCACGATCAATCTGCTCATATGGCCTGCCCCCTGTGTTTGAACGAAGCGGCGCACGGACGCACCGGTTCCTTCCGTCGCAGCACGCGGCATGCCTGGCGCGACGGGATAAACATTCGAATGGACGAAATGCCGGGCGCGACGCGCGTCGATCGTTCAGGCGTCCTGTTCGGAGCCGAGATCGCGCTGATAGTCGAGCCCTTCGGGACGCGCCCCACCCTGGTTGTGTTCGCCGTCCGCCGGGCCGTCGGATGCTTCGGGCGTCGTGTCCGACGGCGCCGGAGCGGGCTGGCTGGCCGGAACCTCGGCGCGGCGCAAGCCGTCGTCGTGATCGGGGCGGGAATGGCGCCGGGTTCGGCGCATGGCAGGGTGTCTCATCGAGCTGTAGGGCGTGTCGCCGTTGAAACAGTCAGTGAAAACCCAGTGTAGGCTGGCCCGATCCATGCGGAGGTAACAATTACCTTCAATTTGTAACGACGCGACCCTCACCGCGCGATTTGTAAGACACTATGCGCCGACCGGCGCCGCCATCGCTTTTGCCCGCTTTTGCAGAATCGCAAACGTTTGTCCATCTTTTGCAATCCGGGTCGGATACTTGCAAGACAATGGCGGCCGGTGCCGCGCCACCTGCGGGCGCGGCGCATTCCAGACAGGACCGCATCCAGCATGAATTCACGCATCGCCATGCCCGGGCAGCCGGCCCGTCGCGCCGCGCGCCGCTCGCTCGTCGCGCTCGTCGGCACAGCGCTGGCCTCCACGCTGCTTTCCGGCTGCAGCTCCCTATATAGCGAAGGCGCCACCACCGGCGCCGGTATCGCCGGCGCCGCCATCGCCAGCAAGGTCACCAACAATGCCGCCGTCGCCTCCGGCATCGGCCTCGGCGCCGTGGCCGCCGCGCGTGCCGGCGTGCAATACACGCAGCGCGTGGCCCACACCTATTCGCAAGACCAGATCGCCAACGCGGCCGGCCCGATCGACGTGGGCGGCGTGGCACGGTGGTCCACCAACCACTCGGTGCCGATCGAGGAAGACGAACACGGCCGCGTGACCGTCAGCCGCCTGATCAGCGTCGGCCCGCTCGACTGCAAGGAAATCGTGTTCTCGGTCGACACCGATCCCCCGCGCGAGCCGAAAACGGCGCAAGCAGGCGCCGCCACATCGGGCGCCGCCGTGCCGGCCGCCGCCCCCGCGCCGGAGCCGAGCAGCGCGTTCTACGTCGCGACGATCTGCCGTGACGGTCCGAAATGGAAATGGGCTTCGGCCGAACCGGCCACCGGGCGCTGGGGAGCGCTGCAATGATCCCGCTGCGCACCGCGGCGGTGGCTTGCGCGCTGGCGGCAGCCATCGCCACGTTGCCCGGCTGCGGCTCGGCCGGCGCGGCCAGCGGCGCGCTGGCCGGGGCGGCCACCGGGCTGGTCACGGCCAACCCGGCAATCGGGATCGGCGTCGGCATCGCCGTGCAGGCCGCCACCGACGAAGCCGTGAACCGCACCATGAAGCGTTTCCACGCCAACCAGCAAGCCGTGATCGCCACCACCGCGGGCGGCCTCGCGGTCGGTCAGGTCGCGCCGTGGAAGGTCAAGAACCGCCTGCCGATCGACAACGGCGAGGGCGAAGTGCGCGTGACGCGTGCGTTCTCCACGGCGCTCGCGCTCTGCAAGGAATTCGCGTTCTCGGTGAAGGACGGCGAGCACGCCGACTGGTATCTCGCCAGCGCCTGCGAAACGCCGCAAGGCGGCAGTTGGACCTGGGCCTCGGCCGAGCCGGCCGTCACCCGTTGGGGCGCGTTGCAGTAAGTGGCTGCAGTAAGCGGCTGCAATCAGCGATCGTAGAAAAACAAATGCGCGCGGGTCGCAAGACCTCGCGCGCATCGCGCACTACTCACCATCCGGCAACCACCTCGATCAGGACTCCACGTCCTCGAGGCTGAAGATCTCGGTCTGGTCGTTGTACGAGAAGATCTCGCCGTAACGGCCCCAGTCGATCACCGCGTCGAGCGTTTCCTCGGCCGCGCTGTCGGACAGGAAATCCTCCAGCTCCTGCTCGAAGCGCACGCGCGGCGCGCGATGGCCGGGACGCTCGTTGAGCACCTTCTTGATCCGCGCCGCAAGCGGCACGTGGCGCAGCAGGTGATCGGCGAACATCATCTTGCGCTCCTGCGTGCCGAACTCGGCGAACACGCGCGCCGGCGGCGTCAGGAACACGTCGCCCTCGCGCACGTCGGCGAAACCGAGGTGCTGCAGCACTTCGGCGATCGGGAACAGGTCGTCCACCTCCAGATGCAGCGAGCGCGCGATTTCGGGCATGTCGGCACGGCCGTGGTACGGCGCGGCGGCCAGCGTCTCGATCAGGCCGGCCATCAGGTTGGTCGACACGCGCGGCAGCCAGCTGTTGGCCTCCAGCCCCTTCTTGGTGGCCTCGCCGGTCTGGCGCGCCGTCATCTTCGCGTAGATGTCGTCCACCAGCTTGCGGAACGCCGGGTCCAGGCGGTTGCGCGGGTGCTTGAACGGCACCTTGATCTCGGCGATCACGCGGCCCGGGTTCGACGACAGCACCAGGATGCGGTCGCACATGAACACCGCTTCCTCGATGTTGTGCGTGACGATCAGCACCGACTTGATCGGCATGCGGCCCTGCGTCCACAAGTCGAGCAGGTCGGTACGCAGCGTTTCGGCGGTCAGCACGTCGAGCGCCGAGAACGGCTCGTCCATCAGCAGGATGGTCGGATCGACCACCAGCGCGCGCGCAAAGCCCACGCGCTGACGCATCCCGCCCGACAGCTCGCGCGGGTAGGCGTTCTCGAAGCCGTCCAGACCGATCAGATCGATCGCCGCCAGCGCGCGCTCGCGGCGATCGCGCGCGCCCACGCCGAGCGCTTCGAGGCCCGCTTCCACGTTTTGCAGCACGGTGAGCCACGGAAACAGCGCGAAGGTCTGGAACACCATCGCCACGCCCTCGGCCGGGCCGTCCAGCGGCTTGCCCAGATAGGTGACCTCACCGCCGGTCGGCTCGATCAGGCCGGCGATGATGCGCAACAACGTGGATTTGCCCGAGCCCGAACGGCCCAGCAGGCCGACGATCTCGCCTTCGCGCAGCGACAGGTTCGCGCCGTCGAGCACCAGCAGCTCGCCCTGGCTCTTGTTGAAGCCCCGGCTGACGTCCTTGACGTTCAGGATCTCGTCGCCGAGGCGCGGCGGCACGGGCGGCGTCGGGGCAGCATTCGGATTTTGCATCGCGTTTCGCTCTCAATGAGTCTCAGTCGAGCCGCAGCTTGGCTTCGGCATAGGCGTACAGCGGACGCCACAACAGGCGGTTGAACAGGGTCACGAACAGGGACATGACCGTGATGCCCATGATGATCTTCGGGTAGTCGCCCGCGGCGGTCATCTGCGAGATGTACGCGCCCAGCCCGTGCGCCTGGATCTTCGTGTCGCCCCACTGCACCAGCTCGGAAACGATGCTCGCGTTCCACGCGCCGCCCGAGGCGGTGATCGCGCCGGTCACGTAATACGGGAAGATGCCGGGCAGGATCGCCTGGCGCCACCATTGCCAGCCACGAATGCGGAAATTGGCGGCGGCCTCGCGATAGTCGTTCGGGTAGGACATCGCCCCGGCAATCACGTTGAAGAGGATATACCACTGGGTGCCGAGCACGATCAGCGGCGACAGCCAGATGTCCGGGTTCAGATGGAAGCGCGCGATGACGATCACGAACACCGGGAACAGCAGGTTGGCCGGGAACGCCGCAAGGAACTGCGCGATCGGCTGGACCTTCTCGGCCAGCGCCGGGCGCAGGCCGATCCAGACGCCGATCGGCACCCAGATCACCGAGGCCACCGCGATCAGCAGCACCACGCGCAGCAGCGTGGCGAGGCCGAGCAGGAACACATGGCCGACTTCGCCCCAGGTCACGCCGGTCGCCACGAACGACACCACGCGCCAGATCACGTAGGCGGTGCCGATCAGCACCAGGATCGACCAGCCGATGTCGGCCGCGCGCGAGGCGCGTCGCTCGACGCGCGGCAGCGCGAAACGCGAGGCGTCGAACGACGGCAGCCGGAACGGAATGCGCGCCGTGCGGGCCAGCAGCCAGCCCGCCGGCACCAGCAACTGGTGAATCAGGCGGGTGCGGCGCACCAGGTCGAGCAGCCAGGATTCGGGCGCGTCGCCCGAGCTGGTGTTCTCCATGCGGAACTTGTCGGCCCAGGCCACCAGCGGGCGGAACAGGAATTGATCGTAGGCGAGGATCACCACCGTCATCGACAGGATCACCCAGCCGATCGCGGCCATGTTCTTCTCGGTGATCGCCTGCGCCAGGTACGAGCCGACGCCCGGCAGCGTGATGGTGTGGTTGCCGACCGTGATCGCCTCGGAGGCCACCACGAAGAACCAGCCGCCCGACATCGACATCATCATGTTCCAGACCAGGCCCGGCATCGAGAACGGCACCTCGAGCTTCCAGAAGCGCTGCCAGGTGGTCAGGTGGAAGCTGCGCGAGACTTCGTCCAGGTCGCGCGGCACCGTGCGCAACGACTGGTAGAAGCTGAACGTCATGTTCCAGGCCTGGCTCGTGAAGATCGCGAAGATCGCGGCCAGCTCGGCGCCGGCCACGCGGCTCGGCACCAGCGCCAGGAAGAACGTGACCGTAAACGAGATATAGCCGAGCACCGGCACCGATTGCAGGATGTCGAGGATCGGCACCAGCACCATGCCGGCACGGCGGCTCTTGGCCGCCAGCGTGCCGTAGACAAGCGTGAAGACCAGCGAGGCGACCATCGCCGCCAGCATGCGCAGCGTGGTGCGCAACGCGTATTCGGGCAGGTTCGCCGGGTCGAGCGAGATTTTCTGGGTGGTCAGCGTGCCGATCGGCGCCATCGTTTCATGGAACCCGACGGCCGCCATCGCGATGACGCAGAGGATCAGCGGGAAGGCGATGAAATCCCAGCGATTCGGCAGCACGCGCCAAGCCGAGGCATTCGCGTTCGCGATCCGGTTCGGATTGAAACCAAAATCCATCAGGCACCCTCCCCGGCATGGCCGTGCTGAGCGAAATATGAGGCCATCATGCGTGCCCGGCCGGGCCGGCGCGCAAGTGCGGCGATTCTTTATGACCGACAAGCCGGGCGTGGGCTACCGCTGCCCCGCCCGCACACCACCTCGTGCCGGCGCCGTGCGGCACTCCCCACGGGCCGGACGCAACGACGGCAGACACTACACCACACCGAATGACAGGCACAAGCACGTGGCACGCAATGTGCGCACATCGCCCGGCAACGGCGGGCGAACCTCATGCAAATCGGCTGGAATGCGAGCTGACTGAAAGAAGCTGCAAGCGGGTTGCAACGTGTCGGGTGCGATGCAGGCCGAATTATGCCGTGATACGGGACGCGGGGAAACCCGCTCGGGCAAGGAAGCAACAGGCGTCACGTCGGCGGTTCGGCGCACCGCTTCCGAGCGCGCGCGGCGAAGCAGGTATGATCGGGTTTGCTTCGCAAGATCGAACGTCACAAGCAGGAGGGCTGAATGGCAGGAAATCTGGTTATCGTATGCCGCGATCAGGACGCCGATGCGTTCTATACGCTGATGCAGGAATACGGCGCGTTCCAGGCGCGGCTGTCGTCCACCGCGTGGTATCTGAACATGAACATCGTGCCGGAATCGTTGCAGGACGAGATCCTGGAACGGCTCGGCAAGTACACCACGCTGTATATCTTCGAGGCGACCACCGTCACCTACAACACCATCGACAGCCACGCCGCCGAAACGCTCGGCACGCTGTTCGGCGAGTAGGCGCACGCGTGCGGCATCGGGGAGGCGGCCTGGCCGCTTGCCCGGCGCCGTGCCCCCGCACTCCGCGTTCCATTCCCGTTTGATCGATCCTGCCGCGTTGCGCGCCGCTCCCCGCGGCATTGCCGCCTGATTCGGCCGGACTCCCGCTTCCCGTCACGCCAAGTCAGGCGTCCGCCGGCTCCCGCTCCGGTTTCGGCATTGCGCCGAACGGAAACTCCATCGCCACCCGCAAGCCGCCCTGCTCCTGATTGCCGATCCGGCACTGGCCGCCCACGCGCTGCACGAGCCGCTCGACGATCGCGAGGCCGAGCCCGCTGTGGCCATTGCCGCCGCGCGCCGGATCGAGCCGCACGAACGGCCGCGTGGCGTCGGCGAGATCGCGCGGCGCGATGCCCTTGCCGTGATCGCTGACGGTCAGCAGGTAGCCTTCCGCGGTGCGTTCGGTGGCGATCCGCACGGGCGGCGCGCCGTAGGCGTGCGCGTTGTCGAGCAGGTTCGAGAGGATCCGGTCGAGCGTGGCGGTGGGCAGCCGGAAGCCCGGCCCGGCCGCCACCGCGATTTCCACGGGCGCCGCGTTGGGCGCGACCGCGCGATAGGTGCGCGCCATCCGCTCGCAGGCCTGATCGACCGCCACCACCTCGCTGCGATCGACGCCGCCGTGCGCGAACACCAGGAACTGATCGACGATGTGCGACATGGAATCCACGTCACGCACCACGCCGTCGCGCAAGCGCGCGTCGTCCATCATCTCGGCACGCAGGCGCATGCGCGCGAGCGGCGTGCGCAGATCGTGCGCCACGCCGGCCAGCATCACGGCCCGGTCGTTCTCGGCCCGCGACACCTGCTCCACCATCTGATTGAAGCCGCGCGTGAGCTGGCGCAGCTCGCGCGGCCCCTTCTCGCGCACCGGCGGCACCGGCATGCCGCGGCCGAAACGGCCGACCGCGCGCGCCAGCGAACGCAGCGGCTGCTGAAGCTGCCAGGCCGCGAACAGCGCGGCCATCACGGCCGCCGCGAAGATCATGCCGAGCCACAGCAGCATGCGGTCGCGCGAACGGCGCGGGTGCAGCGGCTGCGCCGGCACCACGATCCAGTTCTTGTCGGTCGGTTCCTTCACCCACAGCATCGGCGGCTTGCCGGGCGGCCCGATGCGCACCACGGTGCCCGGCGTCATGTGTTCGCGCAGGTCCTCGATGAAGCGCCGCAGCGGCGGCGGCTTGTCCGGATCGTCCGGCGGCACGTCGGCGCTGTCGGACGGCACCAGGCGCACCCGCGACGGCAGCGGCAGGTCGGGCGTGCGCTCGACGTGCTGGCGCACGGCATCGACGAGGAACGCCGCTTCCTCCACGGCGTAACGCGTTTGGGTTTCGCTGCGGTCGAGCCGGATCGCCAGATACCAGGCGAAATGCGACAGCAGCAGGACGCCGACCACCAGCAGCGCGAGCCGCCCGAACAGCGAATCAATGGGTCTGCGCATGGGCCTCGCCGTTGGGCACGAACACGTAGCCGCGTCCGCGCACCGTCTGAATGAAGCGCGGCGTGGACGGATCGCTTTCGAGGATCCGCCGCAAACGCCAGACCTGCACGTCGATGCCGCGATCGGTGCCGTCGTATTCCGGGCCGTGCAGCAGTTCGAGCAGGCGCTCGCGCGTGAGCGTGCGCAGCGCGTTGTTGACGAAAATCTTCAGCAGTGCGAATTCGCTGCTCGACAGCGTGGCCGGCTTGCCGTCCACCGACAGCGTGCGCGCCTGGAAATCGAGCACGAAGCGGCCGAACGCATAAGGCTCGCGCTGTTCGGGGGCCGCCGCCGAAGGCGTGGCGCGCCGCCGGCGCAGCACCGCCTGGGCGCGCGCCAGCAATTCGCGCGGGTTGAACGGCTTGCCGAGGTAATCGTCGGCGCCGAGTTCGAGGCCGACGATGCGGTCCACGTCGTCGGCACGCGCCGTCAGCATGATCACGGGGATGTCGTCGCCGGCCGCGCGCAGTTGACGCAGCGCGGTCAGGCCGTCGACGCCCGGCATCATCAGGTCCAGCACGATCAGGTCGGGGCGTTCGCGCTCGAGGCGCTTTTCGAGCGAGGCGGCGTCGTGCAGCACCGACACCTCCATGCCCTGACGCACGAGGTAGTCGCGCAGCAAGTCGCGCAGTTCTTGGTCGTCGTCGACGATGAGGATCTGGGTAGTCATGGCGTGAAGTTTACCGTGCGGGTTGGGGAAGGCGGCTGAAACATCTTCGCGAATGGGTTACTGCGAATTACCGCGCAAGGCAGATGTAATGCCCGGTAAACGCGGGCAGGCCCGACGTAACACGGTGTCCGAGGCACTTGGCTACGCTGCGTCTTACCCGATGCGGAAACAGGCGGCGCCAGCCGGGCCGCCCCGCCGTGTCGACGATCCCATTCGACCAGGAGTCATCGCAATGTATAAGAAGACGTCCCGCGTGGCTATCGCAGCCGCCTCCGTTCTGGCCCTCGCCTTCGGCGCCGCCGCGTACGCGGCCGACTCGGCACCGCCGCCCGACGCGCCGCACGGCGGCCCGGGCATGCATCATCACGGCCACCACGGCGGCCCGCTGGAAGTGTTCAAGCGTCTGCACGCGCAACTGAAGCTGACGCCGGCGCAGGAACAGCAATACCAGGCGGCCGAGGCCACCACCCAGCAGAACCGCGACGCGATGCGCAAGAACTTCGAGCAGTCGCGCACGCAGTTCGACGCCGCGCAAAGCCAGCCGATCCTCGATCTCGACGCGATGCAGGCCGCGCGCGAGCAGGTGTTCCAGCAGAACGCCCAACTGCACCAGCAGACCGAAAAAGCCTGGCTGGCCTTCTACGACGGCCTGACCGACCCGCAGAAGACGCAGGTCAGCACGGCGCTGAAGGCCGATTTCGCCAAGATGAAGGCGCGCCACGAGAAGATGAAGGCGCACTGGGCGAATCGCCATGCAGCGAAGGCCGCCGCCGCTTCGGCACCGGCGCAGTAAGTCGATGGCATCCGGCCGGGGTCGAAGCGGCCCCGGTCGAACCCGAAAACGGGGCGATCCGCTTGCGCGGCCGCCCCGTTTCGTTGTTTTTGCGCGTCCCGCGCATGCGCCGGCAGGTTGTCGGCCATGTCCGCGCATTGCCCCGCCTACGGGCGGCATCGTCCGCCATTGCGGCCGATTCGCGCCGCCACCCGCTCCGCCGCACCGGCCCCCGCGCCGCCTTCCGGCACCCCGGCAAACTCCCGAGCACCGATTCGACCTTGCTCGCCGCCGGCTCGGGTAAAATACCGCGCTTTTGGCCGGCCGGGCCTTGCCCGACCGCGCGCCGAAGCCGCCGTGACCGAATTTTGGCTGTCTAGAATACGGCCGGCGCGCGACCGGCAGCAGCCGGCCCGTCAGCGTCGCAAGAGGAAACAGATGAACAAGCTCGCCCTGTGCGCAGCGCTCGCCCTGATGGCGGGCAGCGCCTTCGCGAAGGAATGGAAGACGGTCCGCATCGGCGTCGACGCCAGCTACCCGCCGTTCGAGTCGGTCGCGCAGAACGGCGACATCGTCGGCTTCGACGTGGACCTGACCAAGGAAATCTGCACGCGCATCGCGGTGCGCTGCAAGTGGGTCGCGCAGGATCTCGACGGCATCATCCCGGCCTTGAAGGCACGCAAGTTCGACATCATCGTGTCGTCGCTGACCGTGACCGACAAGCGCCGCGAGCAGATCGACTTCTCCGACAAGCTGTACGACGCGCCCGCGCGGATGATCGCCAAGGCCGGTTCGCCGCTGCGGCCGAGCGTGGCGTCGCTGAAGGGCAAGCGGGTCGGCGTCGAGCAGGGTTCCACGCAGGAAACCTACGCGAAGACGTATTGGGAAACGCAAGGCGTGACGATCGTGCCGTACCAGAACCAGGATCAGGTCTACACCGATCTCGGGACGGGCCGGCTCGACGCCGCGCTGCAGGACGAATTGCAGGCCGACTACGGCTTTCTGCGCACGGCGCGCGGCAAGGGCTTTGCGTGGGCCGGCCCCGAAGTGAAGGATCCGAAGACGATCGGTGACGGCACCGCGATCGGCCTGCGCAAGGAGGACACGGATCTGAAGGCGAAGATCAACGCCGCCCTCGCCGCGATGCACCAGGACGGGACGTACGACAGGCTGTCGCACCAGTACTTCTCGTTCAGCGTGTATTCGGCGAAGTAACCACGTTTCGGCCGGAGCGGCCGCCGCGCTACCCAGCGCGGCCCGCCCGGTACGAGGAAGTCGAAAGCCGCCCGGCGGAATCACCGGGCAGCCCGACACACAAGCACGGGGCGCGCCGCCAACCTGCGGCACGCGTCTTTCGCGGCGCACACGATGCGCCGTCAAGGACCTCATATGTTTCTTTCCGGCTACGGCCCGCTGATACTCTCGGGCACCTGGCAGACCGTCAAGCTGGCGGTGCTGTCGCTGGCGCTGTCGTTCGTGCTCGGGCTGCTCGGCGCGGGCGCCAAGCTCTCGCGCAACCGCATCTCGCACGGCATCGGCACGCTCTACACCACGCTGATCCGCGGCGTGCCCGACCTGGTGCTGATGCTGCTGCTGTTCTACAGCATCCAGATCTGGCTGAACCAGTTCACCGACCTGATGAACTGGGATCAGATCGACATCGACCCGTTCGCGGCCGGCGTCCTGGTGCTCGGCTTCATCTACGGCGCCTACTTCACCGAAACCTTCCGCGCCGCGTTCCTCTCGGTGCCGCGCGGCCAGCTCGAAGCGGGCGCGGCCTACGGCATGTCGAGCTGGCAGGTGTTCACGCGGGTGATGTTTCCGCAGATGATGCGCTTCGCGCTGCCCGGCATCGGCAACAACTGGCAGGTGCTCGTCAAATCCACCGCGCTGGTCTCGATCATCGGCCTGGCCGACGTCGTCAAGGCGTCGCAGGACGCGGGCAAGGGCACGCTGCGTTTCTTCTTCTTCACGCTGCTCGCGGGGGCGATCTACCTCGCGATCACGACGATCTCGAACTTCGTGCTGATGTGGCTGGAAAAGCGCTACTCCGCCGGCGTCCGCAAGGCTGACCTATGATCGAACTGATTCAGGAATACTGGCGCAACTACCTGTATACCGACGGGTATCGCTTCACGGGCGTGACCATCACGCTGTGGCTGCTGGTGGTGTCGATCGCGCTGGGCTTCTGCCTGTCGGTGCCGCTCGCCTGCGCGCGCGTGTCGAAGCGCAAGTGGCTGTCGGGCTCGGTGTGGCTCTATACGTACATCTTTCGCGGCACGCCGCTCTACGTGCAGTTGCTGCTCTGCTACACGGGCCTCTACAGCCTGCATGTGGTACGCGACACGGCCATGCTCAACGCGTTCTTCCGCGACGGCATGCACTGCACGCTGCTCGCGTTCACGCTGAACACCTGCGCGTACACCACCGAGATCTTCGCCGGCGCGATCAAGGCGACCAACTACGGCGAGATCGAGGCCGCGCGTGCGTACGGCATGTCGACCTTCACGCTGTACCGCCGCGTGATCCTGCCGTCGGCGCTGCGCCGCGCGCTGCCGCTGTACAGCAACGAAGTGATCCTGATGCTGCACGCGACCACCGTGGCCTTCACCGCCACCGTGCCCGACATCCTCAAGATCGCGCGCGACGTCAATTCGGCCACCTACATGTCCTTCCATGCGTTCGGCATCGCCGCGCTCCTCTATCTCGCGATCTCGTTCACGCTGGTGTGGCTGTTCCGCTGCGCCGAGCGACGCTGGCTCGCCTACCTGCGCCCGCAAGGCAAATAAAGGCGCGAGGACTCCTGATGAATTCCAAGATGCACAAGCTTTTCGTCGACGATCTCCACAAGCAGTACGGCAGCAACGAAGTCCTGAAGGGCGTTTCGCTGAAGGCGCATGCCGGCGACGTGATCAGCGTGATCGGCTCGTCCGGCTCGGGCAAGAGCACGATGCTGCGCTGTATCAATTTCCTCGAACAGCCGAACGCCGGCCGCATCTTCGTCGATGGCGAAGAGGTACGCACCGCCAAGGACAAGGGCGGCGCGCTGAAGGCCGCCGACACCAAGCAGTTGCAGCGCGTGCGCACCAAGCTCGCGATGGTGTTCCAGCACTTCAACCTGTGGTCGCACATGAACGTGCTGGAAAACGTCATGGAAGCGCCGGTCAACGTGCTCGGGCTGTCGAAGCGCGAGGCCGAGCAGCGCGCCCGCGAATATCTCGAGAAGGTGGGCTTGCAGCCGCGCGTCGAGAAGCAATACCCGTCGCACCTGTCGGGCGGCCAGCAGCAGCGCGTGGCGATCGCCCGCGCGCTGGCGATGCATCCCGACGTCATGCTGTTCGACGAGCCGACCTCGGCGCTCGACCCGGAACTCGTGGGCGAAGTGCTGAAGGTCATGCAGAAGCTGGCCGAGGAAGGCCGCACCATGATCGTGGTCACGCACGAAATGGGCTTCGCGCGCAACGTGTCGAACCACGTGATGTTCCTGCACCAGGGCCGCGTGGAAGAAGAAGGCGCACCGGCCGAGGTATTCGGCAATACCCGCAGCGAACGTCTCAAGCAGTTCCTGTCCGGCAGCCTCAAGTAAGTTCTTTCCCCGAGCACCCGCTCACGCCGGCATCGCGCGCGACACGTTTCGCGCCGCGCTGCCGGCGCTCCCCGCCTCACTCGCCTCCCCTGCGCCTCGTTCGCTTCACGTTGCCCGCGCACGTTCGCTTGCCGCCAACGTGAATCCGCGCACTCGTTTATTAAAAACAACTAAACATTTTCGTGCCGCGCATGAAATCGTCGTCATTTCTTTACGGATAGCTAACGATTCCTGGTCCTGATCGAATTACGCCCGCCGTATTCGGGCGTCAATAGTGGCAATCCTTGACCCCCCTCCCGGAAATCCATGAACGCCTTATCCGGCAAGGACTTGTCTTATTTTTTGGCACCGTTTAGGCGGTGTCCCGGGCAGCGTTTATTGCAATTTGGCGACATCAGCTAGTCAAACAACGATTTTCGTCGCCACCAAAGTGTATTTTTGCTAAATTAGTAACCAAAGTAGCAAAACGAAAGTCGTGAAATGTAGTTTAGCTTCATGACAACAGGAGACCCCGGCTTTGCCCAACCGGCAAAACGGCCTGCAAAGAGGTTAGTCCGCACGCCAGGCAGTGCCTATCCGGCATCGCACGCGGTCTCTCTGGTTATCCCATGTTGACCGGATGCATCCCAAACATCCGGCATGTGCGCAGTTGGTGGGTTGACTTTTTGACAGGGTATGGAGGAGATGATGAAGAAAGCATTGCTCGCGGCAGCACTGATGACTGCCGGAGTGGCGGCGCATGCGCAAAGCAGCGTGACGCTGTACGGTCGTCTGGATGCAGGGCTCGAATACCTGAACGGCGGCCAAGCCGGTCACACGGTCCGCGCGGAAAGCGGCGACTGGGGCACCAGCCTCTGGGGTATCAAGGGCACCGAAGATATCGGCGGCGGCAACAAGGTGGTGTTCCACCTCGAAGGCGCATTCAACACCATGAACGGCAACATGGGCACCAGCGGCACGATCTGGGATCGTTTTGCGACGGTCGGGATCTCGAACGACGCATACGGTACGCTGCTGTTGGGTCGCGAACTCGCGATCGCCAACGGCGTGTGGGACTTCGATCCGTTCGGCCAGTCGAACTGGTCGACGGCATCGCTGGTGCGCGGTCGTAACTGGAACAAGACCAGCAACAACATTTCGTACCAATCGCCGAACATCTACGGCTTCGACGCTTACGGCGTGTACTCGCTGTCGAACCAATCGACCTTCAACGGCGGCTCCGGCGCACCCGGCAGCCAAGGCCGCAGCGATGGCCTGCAGGTGACCTACACGAACTCGCTGTTCCAGATTCGTGGCCTGTTCGACGAAACGCGTGATGGCGTCAACGGCAAGTTCGACGACGTGTTCAACAACTCGCGTGAATACTTCATCGGCGCGAACGTGTTCCTCGGCGCCTTCAAGCTGCAAGCGGCCTATCAGACGTCGCATGCGGACAGCGCCGGCCCGGCAGGCAACGCCGGCATCACGTCGACGCAACAGGCTTGGGGCGGTGTGACGTGGCAAGCGACGCCGGCAGCGGCGATCATCGCGGCGGTGTACCACGTGAACGCGAACAACGGCGGCGGCAACGCGACGATCTACACGATCGGCGGCTCGTACAACCTGTCGAAGCGCACCTTGCTCGACATCCAGGCTGCCACGCTGCGCAACAGCAAGACGGCCAACTTCGGCCTGAACGCGAACCCGTCGGGCACGGCAGTGGCAACCGGCAACCCGCATCCGGGCGGCTCGCAAACGGGTGTCTACGCCGGCATTCAGCACCTGTTCTGATCGCCGGCGCCTGACGGCGTCCAGCGATATACCAAGATCCTCAGTTTCACGCTGCTGCGAGAGGCGCGTATCGGTGCGGTACCCCAACGGGTATCGCACCGTTTTTTATTGGCGCGCCGGGCTTCACTTCGCGCATGCCGCCGAGACGGACACAAAAACGCCAACGGCCCGGATCACCGGGCCGTTGGCGTTTTGCGTGACGACAGCGCAGGCGGCGCTC
>NZ_BAAILN010000134.1:35950-89869 GCF_054589155.1 Burkholderia sp. 3C
GACCGCCGCTTCGTTTTCCTCGCCGGTGCGGATGCGAATCACGCGCTCCACGTCGGACACGAAGATCTTGCCGTCGCCGATCTTGCCGGTGCGCGCGGCGCCGATCACGGCGTCGATCACCTGGTCGACCTGATCGGCCGCGACCACCACTTCGATCTTCATCTTCGGCAGGAAATCGACCACGTACTCGGCGCCGCGATACAGCTCGGTATGGCCTTTCTGGCGGCCGAAGCCCTTCACTTCCGTCACGGTGAGGCCGGTCAGGCCGACTTCGGCCAGCGCCTCGCGCACTTCGTCGAGCTTGAACGGTTTGATGATGGCGGTAATGCGTTTCATGATGATGCTCCGGATAAGGGGACGACTGAGACGGATTCTACGCGCGGCGCCCCGTCAGTCGATACGCTCGTTGAAGCGCGACGTGATCGGATAGCGCCAGTCGCGGCCGAAAGCCCGGTGCGTGACGCGAATGCCGATCGGCGCCTGGCGCCGCTTGTATTCGTTGATCTTGATGAGGCGCGTGACGCGCAGCACGTCCGCCTCGTCGTAGCCGGCCGCGACGATCTGCGCGAGCGGCCGGTCTTCCTCCATGTACATGCGCATGATGGCATCGAGCGCGTCGTACGGCGGCAGGCTGTCCTGGTCGGTCTGGTTCTCGCGCAGTTCCGCCGACGGCGCGCGCGTGAGAATCCGCTCCGGGATCACGTCGGTCTTGCCGAACTCGGCCGCACCGTTGCGGTAATGACAGAGACGATAAACGAGCGTCTTGGCGATGTCCTTGATCACGGCGAAACCGCCGGCCATGTCGCCATACAACGTGCAGTAGCCGACCGCCATCTCGCTCTTGTTGCCGGTGGTCAGCACGATCGAGCCGAACTTGTTCGACAGCGCCATCAGCAGCGTGCCGCGGATGCGCGCCTGGATGTTCTCCTCGGTGGCGTCCTCGTCGCGGCCGGCGAAATCGGCCGCCAGCGCGCCGCGGAACGCGTCGAACATCGGCGCGATGGCGATCTCGTCGTAGCGCACGCCCACCCGGCGCGCCATCTCGGCCGCATCCGTGGTGGAGATGTCGGCCGTGTAGCGCGACGGCATCATCACGGCGCGCACGCGCTGCGCGCCGAGCGCGTCGCAGGCCACCGCCAGCACCAGCGCCGAATCGACGCCGCCCGACAGGCCGATCAGCACGCCCGGAAAGCCGTTCTTGCCGATGTAGTCGCGCACGCCGAGCACCAGCGCGCGATAGACCTGCGCCTCGGTGGACAGCCCCGGCGCGATCTCGGCCGTGGCCGCCACGGGCCGCGCGCCGTCGAATTCGACGATCGCGTGCCCCTCCTCGAACTGCGCCATGCGCGCGACCAGTTGGCCCGCGCCGTCGAGCACGAACGAGCCGCCATCGAACACGAGTTCGTCCTGCCCGCCGACCAGGTTCACATAGACCATCGGCAGGCCCGTCTCGCGAATCCGCGCGCGCAGGATGTCGACGCGCACCGCGTCCTTGTTCATGTGATACGGCGAACCGTTCGGCACCAGCAACACCTCGGCGCCGGCCGCCTTGGCCAGTTGCGAGGCCGCCGCATGCCAGGCGTCCTCGCAGATCACCACGCCGAACTTCGTGCCGTTCAATTCGAACACGCACGGTTGCGGATCGCTCGCGAAGTAACGCTTCTCGTCGAACACCTCGGTGTTCGGCAGTTCGTGCTTGCGGTAGGTGGCGCGGATTTCGCCGCCTGCGATGAGCGACGCGGCGTTCCAGGTATCGACCGGATTGACGCCGCGCTCGATCGGACGGTTTGCATTACCATCGGCGCTGGCGGTGCGCAGCGGATGGCCGACCAGCACGGCCAGGCCGTCGAGCGGCGCGAGGCGCGCGGCCAGTTCCGCGAGCGCCTCGGCGGCCGCCACGTAGAACGCGGGCCGCAGCAGCAGGTCTTCCGGGGGATAGCCCGACAGCGCCAGTTCCGGCGCGACCAGCAAATGCGCACCATCCTTGTGCGCGGCGCGGGCGGCATCGACGATCCGGGCGACGTTACCGGCGAAATCGCCGACGGTGACGTTGAGTTGGGCGAGAGCGATACGGGTTTTCATGACGGGAACTGCGCGGCCTCACGGGCCGCGTGACAGGCGCCTTGCCGGCGCATCACCGGCGCACCGCGCGCAAACGCGCGCACGCCGAACGAAACGGATGTCAGACGGTTGAAACACGAACGCAACGATTATCGCATGGGGCTCCTGCGCTCTCCGCTCGAAACGGACGCGGCCGAATGGAACGCCCTGCTCGAGCAACAGGCGCACCCGACGCCGTTCCTGCGCCATGAATTCCTGGCCGCGCTGCACGCCACCGGCTGCGCCGTCGACGAATCGGGCTGGGCGCCGAACTTCCTGACACTGACCGACGAGGCGAGCGGCGCGCTGGTGGCGGCAGCGCCCGTCTACGCCAAGCATCATTCGTATGGCGAGTATGTATTCGACTGGGCCTGGGCCGACGCCTACCAGCGCAACGACATCCCGTACTACCCGAAGCTGCTGTGCGCCGTGCCGTTCACGCCGGTGCAGGGCACGCGCCTGATCGCCGCCAATGACGCCGCGCGCCGCCAGCTCGCCGCCACGCTGGTGGCGCTGGCCGAGCAGAGCGAGGTGTCGTCGCTGCATGTGCTGTTTCCCACCGCGGACGAAGCCACGCTGCTGGCCGAGATGGGCATGATGCTGCGCGAGGGCGTGCAGTTCCACTGGCTCAACCAGGGCTACCGGCACTTCGACGATTTCCTCGCCACGCTCGAACAGAAAAAGCGCAAGAACATCCGCGCCGAGCGGCGCAAGGTGGCCGAAGCCGGCGTCACGTTCCGGCGCGTGCGCGGCGAGGACGCCACCGACGACGACTGGCGCTTCTTCTCGCGCTGCTACCGGCAAACCTACCGCGAGCATCATTCGAGCCCGTACCTGAATCTCGACTTCTTCCGGCGCATCGGCGAGACGATGCCCGAGAACCTGCTGCTCGTGATCGCCGAGGCCGACGGCCGGCCGATCGCCAGTTCGCTGGCCGTGTACCGGCGCGATCCGGCCGGCGGCGGCACGCTGTACGGCCGCTACTGGGGCGCGCTCGAACACGTGCCGTGCCTGCACTTCGAAACCGCCTACTACCAGTTGCTGGAGTTTTGCATCGAGGAGAAGTTGAGTGCCTTCGAGGGCGGCGCGCAGGGCGAGCACAAGCTCGCACGCGGTTTCATGCCCACGGTCACGCACTCGGCGCACTGGCTCGCGCATCCGGCGTTCGCCGATGCGGTGGGCGAATTTCTCAAGCGCGAGACGGGTCAGATCCACGCCTACGTCGACGAACTGCGCGAGCACAACCCGTTCAAGGCCTGATCGCGCATCGATTGCACGACGAAGCCGCTACCGGTCGGGCTGCGCCCCGCGACAGGCCGGACGGCCGGGCACCGCCACGACCGTGCCCGTCAGCAGGCGCGGCACGTCCGGATATACGTTGAATGCATCGAGGCGCCGATCGTCCACCTCGGCCCCTTCCACGCGATAGTGCACATTGCCCGTCGCGGTCAGCCGCGCGCCGGACGCTTCGCACGTCACGGCGATCCCCTCGCGGGGGGACGGCGGCAATTGGCGAACGATGTTGCTGAACGCGAGATTGGCGACCACGGCGGCGGACGGCTTGGCGCGATCGCCGCCGAGCAGCTTGACGACCGGTTTGACCTCCAGCCGATAGACGGTTTCGGTCTCGACCGGATGCAGCACCTTGAGCTTGATGGTTTTCGTCTGCCCCGGCGCGAGGCTCATCTGAAACGGATAGGCATACAACGCCGGCCGGGCCGCGTCGCCGACCGGCTCGAGGCGCTCGTCCTCCTGCGGCGCGCCGGGATTGAGCAAGCGCGACAGCGTCACGCTGACGTATTCGGCGCGATTGCCGTTGTTGACGACCGTGATCGACGTCACGCCGCTGCGCACCGTCGCGTCTTTCGGACCGACGTCGATCGTCGCGGCCGCCGATATCGGCACGGCCATCGCCGCCACGCCGGCGGCGCAACGCCATGCAATCGACATGCGCTTCATGGTGAAATCTCCCGCTCCGTGATGCCGCCCGGCCAGCGCCGGGCGACGCGTTGTTCGTCAATGCTCCGTGATGACCGGCTCGAACGTTATCGACAGCACCCCGCTGTAGGTGCCCGAGGTGCTCTTGAAATCCCCGGCTGGCGGCAGTGCCGCCACATCCAGAACGTAATGGCCTTCCGAATCCTCGCCCGCTTCCGAGGGCGCCGGGTTCCGGAATGCCGCGCTTCGATCGATCGTCAACGGCTTCGGTGCGCCGCCTTCCATGCCGAGCGTGACTTTGGGCGTTCGAAATGCCAGCGCGGGATTCGATTGATGCCGGATGGTCAGCGGTGCATCGAGACGAACCTGAAACGTGCCGCTGCTCGATACGATCTTCAGGCGCGCCTGCGCCTCGAACGGCGTATCCCAGCCGCCGACCTGCTTCATCTCGAGCCCCTGATCGAACCAGCCCCCCTTGTCGTCCGTCACGAACAGGTTGTTCGGCCGCGCGACATGCGCGGTCACCTTGCTGGTGGTTTTTCCGCTCAGGGTCACCGACTGCGCGCACGCCATGGCAGGCAGCATCGATCCGATCGATCCGATAAGCAGCCAGGTCCGCCAGATGGTCTTTTTCACGGATCTTCCTCAGGGTTGGGTGACGACAGTGAAGGTCAGCACGTCGCTGTAGTCGCCATCCTTCACCTTGTTGTCGACCGTTGTTTTGAATGTCGGCACAAAGCAGGTTTTGCCGGACGGGTCCATCGTCAGCGCGACGTCCGACGAATTCGGCAAGGGAAACGAAGTGGCGCCGGACAACGCAAGGTCGTAAGGAACGTACTGCGTGGCGTCGCTCATGTTCTTGAGCCGATATCGATTGCCGACGACACCATTGGCATTGCTTGCATTGACGATGAAGCGCCTGCCCTTGACCGACGCCCCGGAATACGTGAAGCAGAGCTGGTTGGCCACTTCGGGAAAGGTTTTTTCCGAATCGCCTCGCGGCAATTCGCCGAGGTTCCAGTCCGGGGCCGTCATGCCGATCTTGATGTCCAGCGGGCCCGCGATGTCCGGGGTGTTTACGATTTCGCAGACCCCTGAATCGTCACCCAGTCTTATGTACGCAGCGCCGGATACTTCGGCGACGTCACCGCGATTCGTGGCATTTCCCGCCCTGACGGAAATGGCCGGCCAGGACGAAATAAGATTGCTATTCAAAGAAATCTCGAAATGGGCCACGAAATCTTCGGAGTCCACCCAACCAATGAAATTGGCCTCCGAATAATGAAGAACATATTTATCACGCAAAAAATACGCACGATTATTGGTACTATTATTTAACAGAATCTTCCGAACCAAAGTCGTAATCGGCTTCGCGACACCATTTTCATCATAGGAATACACCAGCAGACCTCGCGATCTGAATTTCGCACCCGCCGGAATTCCGGAAGGCAATTCCTTGAAGTGAACATCAACAGAAACCGTGGCATCACCGCCGCCATGATCAACCCAACGGCATCCGCTATAACCGCTTGCCACATCGAGCAACGCCAGATCGGCGGCTTGCGCGCTACCCGTTAGCAGCAAGGCCAGCAGCGCAACCCCGATCGACGCTCCGCGACATCCTGTTTTCCCCACCATTCGAATCACCTTGAACTTCGAAGCAAGATCCGCCACGCCCGAACGCAACAACAGTTGCGGCTAACGCACGACAACGCCACCCGGCGAGTCAGGGAGCCGATTTCGCTTCGCGACCTGGATGGTCGCCACCCTGCAATTGATAAATCACCACGCCATATCCGACGCTGACGAACAGCGGCGCGGCCGTATCGCCGTCCCGGCCGCCGTCGACGACAATGCGCTCCCGAGGCCGGAACGTGACGCGCCACACTTGCGTGCGCTGCGGCACCGCGAGCGCTTTCAGCACGATCCCGTATCGTTGCCCCGGCGCGAGCGCGAGCCGCCCGGGCAGCACCAGCAAGCTGGGCCGCTGCACCTCCTCGACCGGTTCGAGCCGCTCGGGAACTTGCCCCGGATTGGCGACCCGTTGCTGCGTCACGTCGAGATACAGCGGCGAATCGCCGGTGTTTTCGACCCACAGCGGGCTGGCGGTGCCGTCCGGCTTCACGGTCAGTTCGGTCCGGGACAATTTCAGCGCGCCGGCCGCCGAACACGTCACGCACCACGACACCGCCAGGGTGCCCACCGCCCAACGCACCCTGCGCTTCGTCACGGACATGTCAGCGTCACCGGCTCGTCGTCGTCCTTCAACGTCAGCCGATGCGTTGCGAAATGCTGCGGCGTGCCCGGAAACACGGCGACGCTTTGCGCGGGCTTCGCCGTATCGTCCACCACGTCGGTCAGGACCTTGCGGACGTTGCCCGTGTTCTCGAGCGTCAGCCCGTCGCCTTCGCAGCGATGCGTCCAGCCCGAACGTTGCCTGCCCGGCGCCGGCATGTGCCGCACCAGCACGCCATAGCCGATCGCCACCGACATCGGCGCGGAAATCTTGTCCTGCGGCGCGTCATCGACCTGCAGCGCCCTGACGGGCACGACGTACAGCCGGTAGAGTTCCTCGTTCTCGGGCTCCATCAACGACTTCAGCACGATCGAGCGCGTCTGGCTCGGCCCGAGCGTCAGCTTGTCCGGGCTCGCGAGCATCCCGGGGCTGTCGAGGTCGCCAAGCGCGAGCTTCGTTTCCGGCGTCATGCCCGGGTTGGTGACTTTTTCCACCGAGATATTGAGATACAACGGCGCATCGCCCAGGTTCTTGACGGTCACATGCCGTTCGTGGGCATTGAACACCTTCGTGGTGGCGGGCAGCACCATCAGCTCGCCCTCCGCCCGTGCGCCCTGGCTCATGCACAGCGCGAGCGCCATGCAGCATGCGGTGGATGCGATTCGCAGCATCGGTTTCATCGGCTTGCCTCTCAAAAAATTCGAATGCGCGTCATTGGCAGCGGTAATAGCTGCCTTGCACATCCTTCAGGTTGCAGTTGTAGCGCTTCCCGTCGCGCTCGACCGTGAGCTGCGGCAGCATCTTTTTGCTGACCAGAGAGAACAGCCCGTTCTTGTGAACGGTGTCGCCGCTCTCCTCGATCGTTCCACTCAGCGGCCGGCCTTCGGCATCGGTCAGGAAACCGCTGTAGATCATGCTGATATCGACGCGCGCCGACGCCGAATAGACTTGCCCGGGATGCGCGCGCACCACGTTCGCGGGCACCTCGATATTCATGTCGAGATCCTGGCTGTTGCTGAACACGCGCGCGAACGGGACGTCCCGGTAAGCGGCCAGCGGCACCGCGTAGATGCCGTTGCCGGCCACCGGGTTGCCTTCGACATTGAAGCCGTATTTCGTTCCTTCGATCTTGGGCGTCGTCAGCAGCATCGCGCTTCCGCTGCCGGCGAAGCGGCCGAGGGCCACGCCATCCCGGCTCGCGGCCACCATGCCGCGGTAGTTGAAATCGACGTTGGTGGCAGCCGCCGAGTAGCCGATGTTCAACGACGCGTCGCCGCGCGTGCCCGAGCGGCTGCCATAGGCATAGGCGCCGAAATCGTTGCCCACGCGATTGGCATTCAACCCGATCGAGGAGGTGCCGAAACTATCCTGGAAATCCTTTCGCACATCAGCGTTCAACTGGGTCTGTCCGCCGGAATGTGCGGCGCCGAAGCTCGCCTGCACCCTATCCAGCGTCATGGTCATGTTGAGATACACGCCGTAGCCGCTTCTGCCGCGCTGGAAGCCGCCTTGCTGCACGCCCAGCGCGAAGGTGGCCCACAAGCCGTTCGGACGATAGTTCCAACGCACCTCGGCCTGATGCGAGCGGCCGAAGTTCGATTGCTGGTAGTTGTAGTTGAAGCTGGCCTTGCGGATGTTCCGGCTGTACGAGGCCGCCATGCTGGGCTGCCCGCGATAAAAGCGCGAAACATCGGTGTTCTGGTATCGGCTGAACGACAGCGTGCCGAGCGTCTCGTGCGACACCGCGAGATTCACGTAGCCGCCCGCGCCGCGCTCGCCGGCCAGGATGCCCAAGGTGGGCGTCACCTCGGCACCGGCGATTCGCGTCGGACGCGTCACGTTCGCTTCGGCGGCCCATTTGCCGCCCTGCCCGGCCAGCACGGACGTGTTCAGATAGAACTGCTTCAGGTTCCGGCTCGCTGCCGCCTCGAGCAGATACCCGCCGAATTGCAGCTCCTTGCCGGCCGTCACATGCCAGGCATTGCCGCCGGACTGGCCGAAGCTGAGATTGTTGATCTCGCGCGTCTCGCGGCTCACGATATTGCCGTTTCGGTCGACCAGCCGAACTTCCATCGTGTAGTAGCCGCCCGGCAGATCCGCGTAGCTGATTTCGTTGCGCCCGATCACGGCCGGCCGCTTGGTCACGAGGCGACCACTGCGATAGAACTCGTAATTGCCGTCAACGGTGGCATACAGGATCATCGATGCCGTGTTGCTGCTGACTTTCAGATGCGACTGGCTCCCGACCGTCACGAACTGATCGAAACTCGGTGAAATCAGCGTGCCGACCGATCCCGACGCATAGTCGATGCTGTTCTGCTTGCCGGCCCGAACATAGGTGTTCGCGAAGTTTTTCTGCAGGTAGTACGACGACACGCCGCGTGTGCCGCCGCGATACTGGCGCGACCACGTATTGTTCACATACCAGCTCGCATAGCCGAAGCTCTGCGACGGCAACCCCACCCAGGTATTGCCATTGACGTTCGCCGCGCGGTAGGCGTCGGACGACGCGCGCAGGTCCAACGCATGGTTGCTGACGATGCCGAAATGCGTGGGCGGCGCAACGTAGTCGTCGCGCGAATCGCGTATCGCGATCGACCGCCTGATTTTGTCGACGGTCACGAAATGGCCGTCGATACGCGTGTCGCAACCGTTGCGACAACGCTTGTAATCCAGTTGCGCAACAATCCGCTTCAGCTTTGCCACGTCCTCCGCGGAAATCCCGTTTTCCCGATATTTTTCCTCGTCGAATTCAAGCTCGTTCGTCTCCGACGAATAGGCCACGAAGCCCGGGAGGGTGCGCCCGCTAAAGGTCGCCACGTAATGCGCGCTGTCATCCAGCTCGGCCGCACTGAATCCTTCCGGAACGCCGTACGAAACCTTCAGGTTCCCGAACGCGTTCGACGAAATGAAAAGGAAGGCCCCGACCCATATCGCATTGAGTCGAACCGGAATGGATTCGGAAAACACGCGGACTTATTGGCAGCGGAGACGGAATATCGAGGAGCCATAGCAATTCATGACAAATGACGGGAATCTCGCGCGAACGAGGCTCCCGTACCAACAACCGATTTACTCGGAGGGCTCGGCCGACGCGACCGGCTCGAACAGCATCACGAGATCGCCGCTGTAACTGCCGTTCGTGCTTGCATCGCCGACTTTCTCCGGTGCGTTCGCCGTGATCGTCAGGTCGTGGACTTCGTCGAAGCCGCCATTGCCCGCCGCCGTTTGCGTGATCTTCTGCTGCGTACCGAACTTGATTTCGTTGTCGCCGGCGTTGCTCGACAGCGTAACCACGGCATTCGCCATTTCATAACGCCCGCTTGTCATCTTCAGCGGCTGCGCCAACGAGATGTTGAAGTCCTTGTTCTTGGTCCAGACGCGAATGGGCAGCGTCTTGGAGAATTTCGCCTGCGAGTAGTCGGCCGCCTCCAGCTCTTCGGTGCCGTACCAGGTGGAGCCGTCCGGCTTCGAAACGAACATGCTGTCGCTGATCTGAGCGGTCAATGTGATGTTCCGCTGAACCACCTCGGCCTGGGCCGCGCTCATCGTACCCAGCAGCAGCACTGCCGCGCCGATCGCCACACCCATCTTTTCCATTTTCATACCTGCACCTATTAAATAATTAGTACTACCAATAACAGAGATTTCGCAATTTATAGAATATCGATCCCATATCCCGCAAAACTTTTCTGCAGGCGCCATGATCGACCAGTTCAAGACTTGATATCAATCAGGAAAATCTGATTTTTGCGACCCGCGGAAACATTTTTTTGCGTTACGAAATATTCAGCCGTCGTGATCGAGCGCAAACGCCCCCCGCCCCGCAGCCTCCGGACGACGTTGTTGGTCGTTGCGAGGGCGATATCGTCCGCATGATTTGCAGAGCGAACCATCCTGCGCGGCCGAGCATGATCGATTGTCCGAATTACCGCGCCATCCTCGCTTTCTGCCAGAAACGGGCGACGGCGTTTTCGAATTCGGTGGGAGGGTGCTGCGCTTTTTCTGAGAAACTGACGGCCTTGCCTCATCCAACCGGTTTATCCCGCTCCGCCATGTCCTGGTTTCTCTATCTGATCGAATGCGAGGACGGCAGCATCTACACCGGCATCACGACCGACGTGGACGCCCGCTTCGCGCAGCATGCCAACGGCAAGGGCGCACGCTATACGCGTGCGCGCAAGCCACTCAGGGTGCTGGCCTCGTTCGCGCTGGCCGACCGCTCGAGCGCCTCGAGCGCCGAATACTGGGTCAAGCGGCTCGCGCCTGCCCAGAAGCGCGCGTTGGCAAGCGGGCAGCGCACGCTCGAATCGGTGCTGCCGGTGGTCGAGGCGCAGCCGCATGCGCAAGCCCGCCCCGACACGGTCGCGGCGGACACGACGGCAACCGCGGCAATCGGGATCGCGCCCACGTCGGGCGCGCCGTTCACCGGCACCGTCCTCGATATCGTCACGGCCGCGGACGACCTCTCGCCCGGCATGGCGCAAGGCCGTGCGGCACGCCCCCGCCCTTCACGCAGCAAAGCGGCCTGATCGCCGCCGTTCCCGCCGCACACCGGTGCCGGGGGCAGCCGGGGCGCATCGCGCGCCCATGAAAAAACCGCGCGGCCCCGACAGGGGGCACGCGCGGTTTCGCACGGCAGAGGCCGGCGCGCTCGCGCGCCCCGGCCGGACAGGCTTACTTGGCCGCGTTCGCGACGCCTTCCGTGATTTCCTTGTGGGCGGCATCGATGTCGGCCCAGCCTTCGACCTTGACCCACTTGCCCTTCTCCAGCGCCTTGTATTGCTCGAAGAAATGCTTGATCTGGTCCTTCAGGTAGGCCGGCACGTCGTCGAGCGACTTGAGGCTGGCCGTCATCGGGCAGACCTTGTCGTGCGGCACGGCGATCAGCTTCGCGTCGACGCCCGATTCGTCGGTCATCTGCAGCATGCCCAGCGCGCGCGAACGCACCACCGAGCCGGCCAGCAGCGGGAACGGCGTGATCACCAGCACGTCGACCGGATCGCCGTCGCCCGACAGCGTCTGCGGAATGAAGCCGTAGTTGACCGGATAGCGCATGCCGGTGCCGACGAAACGGTCGACCACGAGCAGGCCGAGGTCCTTGTCGGCTTCGTACTTGACCGGATCGCTTTGCGCCGGGATTTCGATGATCACGTTGAAGTCGTGCGGCAGATCCTTGCCGGCGGGAACATTGCTGAAGCTCATGAGCGCTCTCTGCTTGACGATGGGAAATCGGGACGGGGCGCGGCAACCGACTGGGCGGGCGCGCCTTCGCGAGGAGCCGCCATTATAGCCAATCACCCGATGGCGCTCCGGTGAAGTTCGGCGCACACTTGCCCGTCGCGCGATCCAATCGGCGTGCGCCGCCATCGCCGTGGGCATCATCCGCAACACCCGAATCACGCATCGATACCAACGAGCCGGGAGCAGGCATGGAAGAGGCAAGGCACTTCATCGCGGGCGAATGGGTCGCGCCCGCGAACGGCGAGACGCTCGCCGTCATCGATCCGTCCGACGGCGCGCCGTTCGCGCGCCTGGCACGCGGCACCGCCGCCGACATCGACGCCGCGGTGCAGGCCGCCCGCGCCGCCTGCGAAGGCGCCTGGGGCGCCACCAGCGCCGCCGAACGCGGCCGGCTGCTGTACCGGCTCTCGCAACGCGTGGCCGACCACCAGGAAGCGCTCGCGCAGCTCGAATGCCGCGATACCGGCAAGCCGCTCAAGCAGGCCCGCGCCGACGCCGCCGCGCTCGCGCGCTATTTCGAGTTCTACGCCGGCGCGGCCGACAAGCTCCACGGCGAAACGCTGCCCTATCAGGACGGCTACACCGTGCTGACCGTGCGCGAGCCGCACGGCGTGACCGGCCACATCGTGCCGTGGAACTACCCGATGCAGATCTTCGGCCGCAGCGTGGGCGCGGCGCTCGCCACCGGCAACGCCTGCGTCGTCAAGCCGGCCGAGGATGCCTGCCTGTCGCTGCTCTACGTGGCGCGGCTGGCGGCGGAGGCCGGGCTGCCGGCCGGCGCGCTGAACATCGTCACCGGCTACGGCCACGAGGCCGGCGCCGCGTTGTCGGCCCATCCGGGCATCGATCACATCTCGTTTACCGGCTCGCCCGACACCGGCCGGCTCGTCGCGCTGGCCGCCGCCGAGCGGCATGTGCCGGTCACGCTCGAACTGGGCGGCAAGTCGCCGCAAATCGTGTTCGCCGACGCCGATCTCGACGCCGCGCTGCCGGTGCTGGTGTCCGCGATCATCCAGAACGGCGGGCAGACGTGCTCGGCCGGCAGCCGCGTGCTGATCGAGCGCGGCATCTACGAGCCGCTGCTCGACCGGCTCGCCGGCGCGTTCGCCGCGCTGCGCGTCGGCCCCGGCCGCGCCGATCTCGATTGCGGGCCGCTGATCAACGCCAAGCAGCAGCAGCGCGTCTGGGATTTCCTGTCCGACGCGCAGCACGACGGCATCGCGATGGCCGCGCAGGGCGAGGTGGTGCCGGACGCGCCCGAAAGCGGTTTCTATCAGGCGCCCACGCTGCTGCGCGACGTGCCGCCCGACCACCGCCTCGCGCAAGAGGAAGTGTTCGGCCCGGTGCTGGCCGCGATGCGCTTCCACGACGAGGACGAGGCGCTCGCGCTCGCCAACGGCACCGCCTACGGGCTGGTGGCGGGCGTCTGGACTCGCGACGGCGCGCGCCAGATGCGGCTCGCGCGGCGCGTGCGGGCCGGCCAGGTGTTCGTCAACAACTACGGCGCGGGCGGCGGCGTCGAGCTGCCGTTCGGCGGCAGCGGCCGCTCGGGGCATGGCCGCGAGAAGGGCTTCGAGGCGCTGTACGGCTTCACGGTGCTCAAGACCATCGCATTCAGGCACGGCTAGCCAAGCCGGCACCTACCACGCAAAAAGCACTCAGCAGCACGCAGCAACCACGCGACGCGCGGGCAGGGCTCGCGCGCCAGGCGCAGGATCACCCATCATCGGAGACACTTCATGCGGCTTGCAGGCAAGACAGCCATCGTCACGGGCGGCGGTTCGGGGTTCGGCGAAGGCATTGCGAAGACCTACGCGCGCGAGGGCGCGAACGTGGTCGTCAACGATCTGAACGGCGCGGCGGCCGAGCGCGTGGCCAGCGAGATCGCGGTGGCCGGCGGCAAGGCGATCGCGATCGCCGGCGACGTGTCGAAGGGCGAGGACTGGCAGGCGCTGCTGGCCGCCGCGCTGGCGGATTTCCAGCGCGTCCACGTGATCGTCAACAACGCCGGCACCACCCACCGCAACAAGCCGGTGCTGGAAGTGACCGAGGCCGAATACGACCGCGTCTACGCCGTCAACATGAAAAGCCTGTTCTGGAGCGTGCAAACACTTGTGCCGTATTTCCGCCAGGCCGGCGGCGGCGTGTTCGTCAACATCGCCTCGACGGCCGGCATCCGGCCGCGCCCCGGGCTCGTCTGGTACAACAGCACGAAGGGCGCGATGATCACCGCCAGCAAGACGCTGGCCGCCGAGCTCGGCGCCGACCGCATCCGCGTGAACTGCATCAACCCGGTGCTCGGCGAAACCGGCCTGATGACCGAATTCATGGGCGTGGCCGATACCCCCGAGAACCGCCAGCGCTTTCTCGCGACGATCCCGCTCGGCCGGCTCTCGACGCCGCAGGACATCGCCAACGCGGCGCTCTACCTGGCTTCCGACGACGCCGAATTCATCACCGGCGTGTGCCTCGAAGTGGATGGCGGCCGCTGCATCTGAGCGGCTCGGCAAAAAAACAGCAGGACCTCGAATCTTCAGTAGTCCGGCAAGACCGGCGGCCGCCCGAAGCCGCATCACCCGGGCGCCGCCGCAACGTGGCAGCACGACGACGTGGCATCGCGACAATCGCACAGTGCGCATTCGACGCACGATTCGCACACAGGAGACAACACCCATGGCAAGCACCGTTCCGGCCTACCCCGGCCAGCCGTCCGATTTCGAGACGGCCACCTATCGCAAGGTCACCTGGCGGCTCGCGCCGCTGTTGATGCTCTGTTACGTGGTCGCGTATCTCGACCGCGTCAACGTCGGCTTCGCCAAGCTGCAGATGGCGACCGCCCTGAACCTGTCGGACACCGTGTACGGCCTTGGCGCCGGGATCTTCTTCTTCGGCTATTTCCTGTTCGAGGTGCCGAGCAACATCATCCTGCACCGCGTCGGCGCGCGGGTCTGGATCGCACGGATCATGATCACCTGGGGCCTGATTTCGGCGGCGATGATGTTCGTCACCACGCCCGCGATGTTCTACGTGATGCGCTTTTTGCTCGGCATTGCCGAAGCGGGCTTCTTCCCGGGCGTGATCCTCTACCTGACGTATTGGTATCCGGCCAACCGGCGCGGGCGCATGACCACCTTCTTCATGACGGCGATCGCGCTGTCGGGCGTGATCGGCGGCCCGGTGTCGGGCTACATCCTGAAGAGCTTCCACGGCATGAACGGCTGGGCCGGCTGGCAGTGGCTGTTCCTGATCGAAGGCATTCCGTCGATCATCGTCGGCGTGCTGGTGCTGATCTGGCTGGAAGACCGGATCGCCGGCGCGCGCTGGCTGACCGACGAGGAGAAGGCGCTGCTGTCGCGCAACGTGCAGGCCGAGGAGGCGCTCAAGGACGACGCCCCGATCGGCCGCGTGCTGGCCAGCCCGCGCGTCTGGCTGATGGCGCTGATCTACTTCTCGTTCGTGATGGGGCTGTACGGCGTGGGCTTCTGGCTGCCGACCATCATCAAGTCCACTGGCGTGACCGATTCGTTCACGATCGGGCTGCTGTCGTCGATTCCGTACGCGGCGGCCGTGGTCGGCATGATCCTGATCTCGCGCAGCGCCGATCGCCGCCGCGAGCGCCGCTGGCACGTGGCGATTCCGGCCGCGCTCGGGGCGATCGGGCTGCTGCTGTCGGTGGCCTGGGCAGACCAGACGGCGCTCGCGATGGTGGGCCTGACGCTCGCGACGATCGGCATCCTGACCACGCTGCCGCTGTTCTGGAGCCTGCCGACCGCCTTCCTCGGCGGCACCGCGGCCGCGGCCGGCATCGCGCTGGTCAATTCGATCGGCAACCTGGCCGGCTTCCTGAGCCCGTACATGATCGGCTGGCTCAAACAGGCCACGGGCAGCAACAACGCGGGGATGTTCATGCTGGCGGCGTTCTGCGTGCTCGGCGGCCTGCTGGCGCTGTCGGTGCCGAAGGCGCTGGTCAATCGCTGAAATGAACTGAGCACACGCGGGCACGGTGGCCTTTCGGGTCGCCCCTCAATGCGAAACGGCAGCCCGAGGGCTGCCGTTTCGCATGGATGCCGCGCTCAACGTAGCGCGGTGTGTCAACCGACCTGCATCGCCAGCGCGCTTTCGCGATAGTGGCGTGCGGCCTTTTCCTGGTCGCCGAGATTCTCGAACAGGCGCGCCAGCGCACGGTGCGCGCGCACCTTCAGCGCGTCGTTGTCGGACAGCTTGAGCGCCGCTTCGAGGAACGACTGCGACTTGCCCCACAGCTGTTGCTTCTCGCAGAGCCGGCCCAATGCGACCAGCAGATCGGCGTCGTCAGGGTGATCGCGCTTCCAGCCCTCGGCCTTCTGGATCAGCGGCAGCGCATCGACGCCGGCCGTATCGGGATAGCGGCGCAGCAGGCGCGCATCCCAGTGATGGGCCAGCGCGTCCTCGACGATGCGGCGCGCTTCGGGCAGGCGCTCCAGCGCCACCAGCAGTTCGGCGGCCAGATCGGCCAGGCGCGGCGACTGCCGCTCCACGGCCGACAGCGATTGCCAGACTTCGAGCAGCGCGTCGGCATCGTGGCGACGGTCGCGCAGCAGATGCTCGGCGGCCTGCTGGCGCATCCGCACCGCGGCGGCCGGGTGCAGCGCATCGCGCTTTTCGAGCACCTTGGCGAGCTTCAGCACTTCGGCCCAGTTCTTCAGTTGCTGCTGGGCGCGCAGCGCGACCTGCTGCGCATGAATGCGCTTGCCGCCCGAGGCCTGCATTTCGGCCAGCGCGGCCAGCGCGCCTTCGGCATCGCGCGCCTCGGCGCGCATGTCGGCGGTGGCCAGCAGCCGCGCCTCCTGCCATTCGTTCGCATCGACCTTCGCAAGCCATTCGTCGCGACGCGCGTATTCGTGCATCCGGTGCGCGGCCACCGCGCCCACCAGGCCGGCGGCGCTCTGGTTGGCATCGACGGCCAGCGCATCGCGCGCGGCCTTCTCGGCGCGCGAGAAGCGGCCGGCATACAGGTTGGAGATGGCGTCGCGCAGCGAGCCCTGCGCCTTCTCGTTGCGCATCCGCGCACGGTAGGCCGCCACGCGATGCGGCATGCGCCAGATGTTGCGCACGATGCGCAGCACGGCGTAGATCACGATGAACAGCACCACGATCGCGACGATGAACAGGTTCAGCGATACGTCCACGCGATACGGCGGATAGACGATCAGCACCTGCCCGCCGTCGAAGCGGCCGACCGTGGCCAGCGCCACGGCGATCGCGAACAGCACGGCCAACCAGAGGATTCCTCGCAACGTCATGTCACCCCCGGCTCTTGAACTGTTGGATCGCGGACAGGCTGGTGTTCAGGTTCGGCACCGCCACCGCCAGCGACGCGCCATCGACCTGCTTGAGCAGATCCTCGACCGTGTGCGTGTCCTTCGACGACGCGTCGAAGTAGCGCGCGAGCGCCGCTTGCGCCGCGTGCAGATCCGACTTCATGGCCGGCTCGTTGCGCGCGAGCAGCGACAGGCGCGCGGTCAGCAGGCGCAGCTTGATGTTCTCGCGCAGGAAATAGCCCTGCTGAGGCGAATTGAGCATCGCATCGGCGTTGTCGATGCGGCGCACCTGCACGAGGCTGGTGAGTTGCGCGCCGATGCCGGCCGTGATGTCGTGCCACCAGATCTTCCAGCTCGGCTGGCCGGTGGCGGCGGCTTCGCTCGCCACGTCGCCCGGATGCGCGGTGCGCGGCTGCGCGCGCGCGATCGGCGCTTCGCCCGACAGCGGCAGCGCGTCGATGCGGCCGATCGCGTCGTCGAGCTTGATCGCCATGCCGGTGAGATCGACCGACGGCGCGGCCTTGAGCTTGTCGATGTCTTGTGCGATGGCCTTGCGCACGGCGATCGCCTGCGCGCCCTGCGACGTCGCCAATTGCGAATCGGCGTTTTGCAGCGCCACCAGCGCGAGTTGCGTGTCGCCGGTCAGTTGCAGTTGCTGGCTCGCGCCCTGCAGGGTTTGCTCGACCTGATCGAGCAGCCAGGCGTCGCGGTTGCGCGACAGGTCCTGATATTGCTGTTGCAGCGCGTCCTGGTGCGCCTGCGCGTCGGCGAGCTTGCCCGCGAACTGCGCGACCTGCTCGTCCACCTGATGCGCCTGCGCCAGCGCCTGGGCCGACTGCGTGCGCACATCGGCGGTGGCGACGTCGGCCGCCTTCTGGCGAGCCAGCGTGGCCTGATCGAGCTTCTCGATCTTGCGGTTCAGCACGAAGCCGCCCGCGCCGGCGCCGCAGGCGAGCACCACCACGAGGCACCACAGCAGCACGCCGGCCGCGCCACCGCCGGAACGTCGCGCGGATTTCGCCTCGAACGGCGTGAACGGTTGATTGGGGGGCGTGACCGGTGCGGCAGGACGCGCGGCGGCGCTGCCGGTACCCGGCGAGGAAGCCTTGCTGGATTCGTTGGTATCTGTCATGCGGGAGGGCACCGATGCGGCTTGCGCCGCGTGAGCGGCCGAGTCGGCCAACGTTCGGAATGCGCGGACGATGCGTTCGTCGCCCGCGCCGGACAGCGTAATCGTATCAAAACCGAGTGCCCGCGCCGTGTCCGCGATCCGCGGGTGTGGCGTTACGACCGGGGCATGCTTGAGTGCTTCGGTTTCGGCGGAGGTCAGGTGATCGACGGCCAGATCGTGCAGGTTGCGCACGCCTTCCGAGCTCGTGACGAGCCAGGCGTGCGGCGCACCGGCCAGCAGCGTGTGGACGCGCTCCCAGGCGCCGATCGACGGCTCCGGCGCGATGCGGCGGTAGGCGGCCACCCGGTCAACCTCGGCGCCGGCGTCGCGCAGCGCCGTCGACAGCCATTCGCGACCGCCGTCGCCGCGCACGATCAGCACCCGCTTGCCGGCCAGCGGGCCGGAGGCGGGCGTGGAAGCGGCCGGGGCCGGCGTTTCGTCGGATGATTGATGCGGCGATTCTTGATCCGGCGATTCGAGGGAATCCGAAGCAATCGCGGCGGCAGCCGAAGCGCCCGGTGCGCGGCCGCTCGCGGCGAACGCGCGCTCGATCTGCGCGAACAGGCTTTCGGAGTCGTAGCGCGGGGCGTCGTCGGTGCCGCTCTCGTCGTCCGGCCCGGCAACGGGTGCGATCACGCGATGCGCGGGCGCCGCGATGCCGTGCCGCGCCAGCGCGGCCACGCTGCCCGGCCCGACCACGCCGATCGGCAGCGAATGCGGCCAGATCGCGTTGTAGCGGGCGAGCGCGCGATCGATCGCGTTCGGCGAGACGAACACCACCAGCGCATAAGCGTCGAGCCGCGCGAACGCCGCGTCGAGCGGCGCCGGATCGGCAACAGGCGCGATGTCGATCAGCGGGAAATCGAAGACTTCGATGCCGGCGGCCGCGAGTTGCGCGGCGAGCGCCGCCGATTGCCCCTCGGGCTTCGTCAGCACCGCCGTGAACGCGCGGGCGGCCATCAGGTTTGCGCTCCGGTCAGCGCCTCGATGATTTCGAAGGCGCCTTGCTGCACGAGGTCGTCGGACACCTCGCGGCCAAGCGCGAGCGCCTGCTCCGGCGTGCCGATCGCCGCGCGGCGGCGGGCGTTCAACACGCGTGCGCCGTTGACCGACGACACGCGGCCGGTCAGTTCGAGCTGATCGCCGTGCCAGACGGCGTGCGCCGCGAGCGGCACCGAGCAACTGCCGCCCAGCGCGCGCGACACCATCCGTTCGGCTTCGGCGGCCAGCGCCGTGGGCGTGTCGTGCAGCGGCACGAGCCAGCGCGCCACATCGGCGCGGTGCGCCGCGATCTCGATGCCGAGCGCGCCCTGACCGGCGGCAGGCGGGCTGGTCTCGACGTCGATCAGCGAGCGGATCCGGTCACCGAGGCCGAGCCGCTTGAGGCCGGCGGCGGCCAGGATGATCCCCGCGTATTCGCCGCGATCGAGCTTGGCGAGCCGCGTGTCGAGATTGCCGCGCAGCGCACGCACGTCGAAATCGAGGTATCGGGCGCGCAGCATCGCCTCGCGGCGCAGGCTGGAGGTGCCGACGATTGCGCCCGTGGGCAGCTCGTCGAGCGAGGCGTAGTGATTAGAGACGAAGGCGTCGCGCGGATCTTCGCGGCTCATCACGGCCGTCAGCGCGACGCCTTCCGGCAGCGACATCGGCACGTCCTTCAGCGAATGCACGGCCAGATCGGCGCGGCCGTCGGCCAGCGCATTCTCCAGCTCTTTGACGAACAGGCCCTTGCCGCCGACCTTCGACAAGGTGCGATCGAGAATCTGATCGCCTCGTGTCGTCATGCCGAGGATTTTCACGTCGCAAGCTGGATATAATTTGCGCAGCGCATCACGCACATGTTCAGCCTGCCACATCGCCAGGCGGCTCTCCCGCGAAGCGATCGTGAGGGTCGCCGGCGCGTCGGCCGTAAGAGTCTCGGAATTCATTGCAGCGGCATCGAAGGACGGGAACCAGGATCGGACAATGGTAGCACGCACGCCCGTCCCCCTTTTACGGGCGGCGCGGCGCGCGAGCACGGCCGCCCGCCGGCGGCCGACGTGATGCGCGGCGGTCCGCCGCCCGCAATCGTCAGTACCGCAGTCAGTGCCCGAAATCCCTGCTCACTCGTGCTTTCCCAAGGAAACCCATCGTGAAGTCCTCCGGATCGGCGCGCACCGCGCGCCGCAATACTGCCTCGTCCACCGCCGACACCGAAACTGCCGCCCCCGCCCGCGGCGCATCGGCCACCCAGAAAGCCACGAAGACGGTCGCCACGAAAGCCGCCAAGACCACGGCCACGGCCACCACGAAGCCCCGGACCGCCCGCACCGCAGTCAAGCCGGATGCAAAGGCCGCCGACGCCGTAGTGAAACCGGTTGCCACGCAACGCGCCACCGCCAAGACCGTGGCCAAGCCGGCCGCAAAAGCCGTCGACACCGCAGTGAAACCGGTTGCCACGCAACGCGCCACCGCCAAGACCTCGGCCAAACCCGCCGGGAAGGCCGCTGACGTCACCGTGAAACCGGCCGCCGCACAGCGCGCCACCGCCAAGACCGCAGCCCAGGCCGCCGTCGAAAAGGCGGCAGCAGCGCCGGCTCGCGCCGCAGGCAAGACCAAAGCCGCGCCGAAAACGAACGGCCGTACGCGCGACGACAAGGATCGGCCGCTGTTCGAGGACATCCGCTATCTGGGACGCCTGCTGGGCGACGTGGTGCGCGAGCAGGAAGGCGACGCCGTGTTCGACGTGGTCGAAACGATCCGCCAGCACGCCGTGAAATTCCGCCGCGAGGACGACCGCGAAGCCGCCACCACGCTCGACCGCATGCTGCGCAAGCTCACGCCCGAGCAAACCGTCAGCGTGGTGCGCGCGTTCAGCTACTTCTCGCACCTGGCCAATATCGCCGAGGATCGCCATCACAACCGCCGTCGCCGCATCCACGCGCTGGCCGGCTCGGCGCCGCAGGCCGGCACGGTGGCGTTCGCGCTGCAATCGCTGAAGGCGGCCGGCGACGCATCCGCCGACGTGGTCCGCCGCTTCTTCGACGAGGCGCTGATCGTGCCGGTGCTGACCGCGCACCCGACCGAAGTGCAGCGCAAGAGCATTCTCGACGCGCAGCACGACATCGCGCGCCTGCTGGCCCAGCGCGATCAGGAACTGACCGCCCGCGAGCGTTCGCACAACGAAGCGCTGCTGCGCGCCCGCGTCACGACGCTGTGGCAAACCCGCATGCTGCGCGACGCGCGCCTGACGGTCGGCGACGAAATCGACAACGCCCTCTCCTATTACCGCGCGACCTTCCTCGACGAGCTGCCGGCGCTCTACGCCGACATCGAGGAAGCGCTGGCCGAGCACGGCCTCGACGCGCGCGTGCCGGCGTTCTTCCAGATGGGCAGCTGGATCGGTGGCGACCGCGACGGCAATCCGAACGTGACGGCCGCCACGCTCGAGGAGGCGATCCATCGCCAGGGCACGGTGATCCTCGAGCATTACCTGGAACAGGTGCACAAGCTCGGCGCCGAGCTGTCGGTCTCGCACCTGCTGGTGGGCGCGAGCGATGACGTCAAGGCGCTGGCCGCCGCCTCGCCCGACCAGTCGCCGCACCGCGTCGACGAGCCGTACCGCCGCGCGCTGATCGGCATCTACACGCGCGTCGCCGCGAGCGCGCGCGTGCGCCTCGGCGAAGGCGCGGTGGCCGTGCGCAGCGCGGGCCGCGGCGCGCCGCCCGTGCGGGCCACGCCGTACCCCGATTCGGAAGCGTTCGCGCGCGACTTGCGCGTGCTGCACGAATCGCTGATCGCCCACCACGGCGCCTCGCTCGCCACGCCGCGCCTCGCGCCGCTGGTGCGGGCCGCCGAGGTGTTCGGCTTCCATCTGGCCAGCATCGACCTGCGCCAGAGCTCGGACATCCACGAAGCGGTGATCGCCGAACTGTTCGCGCGCGCCGGCGTGGAGGCCGATTACGCCGCGCTGGCCGAAGCCGACAAGCTGCGCGTGCTGCTGGCGGCCCTGGCCGACCCGCGCCCGTTGCGCATTCCGTATCTCGATTACTCGGCACTGGCGACCAGCGAACTCGGCGTGCTGGAGAAGGCGCGCGAGGTGCGCGCGATGTTCGGCGCGCGCGCCGTGCGCAACTACATCATCTCGCACACCGAAACGGTGTCGGATCTGGTCGAGGTGTTGCTGCTGCAGAAGGAAACCGGCCTGCTCGACGGCACCTTCGGCGCGAACGGCAACGCGAAGCACGGCCTGATGGTGATTCCGCTGTTCGAAACCATTGCCGACCTGCGCAACGCCGCGGACATCATGCGCGACTACTTCGCGCTGCCGGGCGCCGAGGCGATGGTGGCCCACCAGGGCGGCGAGCAGGAAGTCATGCTCGGCTACTCGGACAGCAACAAGGACGGCGGCTTCCTGACCTCGAACTGGGAGCTGTACCACGCCGAACTCGCGCTGGTCGAACTGTTCAGCGGGCACGACATCAAGCTGCGCCTGTTCCACGGCCGGGGCGGCACGGTCGGCCGCGGCGGCGGCCCGACCTATCAGGCGATCCTGTCGCAGCCGCCGGGCACGGTGAACGGCCAGATCCGCCTGACCGAGCAGGGCGAGGTGATCGCCAGCAAGTTCGCGAACCCGGAAATCGGCCGCCGCAACCTCGAAACGGTGGTGGCCGCCACGCTGGAGGCCTCGCTGCTGCCGCGCAACAACGCCCCGGCGCAATTGCCGGCGTTCGAGGCGGCAATGCAGACGCTGTCGGACGCCGCGATGGCCGCGTACCGCGCGCTCGTCTACGAAACCCCGGGCTTCAAGGATTACTTCTTCGCCTCCACGCCGATCAGCGAAATCGCCGAGCTGAACATCGGCAGCCGCCCGGCCTCGCGCAAGCTGCAGGACCCGAAGAACCGCAAGATCGAGGACCTGCGCGCGATTCCGTGGGGCTTCTCGTGGGGCCAGTGCCGCCTGCTGCTGACGGGCTGGTACGGCTTCGGCAGCGCATTCGCCGCCTATCTGGACGGCGCCGCGAACGAGGCCGAGCGCGCCAAGCGCCTCGCGCTGCTGCAGAAGATGAACAAGACCTGGCCGTTCTTCTCGCACCTGCTGTCGAACATGGACATGGTGCTGGCCAAGACCGACCTGGCCGTGGCCTCGCGCTACGCCGAGCTGGTGGCGGACCGCAAGCTGCGCAAGCAGGTGTTCGGGCGGATCGTGGCCGAATGGGAACGCACGGCGGCGGCGCTGGCCCAGATCACCGGGCACGAAGCGCGGCTCGCGGCCAATCCGCTGCTGGCGCGCTCGATCCAGAACCGTTTCCCGTACCTCGACCCGCTCAACCACCTGCAGGTCGAACTGCTCAAGCGCCACCGCGCCGGCGACACCAACGCTCGCGTGCGCCGCGGGATTCATCTGAGCATCAACGGGATCGCGGCCGGCCTGCGCAATACCGGCTAAGCCGATCCGGGCGTGCAGTGGTTCGCACGCCCGGGTTTCGGCCCCGGCCCGCCACGGCGCGGACATCGGCAACGGTGTTCGCGCCGTGTTTCTTTGCGGCGCCGGTTGCCGCCCCGCTTGCAGCCCGCTCGCAGCCCCGGTCGCGGCATCGCACCCGGCGACCCGCTACAATGGCGCTCGCACGGGTACCAGTACCAGGGCCGGCACTATCCCGGTATCGACAGCACCCGCTTCCGTCGCTTTCCAAGTTTTCGAGTTTCCGATCCCCCGCCGCATCGCGATCCGATGAGTCCGTCCCGTTCCGCCCCGCCCCCGCTCGACGCCACGCCCGCCCGCGCGCTCGGCGATTTCATCCGCGCCCACCGCGAGCGCCTCACGCCCGAAGCCGTCGGCCTGCCGCCCGGCCCGCGCCGCCGCACGCCGGGCCTGCGCCGCGAGGAAGTCGCGCAGCTCTGCGGCGTCAGCCCGACCTGGTACACCTGGATCGAGCAAGGCCGGCAGGTGTCGGCCTCCGCCGACGCGCTGGCGCGTATCGCCGTGGCGCTGCGCCTGTCGCGCGCCGAACGCGCCTACCTGTTCGAACTGGCCGCCCAGCGCGATCCGGCCGAGCCGGAGCTGGCCACCGCCGACGTGCCCGACACGCTGGTGGCGGCCGTCCGGCTGGTCGCCGCGCCGGCCTACGTGCTCGATCGCCAATGGAACGCACTGGCCTGGAACGAGCCGGCCGCCGCGCTGTTTACGGGCTGGCTCGACCAGCCGGGCGACCTTGGCAACGGCGGCGGACAGGATCGCAACCTGCTGCGCTTCACGTTCATGTCGCCGGCCGCACGTACGCTGATTGTCGATTGGGATACGCGCGCGCGCCGGCTGGTGGCCGAATTCCGCGCCGATTCGATCCGGCACCTGAACGACGCGCCCACCCGCACGCTGATCGATTCGCTGGTGGCCGGCAGCGAGGCATTCGCGCACTACTGGGCCTCGCAGGACGTGGTCGAGCGCGAGGGCGGCGAGCGTGCGTTCGACCATCCGCGCGACGGCCGCGTCGTCTATCAGCAGACCACGCTGAAGCCCGCCCATCGTGAAGATCTGAAATTCGTGATGCTGATTCCCGGCATGCCGTCGGCCACCGAGGTGACGCCCACGCCGTAAGCAACGGCAGCGCCATCGTCCCGGTACGCCGCGCCAGCCACCGTGGCGCCGCCCACGCCGTAAGCAACGGCAGCGCCATCGTCCCGACACGCCATCGACCACCGTGGTGCTGCGCGCGCCGTAGGCAACCACACCCGCCACCACGGCGCCAACCGCCCGCTGCGGGTCGGCCCGCGCACCGTCGAATGCTAGAATCCGCATCTGCTCTGCGGCTCGCGCCGCTCCACTCTCCTTACGAATCGCCATGACGTCCCAATTGCACAAAAAGGGCGAGGCCTGGTCGGCCCGCTTCTCGGAACCGATGTCGGAGCTGGTCAAGCGCTACACGTCGTCGGTGTTCTTCGACAAGCGCCTGGCCCTCGTCGACATCGCCGGCTCGCTCGCGCACGCGAAGATGCTCGCCGCGCAGAAGATCATCCACGCCGACGACTTCGCCGCGATCGAGCGCGGCATGACGCAGATCCAGGGCGAAATCGAGCGTGGCGAATTCGAATGGCAGCTCGACCTCGAAGACGTCCACCTCAACATCGAAGCGCGCCTGACCGCGCTGATCGGCGACGCCGGCAAGCGCCTGCACACGGGCCGTTCGCGCAACGACCAGGTGGCCACCGACATCCGCCTGTGGCTGCGCGGCGAAATCGACCGCATCGGCGGCCTGCTGACCGACCTGCGCGGCGCCCTGCTCGACCTCGCCGAACAACACGCCGCCACGATCATGCCGGGCTTCACGCACCTGCAGGTCGCGCAGCCGGTCACGTTCGGCCATCACCTGCTCGCCTACGTGGAAATGTTCACGCGCGACGCCGGCCGCATGCGCGACTGCCGCGCCCGCGTGAACCGCCTGCCGCTGGGCGCCGCCGCGCTGGCCGGCACCAGCTACCCGATCGATCGTCACGCCGTGGCCGCCACGCTCGGCTTCGACGGCATCTGCACGAACTCGCTCGACGCCGTGTCGGATCGCGATTTCGCGATCGAATTCACGGCCGCGGCCGCGCTCGTCATGACGCACGTCTCGCGCTTCTCGGAAGAACTCGTGCTGTGGATGAGCCCGCGCGTCGGCTTCATCGACATCGCCGACCGCTTCTGCACCGGCTCGTCGATCATGCCGCAGAAGAAGAACCCGGACGTGCCCGAGCTCGCGCGCGGCAAGACCGGCCGCGTGAACGGCCACCTGATGGCGCTGCTGACGCTGATGAAGGGCCAGCCGCTCGCGTACAACAAGGACAACCAGGAAGACAAGGAACCGCTGTTCGACACGGTCGATACCGTTGCCGACACGCTGCGAATCTTCGCCGAAATGGTGGCGGGCATCACGGTCAAGGCCGAGGCGATGCGCGCCGCCGCACTTCAGGGCTTCTCGACCGCCACCGATCTCGCCGACTACCTCGTCAAGCGCGGCCTGCCGTTCCGCGATGCGCACGAAGCCGTCGCGCACGCCGTGAAGATCTGCGACGACCGCGGCATCGACCTGGCCGACCTGACGCTCGAACAAATGAAGCAGGATCTGCCGAACGTCGCGCATCTGCTCGGCGACGACGTGTTTGGCTACCTGACCCTCGAAGGCTCGGTGGCAAGCCGCAATCACCCGGGGGGCACCGCGCCCGACCAGGTGCGCGCGGCCATCGCCGCGGCGCGCGCTGCGCTCGCCTGACCGGAACGTCACGCGCCGGTTTCGACCCCACGTTCTGCGGAGCGTGGGGTTTTGTTTTTTTGCGCCGGCGTTCTGTCCGAGGCATAACGGCAACGCCCTCATCAATTGCGAACGCAATTGATTACGCAAAAACCCTCTCCTGCCAGAACTGACAGTTATTGCCCGCGCGCCGATGTGTTTACATGGTCGCGAATTTAGTTGGCAATCCAAATCATCCTTATCGGAAAATCGACGAACCTTATATCGAATATGCACGTCATCTCGCAGAACCGCATGCCGAACGACGGCTATGTCCGGCTTCCCCGGCATCAATTGCGGGTGCTCAGCTTCGCGCACCGCGCGACCGAACTCGACCGCAGCCTGCTCGACGAACTGAACGTCGGCAACATCATGGCGCGCTGCGCCGGCATCACGGAATGGGAATGCCGCAGCGACACCTGCCGCTACATCACGGTGGGCTGGGACTGGTTCGTCGACGAATGCGGGCGCACCGCGCTGGCCGACGACGACGTGCGCAGCAACGTGATGCTGCTCGATGAAACGGGTCGCGATCTCGGCATGCGCCAGACCGCCAGCGCGTTCCGCGACGTGATCGAGCGGCTCGACTGGCAACGCGTGGTGGGGGAATTCGCCGCCGACAGCGCGGTGGGGCGCCCGGGCTGAAGCGAAAGCAGGCGCATGACGCGCCCGCCGTCACTTGTTGTTGACCGTCTCGGACAGACGCTTGAGCGTGGCCACGCGCGCGCCGATCAGATCGACGCGCTGCTGCTCGCTGATCATCGGCGTGGTGCCGTCACGGAAGCTGACCCAGGCGCGCTGCGCCCGCACCAGCACCGGCCGGCCGCGCGCCGGCATGCGCTTTTGCAGCTTCACGTAATAGCGGTTCAGGTCGAACAGCGCGTGCTCGCAGGCGGCATCGTCCGAACAGGCGCGCACGCGATGCACGGCGTCGGCGCCGCCGTTCGGCTTGCTGTAGCGATCGGCCGCGTCGCGCAGCGACAGCGCGCGATCGCGCACCGGCTGGATGCGCATGTCGGCGCTGGCCAGCGCATACATCGTGCCGGAGGTGGTGGCGTACACCGCCTGCGTCAGCAGCGTCTCGTCATTGCGCCACAGCAGCCAGCGCCGCTGGCTTTCCTGCCAGCCCCGTCTGGCGCTGGCCGGCTCCACCGTGCCCAATTGCTTGAACGCGTCGTCCACGGCACTCAGCCACTGCGCGCGGGCCTCGTCCATGCACTGGATCTGGCCGACCGTCGAGGAACGGTCGCGCCGTGCCAGACACTGGCGCATCGCGACATCGATCGGATCGGCGGCCGCCACCTCGGCATGCGCCGGCACCGGCGCCGCCGCGCCGAGCCAGCCGGCCACGGCCAGCGCCGCCGCGGCCACCGCCCGCGCACGCAGCGCGCGGCGGCCCGGACTGAAGATCGCGAAGCCGCTCATCGTCAGTCGCGCACGCAATCGACGTAGTACTCGACGCGCCCGTTCACTTCCTCGGCCACCAGCCCGTGCACATCGGTATGGAAGCCCGGGAAGCGCTCGTTGAAGTCGCGCGCGAACCGCAGGTAGCTGACGATGGTCGCGTTGAAGCGCTCGCCCGGGATCAGCAGCGGAATGCCCGGCGGGTACGGCGTCAGCAGGATGCTGGTCACGCGGCCTTCGAGTTCGTCGAGCGGCACGCGGTCGATCTCGCGGTGCGCAAGCTTGGCAAACGCGTCGGACGCCTTCATCGCCGGCTCCATGTCCGACAGGTACATCTCGGTCGTCAGGCGGGCGATATCGTTGGCGCGGTACACGTCGTGGATCTGCGCGCACAGATCGCGCAGGCCCACGCGCTCGTAGATCGGATACTGCGCGACGAATTCCGGCAGCACGCGCCACAGCGGCTGGTTGTTGTCGTAATCGTCCTTGAACTGCTGCAGCTCGGTCACCATCGAATTCCAGCGGCCCTTCGTGATGCCGATCGTGAACATGATGAAGAACGAGTACAGGCCGGTTTTCTCGACGATGATGCCGTGCTCGGCCAGATACTTCGTGACGATCGCGGCCGGGATGCCCGTTTCGCCGAATTCGCCATCCACGTCGAGCCCCGGCGTGATGATCGTCGCCTTGATCGGGTCGAGCATGTTGAAGCCTTCGGCCAGATTGCCGAAGCCGTGCCAGCGATCGTTCGGGCGCAGGATCCAGTCCTCGCGCGAGCCGATGCCTTCGTCCGGCAGCGTGTCCGGGCCCCACACCGAGAAGAACCAGTCGTCGCCGTATTCGGCGTCGACCTTGCGCATCGCGCGGCGGAAATCGATCGCCTCGGCGATCGATTCCTCGACCAACGCCGGGCCGCCGGGCGCCTCCATCATCGCGGCCGCGACGTCGCACGAGGCGATGATCGCGTACTGCGGGCTGGTGGAGGTGTGCATCAGGTAAGCCTCGTTGAAGCGATGCTTGTCGAACGTGCGGTTCTCCGAATCCTGCACGACGATCTGCGAGGCCTGCGAGATGCCGGCCAGCAGCTTGTGCGTGGAGTGCGTCGCGAACACCAGCGAACCGGTGCGCGGGCGGCCCGCGCCGATCGCGTGCATGTCCTGGTAGAACTCGTGGAATTCGGCGTGCGGCAGCCACGCTTCGTCGAAGTGCAGCGTGTCGAGCAGATCGCCGAGCAGATCCTTGATCTGCTCGACGTTGTAGATCACGCCGTCGTACGTGCTCTGCGTGATCGTCAGGATGCGCGGCTTCGCGTTCGGGTTCTTCTTCAGCGCCTCGCGCGCGAACGGGTTCGCCTCGATCTTCTTGCGGATGTTTTCCGGCTTGAATTCGTCGCGCGGAATCGGGCCGATGATGCCGAAGTGATTGCGCGTGGGCGTCAGGAACACGGGAATCGCGTGCGTCATGGTGATCGCATGCAGGATCGACTTGTGACAGTTGCGGTCGACCAGCACGATGTCGCCCGGCGCCACGGTGGCGTGCCAGACGATCTTGTTCGAGGTGGACGTGCCGTTGGTCACGAAGAACAGGTGATCGGCGCTGAAGATGCGCGCGGCGTTGCGCTCGGACGCGGCCACCGGCCCGGTGTGGTCGAGCAGCTGGCCGAGTTCGTCCACGGCGTTGCACACGTCGGCGCGCAGCATGTTCTCGCCGAAGAACTGGTGGAACATCTGGCCGAGCGGGTTCTTCAGGAACGCCACGCCGCCCGAGTGCCCCGGGCAGTGCCACGAGTACGAACCTTCGTCGGCGTACTTGACCAGTTCCTTGAAGAACGGCGGCGCCAGCGAATCGAGGTACACCTTGGTTTCGCGGATGATGTGGCGCGCGACGAACTCGGGCGTGTCCTCGAACATGTGGATGAATCCGTGCAGCTCGCGCAGCACGTCGTTCGGGATATGGCGCGAGGTGCGCGTCTCGCCGTACAGGAAGATGGGAATGTCGGCATTGCGGCGGCGCACTTCGGTCACGAACGCGCGCAGCTCGATGATCGCCGTGGCCAGTTCGGGCAGCTCGCCGTCCGGGCCGGTTTCGCCGAGCATCAGCTCGTCGTCGTCGATCGACAGGATGAAGCACGACGCCCGGCTCGACTGTTGCGCGAACGACGTCAGATCGCCGTAGCTCGTCAGACCGTTGACCTCGACGCCCTCTTTTTCGAGCGCTTCGGCCAATGCGCGAATGCCGGAGCCCGAAATGTTCTCGGAGCGGAAGTCTTCATCGATGATGACGACGGGGAAGCGAAACTTCATGGGCGAATCTCCAAAAAGAACGACCGCGGCGCGTCAAGCGCAGCGGTCACCCGGTAACCGGTTGGCAAAACGTGTATCCAACCAGATCAGGTTTTCGGCAGCGTGACACCACGCTGGCCCTGGTATTTGCCGCCGCGATCGGCGTAGGACACTTCGCACACTTCGTCGCTCTCGAAGAACAGCACCTGCGCGACGCCTTCGTTCGCGTAGATCTTCGCCGGCAGCGGCGTGGTGTTCGAGAATTCGAGCGTCACGTAGCCTTCCCATTCGGGCTCGAACGGCGTGACGTTGACGATGATGCCGCAACGCGCGTAGGTCGACTTGCCGAGGCAGACGGTCAGCACCGTGCGCGGAATGCGGAAATATTCGACGGTGCGGGCCAGCGCGAACGAGTTCGGCGGGATGATGCACACATCGCCCTTGAAGTCGACGAACGAGCCTTCGTCGAAGTTCTTCGGGTCGACGATGGTCGAATTGATGTTGGTGAAGATCTTGAATTCGTCCGCGCAGCGGATGTCGTAGCCATAGCTCGAGGTGCCGTAGCTGACGATCCTGCGGCCGTCCTCGGACTCGCGCACCTGACCGGGCACGAACGGCTCGATCATCTTGTGTTGTTCGGCCATGCGCCGAATCCACTTGTCGGACTTGATGCTCATAAGAAGGCGCCAGATAAGGCTACAGATCGGGGTCGCGCCACCGGGCATGCCCGGTGGCAAGGAAAGGCGCACATTTTACGCGATCACGGCCGGCGCGCGAGCTTGCGTCACGGCCTGACGACACCGCACGCCAGGCCGGGGCCGGCGCCGTGCTGCGGGAAGGCGGGGTCGCCCGCGTCGCGGTGGATCAGCACCGAGCGGCCGAACACCGAGCGCACGCCGTCGAGCGCCACGTCGGGCGCGACGATGAAGCCGGCGGCGACGCCGTTGGAATCCGCGTGGATATTGCCGAGATCGCCCGCCACCCGCGCGCCGGCGCGCAGCCGGTCGGCCGAGGGCGCGAACACCGGGCCGGCGCTGGCGCCGTCCACGGCGTTGCAGTCGCCGCGGTCGTGCACCTGCAGCGCGTGATCGGTATCGGGCGGCAAGCCGACGAAGTTGTAGGACACCTGCACGCCGTCGGGGCGCTCGACGAAGGTCAGCGCGCCGCGCGTCTGGCTGCCGAACGTGGGTTGCAGCAGCGCGGTGGCGCGCTTTTCGTGGGTCGACGCGAAGGACGTGCAGCCGTTCAGCACGACCATCGCGGCCAGGACGGCGAGCGCGGTGGCGCAGGCCGTCCCGTCGAATCGTTGTTTCATGCGATCCTCACGCCGGCGCACGCGCCGGATAAGCGCGCCCGCAGGCCTGAAAAAAGGGGACCAGGGGAAAGTCGCCATCATACCCCGGGTTCCGGCGCGTGAAACAGCAGGAAGGACAGGGTTTTACGTATTCTGAACCACGATCGACGGGAATTTCGACGTCATGTCCTTCGAACGCTCCGCGATCGCGATCGCCACCTTGCGCGCGATCTCGCGATAACGCGCCGCCACCGCCGAATCGGGCGCGGCCACCACGGTGGGCGTGCCGCTGTCGGCCTGCTGGCGGATCGCGATGTCGAGCGGCAGGCTGCCGAGCACCGGCGCGCCGTATTCGGTCGCCATCTGTGCCGCGCCGCCCGAGCCGAAGATGTGCTCTTCGTGGCCGCAGTTCGAACACACGTGGATGCTCATGTTCTCGACCAGCCCGAGGATCGGGATGCCGACCTTCTCGAACATCTTCAAGCCCTTCTTGGCGTCGAGCAACGCGATGTCCTGCGGCGTGGTGACGATCACCGCGCCCGTCACCGGCACGCGCTGGGCCAGCGTCAACTGGATGTCGCCGGTGCCCGGCGGCATGTCGACGATCAGGTAATCGAGGTCGCGCCAGTTGGTCTGCCGCAGCAATTGTTCCAGCGCCGAGGTGGCCATCGGGCCGCGCCAGACCATCGGGTTGTCCTCGTCGATCAGGAAGCCGATCGAGTTGGCCTGCAGGCCGTGGCCCATCATCGGGTTCATCGACTGGTTGTCGGGCGACTCGGGGCGGCCCTGCACGCCGAGCATGGTCGGCAGCGACGGGCCGTAGATGTCCGCATCGAGGATGCCGACCGTGGCGCCTTCCTGGGCCAGCGCGAGCGCCAGGTTGACGGCGGTGGTGCTCTTGCCCACGCCGCCCTTGCCCGAGGCCACCGCGACGATGTTCTTGACGTTCGGCAACAGCTTCACGCCGCGCTGCACGGTGTGCGTCACGATGTCCTGCTCGACCGCCACGCGCGCCGCGCGCACGCCCGGCACCCGAGCCAGCGCCTCGGCCATGCACTGGCGCACCGCCTCGTGCTGGCTGCGCGCCGGATAGCCGAGCACCACCGTCAGCGTGACGGTGTCGCCATCGATCGCGACGTCGCGAATACCCTTGCCCGCCGCGTAGGGGCGGTTCGTGTTGGGATCGACGAGCGCCGCGAGCGCGGCGTCGACAGTGGCCCGTTCAATACTCATCGAAACTCCGTGGAATCGTGGTTCGCCATGCCGCGCGAGGCGTGCCGCGCAGCCGGCGATGCTGCCTTCGCAACGCCGTCAATCCTCCGACGAGAGCGCGGCAGGCAAGAAAAGTGAAAGAATTTATTGCACGTCATTGCGCGAAAACGGCGGGGGCGCAATGATCGCCAGCGGTGCACCTCGGGGCCACATCGGCCCCGCAACGCCTATATTGTAGAGGCTGGACGCTGCTTCGTCCGAACAGCCTTGGTCTCGAACGGGGCATGCAGCCTGCCGGCGGCGTCTCGTTACCGAGGCGTCGCACCGCGTAGTGACCGACTCGTTCAATTCAGAGAGGAACTCGACATGAATACCAAAATCGCGACGCGCTTGTCCGTCTTCGCTCTTGCCGGCGCGCTGCTCGCCGGTTGCGCCTCCCCGCAGGGCAACAACACCGCGGTCGGCACCGGTGCCGGCGCCGCGCTCGGCGCCGGCATCGGCGCGCTGGCGGGCGGCGGCAAGGGCGCGGCGATCGGCGCCGGCATCGGCGCGCTGGCAGGCGGCGTGACCGGCTACAACTGGCAGGCGATCAAGAACCGCATCGCCCCGTCGGCGCAACGCACCGGCACGCAAGTGACGGAACAGCCGGACGGCTCGCTGAAGCTGAACGTGCCGAGCTCGGTGACGTTCGCAACCGATCAATATGCGATCACGCCGGCCTTCGCGCCGCTGCTCAACGATCTGTCCTCCTCGCTGAACCAGAACCCGCAGATCACCGCGGCGGTGGTGGGCTACACCGACAGCACCGGCTCGGCCGCGCATAACCAGACGCTGTCGCAGAACCGCGCGCAAAGCGTCGTGACGGCGATGGTGCAACGCGGCGTCAACGGTGGCCGCCTGTCGGCCCAGGGCATGGGTGCCTCGAACCCGGTGGCCGACAACGCCACCGAAGCCGGCCGCGCCCAGAACCGCCGCGTCGAAATCTACCTGCGCGCGCCGCAGCAACCGCAACAGTAACGACACGCGAGGCACACCGGGCAAGGACTTTGGGCTAATCGGCGCAGATTCGAAGAAATTTCGAACTTATTGATTTTGCCTTGGTCTTTCCTTACGGTACGCGTCTGTTGCATTGCAGATGCGTCACCATTCTCCTCTTGTCGTTGTTGCTCCGGGGCACCAGTCGCCCCGGTTTTTTTTGCCTGAAATTCGGCTGCTGCCCTGCAACAATTTCCGCGTCGCGCGCATACGGAAAGCCATTCGAAAGACTGTTGCGGCGATGTCCGCGCGATGCACGAATTCAACCGATTTCGGTTTGAATCGCACCGAATCCGGCGAAAAATCCACGACACGATGGCGGCGGCACCGTTCGGGCCACCCGCGCCACGATCGATTGTGTCGTGCCTGCTAGAATCGCAGGTTCCAACGCGTTTCCCCCCGTACCATGCCGCGCTCGCCGCGGCTTTCCTGACGACCCTATGTCCGCATCCGATCTCAATACCGTGCCGGCCGGCGCTCCCGCGAGCCGCCGCCAGATCCTCGTCACGTCCGCCCTGCCCTACGCCAACGGGCAAATCCACATCGGCCATCTGGTGGAGTACATCCAGACGGACATCTGGGTGCGGACGATGCGAATGCACGGTCACGAGATCTATTACATCGGCGCCGACGACACGCACGGCACGCCGGTCATGCTGCGCGCCGAACAGGAAGGCCTGACGCCGAGGCAGCTGATCGAGCGCGTCTGGGGCGAGCACAAGCGCGATTTCGACAGCTTCGGCGTGTCGTTCGACAATTTCTATTCGACCGATTCCGAGGAAAACCGCGTCCTCAGCGAGAACATCTACCTGGCGCTGAAGCAGGCCGGGCTGATCGCCGAGCGCGACATCGAGCAGGCCTACGATCCGGTCAAGGAAATGTTCCTGCCGGACCGCTTCATCAAGGGCGAGTGCCCGAAGTGCCATGCCAAGGACCAATACGGCGACAACTGCGAAGTGTGCGGCTCGACCTACCTGCCGACCGACCTGCTGAATCCGTACTCGGTGGTGTCGGGCGCCAAGCCGATCCGCAAGACTTCCACGCACCACTTCTTCAAGCTGTCCGACCCGCGCTGCGAATCGTTTCTGCGCGGCTGGGTGGGCGGCCTCGCCCAGCCCGAAGCCACCAACAAGATGCGCGAATGGCTCGGCGACGACGGCGAAGCCAAGCTCGCCGACTGGGACATCTCGCGCGACGCGCCCTACTTCGGCTTCGAGATCCCCGGCGCGCCGGGCAAGTATTTCTACGTCTGGCTCGATGCGCCGGTGGGCTACTACGCGAGCTTCAAGAACCTGGCCGACAAGCTCGGCCTCGATTTCGACGCGTGGACGCGCCCCGGTTCGAACGCCGAGCAGTATCACTTCATCGGCAAGGACATCCTCTACTTCCACACGCTGTTCTGGCCGGCGATGCTCGAGTTCTCGGGCCATCGCACGCCGACCAACGTGTTCGCGCACGGCTTCCTGACCGTCGACGGCGCGAAGATGTCGAAGTCGCGCGGCACCTTCATCACGGCCAAGAGCGTGATCGACACCGGCCTGAACCCGGAATGGCTGCGCTACTACTTCGCCGCGAAGCTGAACGCGACGATGGAAGACATCGACCTGAACCTCGACGATTTCCAGGCGCGCGTGAACAGCGACCTGGTCGGCAAGTACGTGAACATCGCGAGCCGGGCGGCGAACTTCCTGTTCAAGCGCTTCGGCGGCCGCGTGCAGGACAGCGCGATGAACCACCCGCTGATCGCCTCGCTGCGCGACGCGATCCCGCAGATCGCCGCGCACTACGAAGCGCGCGAATACGGCCGCGCGCTGCGCCAGACGATGGAGCTGGCCGACGCGGTGAACGTCTACGTGGATACCGCCAAGCCGTGGGAGCAGGCCAAGGACCCGGCCAACGCCGTGGCGCTGCATGAAACCTGCAGCGTGAGCCTCGAATCGTTCCGCCTGCTGTCGCTCGCGCTGAAGCCGGTGCTGCCGAAGCTGGTGGAATCGGTCGAACGCTTCCTCGGCATCGCGCCGCTGACCTGGGCCGATGCGGCCACGCCGCTGTCGTCCACGCAGCCGGTCAATGCGTATCAGCACCTGACCACCCGCGTCGATCCGAAGCAGATCGAGGCGCTGCTGGCCGCCAACCGCAGCTCGCTCGCCCCGGCGGGCGAAGCCGGCGCGGCCGCCACGGCCACCGCCAAGGACGGCAAGGACGCGAAGAAGAAGCCCGCCAAGGAAGCCGCCGCGCCGGCCGGCGACGGCATCATCTCGATCGACGATTTCACGAAGATCGACCTGCGCATCGCGAAGATCGTCGCGTGTCAGGCCGTGGAAGGCTCGGACAAGCTGCTGCAGCTTACGCTCGACGTCGGCGAGGAAAAAACCCGCAACGTGTTCTCGGGCATCAAGTCGGCCTACAAGCCGGAGGATCTGGTCGGCAAGCTGACGGTGATGGTCGCGAACCTCGCGCCGCGCAAGATGAAGTTCGGCATGTCGGAAGGGATGGTGCTGGCGGCTTCGTCGAAGGACGAGAACGCGGAACCGGGCCTGTATATTCTCGAGCCGCACAGCGGCGCGAAGCCGGGCATGCGCGTGAGCTGACGCCCGGCGCCACGGCCGCGCGCCCCGGGACCACCCCGTCGCGCCGGCCCTGCAAAAAACCCGCTCGTCCCCGAGCGGGTTTTTTTATTGCCTGCGCCCCCGCGCCCACCACCACTTGTCGAACCGCCGCGTGTAGTTCAGATCCACGCCCTGGAACGTCCCGCCGTACGCCGACACGGCCCAGAACCGCGACAGGTTCAGCGTCGCCTTGAACGCGTTGCTGGCCGACTGCAGCCCCTGCTCGTAGCCGAGCACGAAGCGCTCGTTGATCGCCTTCGAGATCTGCACCACCTGCGGATCGGTCAGGCCCACGTCGCTGCGGCCCACCGTGAACTCGTCGAGCCCCACCGTCTGCGCGATGCGCTTGCCGCTCGCGCTGCCCAACAGCGCGAGCGCGGTGGTCATGGTGTTCTGCTGGCCGAGGTTGTTGCCGGTGTCGGTGCCATGGCCGAACAGCAGCCACGACAGCTTCTCGTTGTCGGTCACGTTCGGCTCGGATACCAGCTTCGCGGTGGGCGCCTGCACGGTGCCGGTCACCTGCACGCCGGCTTCCACCTCCTGGTTGCGGCGCATCGCGAGGATGTTGATGCCGGGATTCGAGATCGGCCCGTTGAACGTGAAGAAGCCATTTTCGATCGACAGCTTGCGGCCGAACGTCGAGTAGGTCGAGCCTTCGGTCACGCGCACGTTGCCGACCGCGCGCAGCGGATTGCCCGGCGCGCTCATCACGGTGATGGTGCCGCGCAGGCCGAGATCGGCGCCGTGCCCCTTGAACCGGAAGCGGTCGCCGAGGTCGATGTCGATGTTGGCGCGCGGGCCAAGCGCGGGCGCGGGCTTGTCGGCAACCGACTTCGGCAGGCCGGCCGCGTTCTTCGATTCGCCCGGCACGGTGCCGTCGGGCCGCACGATCACGACGTCGTCGGACAGCGACGGCGCCGACGATTCGGGCAGGTCGAACAGCGCCTGGTCAACGGCGAACTTGCCGTCGATCGCGAGCTGGCCGCGCGGGCCGTCGTTCTTGATGCTGGCGCTGCCCGACAGCGACAGCTTGCGGTCGGGCGAGGCGAACAGTTCGAGCTTGTCGGCCACGATGCTGGCCTTCAGGTCGGGCGCGTTGCCGTCGAGCCGCACCTGGCCGAGCGCGCGCAGCGTGCCGTCGGCGCCGTGGAATTCCACCTGCTGGAACTCGACGAGATTGTCGGTCAGCTTGACGCGGATGATGCCGTCCTTCAACTGCACGCCCTGATCGACCACCGTGACCGACAGCTTGTCGCCGGTCAGGTCGCCCGACAGATCGGGCTTGGCCGGCGTGCCGGCCACCGTCAGCTTCAGCGCGGCACGGCCATCGAACAGGTAGCTCGGCCCGAGCAGGCCGCCGGTGGTGCGCAACGCGGGCACGTCGACGGCGATGTTGCCCGACAGCGGCCCGTTCTCGGCCACGCCGATGGTGCCGTCGTTCATCGCGAACGGGATGCCGAGCGTGGCGTCGGCGGTGCCGATCCGGCTTGCCTTCGCGTGCAGCGTGGCGTTCAGGCGATTGCCCGCGCCGAATTCGGCGCGCGCGTTCAGGTCGGTGATGCCGAGCGAGGCGATGCCGCGCCCGGCCTCGATCGTCACGTCGCCCGAGCGGCGGCGAATCTGCACATGCCCGCTGGCCGTATTGGCGAGCGACAGGTCCCAGTCGCCGTCGAGCACGAGATCGGTGCGCACGGGCGCGCGCTCGCCGGTCAGGAATTCGCGCACCTGCAACGCGCGCGCGATCGACAGGTTGGTCAGCGTGCCGGCCGTGCGCAGCGCGCCGTGATCGAGCACGAAGCTGCGCAGGTCGAGCACCGCGCCCTCGATCGTCAGCTTGCTGGCGCCGAGCACCACGCGGCCCGCGCCGGCCGACACGGTGAGCGGTGCGTCGAGCGATACCGCCGGCGTGCCGCGGTTGACGAGCTGCGAGACGGTGCCGTCCCAGCGGCTCGCGCCGCCCGCCTCGATCAGGCCGCCGGCCGCCGCCACGTGCAGGTTGATGACGCGGCCGTCGGCGCTGCCGAGCGCGGTGGCGTCGAGCGTGTGTTTCGCGCGCGTGCCGTCGAGCTTGGCCTTGACCGATTTCAGGTCGAGCGAGCCGAGCGCCAGGTCGTTCGCATCGACGCTGAACGCCAGCGCGCCGTTCGCGCCATCGCGAATCTCGGCGCTGCCCTGCGCCGAGCCGATCCGGTTGCTGCCGATCACCACGCCGGTGGCGCGGTAGTCGGCGGCGAGGTTCGGGTGCGCGATGCTGCCGGTCAGTTCGCCGTGCGCCGACACCAGCCCTTGCAGGCCGAAGCCCAGGCGGTCGAGTTGCGGCGCGTCGATCGCGAAGCGCAGCCGGTCGCCGGGTGCGCCGAAGCTGCCGTTCAGCGAGACGCGATTGCCCGCCACCGACAGGTCGGCCGTGCTCGGCAGCAGGCGCATGCCGGCCACCTGCAAGGTGCCCTGCCCGGTCATCGGCACGCCGTCGTAGACGCTCTCGCCGAGCTTGAACTGAAGCTTGCTCGACAGCGCCGGCGCGAGCGCGCCGGTGGCGGTCAACGTGCCGTTCACGCGCGCATCGACCGGGCGGCCGACGGGCTTTGCCGCGGCCTTCACCGCCGGCTTGCCGCCCTTGGCGACCGGGGCGCTTTTGGCAGCCGGCGTCAGCGTCGAGAACGCCAGCGGGTTGAAATCGACGAGCGCGGCCTTGAGGTCGTAGCTCGACGTCTTGTCGTGCTTGAGCACGCCGCTCAGATCGACACGGCCCTTGCCGGCCGACACGCGCGCGCGCTTGATCGTGGTGGCGTTGGCGTCGGTCGTGACGTCGGCGCTCAGGCCGAGCGCGAGCTTCGGGTCCTTGAGATCGACGGTGGCGCGCTGCGAGCCGTTGTCGAGCGTCACGGCGACCGGGCCGCCGAGCCGCATCGGCCGCACGGCGGTGGAGAACAGCGTCGGATCGAGGTCGGCGACGTTCAGGTCGAAGCGGCCGCGTGGCGAAGCCAGCGCGCCGCCGCCCGTCACGCTGCCGTTGCGCAGCAGGCGCAGCGCGAAATCGTCGATGCGTTGGGCGTGGGCGTCGAGGTGGAGGTTCGCGTGGATGTCGACCAGCGGCAGCTTGCCTTCGGCCAGCGTGCCCGGCTTCGCGTTGACGATGGCGAGCTTGCCGACCACCACGAGCGCGTGCGAGTTCGCGGTGGCCGCGGCTTGAGGCCCGCTGGCGCCGGAAGCAGGCTTGGCCGCCGCTTGTGATTGGACTTGTACCTTCCCAGCCGACGCAGCGCTGCCCGCCACAGTTGCGGACGCACCTGCCGAGGCTGCGGAAGCCCCGGAAGCCTCCGACGCCATGATCGCCGCCAGCGCCTTCGCCGACACGCTGTCGTTCGCGTCCGCCGCCTCGCCCGCCGGGGCGAGATCGGCATGGATGCTCAGATCGGCCTCGGGCGCGGTCGGCACCAGCACACGCGGGTTCACGTGATCGAACGCCAGCGTGGCGCGCGTGAGCGGCACCGCGCCGAACGGCGCGGCCTCGAGATGCGCGCGCCCGGCCAGCTTCATCCCCGATGCGTCGAGATCGACGCCGAGCGCCTCCAGCGAGCCGGACAGCGTGGCATGCGCATCGACCTGCTCCTTCGACACCTTGCCCGAGTACGTGGCCGCACCTTCGATCGCGAACGGCCGCTGGCCGTCGAGCCGCGCGTTCGCGCTCACCGCGCCGAACGGCGTGTCGAGCCGCTCGACCGCCAGCGTATGGTGACGGCCATCGCTGTCGCCGTGCAGCAGGAAATGCGACAGCTCGGTCGTGGAACCGGCCTGGTGGATGCGCAGCGTATCGAAACGCACCTCGCGCAGCACCAGCTGCAGCGGCAGGTTCAGGTTCTGCGGCAGCACGGTCGGCGTGGTGCTCGGCGGCGACGGCACCACGCTCACGTCGATCGTGCCGGCCCGCAGGTAATCGAGCGTGAAGCGCAGCGGCGCGCGCGTCAGCGCCCAGCGCGCCTCCACCCGGTCGATCCGCACGTCGGTGCCCGTGCCGCCCGGCGACAGCCAGGCCAGCCGGTCGATCCGCACGCCGTGCGCGAGCGAGCCGCCTTCGAGCGTGCCGGCCAGCCGGCCGCCCAGCACCGAGACCGCCGTGTTCCAGGCCAGCCGCGTGCCGCGCTCGGTCAGCACGGCGGCGGCCAGCGCTCCCACCAGCAACACCACGAGCAGCACCAGCACGCCGGCCGTCCAGGCCAGCGCGCGGCCGAGCCGGCCCCGGCGCCGGTTCGATGCAGGCGGCTCGGTCGACGGCGGCTGCGGCGGCTCGCCCGGTGGCGGGCCGCCCGGCGTGGCGCCGGCCGGCGGTACGGTGGAATCGTCCTTCGTCATGCTGGAATCCGGAAAACCCTGGTCAGAATGCAATGCCGAGCGTCAGGTACGGACGCACGCTGCGGTTGCGGATGCCGTAGGCCAGGTCGACGTTGACCGGCCCCACGGGGCTGCGCCAGCGCGCGCCGACGCCCACGCCCTGATAGAACACCTTGTCGCCCCAATCGTCGGTCGCGGTGCCGAGATCGTAGAAGGTGGCCATGCCCCAATCGTGGTTGAACCAGTGCTGGTATTCGGCGGTGGCGGTCATCAGGTACTTGGTCGGCAGCACCGAGCCGTCGACGTTGTTGCCGATGCTCTGATAGCCGTAGCCGCGCACCGAGTTCGAGCCGCCCGCGCGGAACAGCAGCGAGGCCGGCACGCCGGCCGACCCGCCACTGGTGAACACGCCGCCCAGCTCCGCGCGGAACAGCACCAGATCGCGCTTGCCGACCGGCAGGTATTGCTGGCCGCGTGCATAGCCGCGGATGAAGGTCTGGTCGGTCGCCACGCCCTTGATCGCGAAGCCGGCCTCGGCGTGGATCAGGTTGCCCGAGCGCGGGAACAGCGGATCGTCGACGTTGCGGCGCGTCCACGACCATTGCGGCACCAGCGCGCGGCTGGTGGTCGGGCCGGCAGCGTTCTGGTCGAGCCGGTCCTGGTAATACATGATCGAGTACGTGTAATCGATGTTCTGGCTGGTCTTGGTGCGCTGCACGCCGAGCCGCCCACTGTAGATCCGCACATCCGACACGTTGGTGTTGGTGTACGACGCCAGCACGCTGTTGGTCCACGCGTGCGGGCTCGGCGGCATCGACAGCTGCACCTGGCCGTATTGCTGGATCTGGTCGATGCGCCCCGAGATCTGCAGCGGCCAGGCGCGGCCGAACGTGTCGAGATAGGTGTACGAACCCTGCACGTGCGGCCCGGTGTCGGTGGCGTAACCCACGCCGCCGCGCACGCTGTTGTACGGATACTCGCTGACCTTCACGTGCACCGGCGTCTGGTCCGGCTTCGACGTGTCGTCACCGACATCGATCGCCACGCTCGCGTAATACGGCGTGTTCTGCAATTGCCGCTGCAGTTCGTTGATGCGCTGCACGTCGTAGATCTCGCCCACCCCGAGCGGATCGACGTTGTCGATGATCTGCCCCGGGTAGCGGCGCACGCCCGACACGTCGAGCTTGCCGATCGTGAAGGTCGGGCCGCTGTCGTACGTGACCGACAGCTTCGCCGTGCGCGTGCGCGGATCGATGCGCGCCTGCGAGGCGAGGATCTTCGCGCCGAGATAGCGGCGCGCTTGCAATTGCCGCAGCGCCGCGTTCTTCGCGTCGTCCCAGCCCGATTGCGTGAACGGTTCGCCCTCGTGCAGCGAGAACGCCAGCCGCGCGGCCGTCTCCTGTTTCGGATCTTCGGTGCCCACCGGGCCGTGGAATTGCAGATCGACGCCCGACACGTCGGTTTGCGGCCCCGGATCGACCTTGATCGTTACCGAGCGCTTGCCGTCGCGCGTGCGCACGTCGGTCGACACCACCGGCGAGAAATAGCCCGCCGTGGCCGTCAGGTCGCGCACCTGTTGCGGCGTGGCGGTAATCAGAAACTCGAACTGATCGTCGGAGATATCGTCGCGCTTGGCGAAGCGCGACAGGTCGAGATGCTGCTTGAGCAGGCTGCGCACCGAGCGCGGCGCGTCGATGTTCACCTCGAACTTGGCCCAGGCCGGCATCGCGAACGCGGCGGCCAGGCAGCCGCCGAGCGTGAGCCTGGCCAGGCGCGGCAGCGACAGCAACGAAGGGGACGGCCGCAAGGCCGTGCGAGCGCATGCGGCCGCGCACCCGGCGCGACGCTCGTCTGGTGGAATGGCCAGCCCTGTCAAATACCGCCCCCTCGAGGATAGATCGGATAAAAGCCCACATTTGACCACAGCGCCATCGCGCTTCCGTGGGCAAAGCTTGAAAGATGTTCAAAAGTCCTGACGTTCGGGCAAGCTGCGCATTCGACGCGGATTGGCGCCGGCTGTTCCCGCGATGCGGTAAAATCCCGCCATCCCCACCTCGGGCGGCCCGCGAACGCGCGGCTGGCCTGTCCAGAACGGAATCCACCATGTCGTATCAGTCCGACGTCACGCAATTTCTGAACCAGCTCAAGCAACAGAAGCCGGCGCTCGAAGACGAACAGCGCAAGGGCCGCGCGCTGCTGTGGGACAAGCAGCCGATCGACCTCGACGAACGTTCGGCCCAGCAAACCTCGCGCGTCAAGCAAACGTCCTACGTCTACTACCAGAACTTCTGATCCCGTGAGCGCCGCCGACGAGGCCGCCCGGCCGGAAGACGCACTCGCCGCGCGCGCCGGCGTCGATACGACGCCCGACACGGTCGACGGCATCGCGGCCTTCGCACGCCTGTACGGCGAGCCGCTCTTCAAGCTGCCGCAGGATCTCTACATCCCGCCCGATGCGCTCGAGGTGTTCCTCGAAACCTTCGAAGGCCCGCTCGACCTGCTGCTGTACCTGATCCGCAAGCAGAACTTCAACGTCCTCGACATCCCGATGGCCGAGGTCACCGCGCAGTATCTGGGCTACGTGGATCAGATCCGCGAGTCGAATCTCGAACTGGCGGCCGAATACCTGCTGATGGCCGCGATGCTCATCGAGATCAAGTCGCGCATGCTGCTGCCGGTCAAGAAGGCCGACACCGGCGACGAAGCCGAGGACCCGCGGGCCGAGCTGGTGCGCCGCCTGCTCGAATACGAGCAGATGAAGCTGGCCTCGCAGCGCCTCGACCAATTGCCGCAGCTCGGCCGCGATTTCCTGCGCGCCGATGTCTATATCGAGCAGAGCATCACGCCGCGCTTCCCCGACGTCGATTCGGACGACCTGCGCGCCGCCTGGGCCGACGTGCTCAAGCGCGCCAAGCTGGTTCAACATCACAAGATCTCGCGCGAGGAGCTGTCGGTGCGCGAGCACATGAGCCTGATCCTGCGCCAGTTGCAGAACGTGCGCTTCATGGAGTTCGCCGAATTGTTCGACACCTCGCGCGGCGTGCGCGTGGTGGTGGTCAACTTCATCGCCATGCTCGAACTCGCGCGCGAATCGCTCATCGAAATCACCCAGCCCGAACCGTTCGCGCCGATCTACGTGCGGCTCGCGTACCTGCCCGCCTGAACCCCGCCGTCCCGCGCGGTGCGGCCGGCCCGGTTTCCGGGGCGGCCGACGTGCCCGGCGGCCTCGCCCCTGCCTCGTTCGATCCCGCGCCAGCCCCCGTTGCCCGGCCGCGAAACGCCGCGCCGATCGGCCCATTCCTCGGCAAATAACAGAATAAAAAGCGAACGATCGTGCGTTTATCGATGCGTCGCAACGGCAAATCCTCTACAATCGCCGACGCTCGCCACCCCGCCCGGTCGCGGGCGAACCGTTCGATCACGACGCCGCGCCCCGCGCGGCGGCAACGCGCCACTCGCGCGAGGAACCGCCTTACCGATCATGAAAGTCATCAGCACGATCCAGGAGTTGCGCGACCAGTTGCGCGGCCAGAACCGGACGGCCTTCGTGCCGACCATGGGCAACCTGCACGAGGGCCACCTGTCGCTGATGCGGCTCGCGCGCCAGCACGGCGACCCGGTGGTCGCGAGCATCTTCGTGAACCGGCTGCAATTCGGCCCGAACGAGGATTTCGACAAATACCCGCGCACGCTCCAGGACGACATCGACAAGCTGCAGAACGAAGGCGTCTACGTGGTGTTCGCGCCGACCGAGCGCGATCTGTATCCGGAGCCGCAGGAATACCGCGTGCAGCCGCCCGACGACCTCGGCGGCATTCTGGAGGGCGAGTTCCGCCCCGGATTCTTCACCGGCGTGTGCACCGTCGTCACCAAGCTGATGGCCTGCGTGCAGCCGAAGGTGGCCGTGTTCGGCAAGAAGGATTACCAGCAACTGATGATCGTGCGCCGCATGTGCCATCAGCTCGCGCTGCCGGTGGACATCGTGGCCGCCGAAACGGTGCGCGACGAGGACGGCCTCGCGATGTCCTCGCGCAACCGCTTCCTGTCGGCCGCCGAGCGCGCCGAGGCGCCCGAGCTGGCGCGGGCGCTGCACCAGGTGCGCGATGCGATGCTGGGCGGCGCACGCGATATCGCCCGGGTCGAGACGGCCGCCCGCGAGGCGCTGGCCGCGCGCGGCTGGCAGCCCGACTACATCTCGGTGCGCCGCCGCGCCAACCTGGTCGCGCCCAGCGCCGAACAGCTCGAAGCCGGCGAACCGCTGGTGGTGCTGGCCGCCGCCAAGCTGGGCGCCACGCGCCTCATCGACAACCTCGAAATCTGACGGCCGACGGCCGCCGTTTCTGCCCAACCCGCATCAGGACACGCCATGCAGCGTCACATGCTGAAATCGAAGATCCACCGCGCCACGGTCACGCACTGCGAGCTGCACTACGAAGGCTCGTGCGCGATCGACGAAGATTTGCTCGAAGCGTCGAACATCGTCGAAAACGAACGGATCGACATCTGGAACATCAACAACGGCGAGCGCTTCTCGACCTATGCGATCAAGGGCGAGCGCGGCAGCGGCATGATCTCGCTGAACGGTTCGGCCGCGCGGCGCGCGCAGCTCGGCGACCTGGTGATCATCGCCGCGTTCGCGGTGGTGGACGAGGCCGACCTGAAGGCCGGCTGGAAGCCGGACCTGGTATTCGTCGACGAGGCCAACAAGATCAAGGACAGCCGCGATCACGTCCCGACCCAGACCTGGACCTGAACCGGCGCGGTATTCGGCCGGCCGACCCGCCAAGAAAAAACCCGTCGTCCTCGCGGACGGCGGGTTTTTTGCTTTGTGGCGCGGAACACGCGGCGGCCGGCAAGCCGGCCCGGCTCAGTCGCCCTTGGCCGGTTTCGCCTGCGCCCACTCGACGATCGGCTGCCACTGTTCGAGATCCTTTTCGACGCGGCTCCGGGCGACATCCCACAGCGTCAGGCCATGCGCGGCGAGCTGGACGTAGTTCTGCGTGTCGCGCACGTAGCCGAGCACCGGCAGCTTCAGGCCCTCGACAAAGCGCTGGAGCTGCTCGGCCGAGCGCGTGCGCGCATCGACGCGCATGCCGACGATGCCGACCTGCACATGCCCCTTGCGCACGGCCTTTTCGGTGGCCAGGCGTTCGAGAAATTGCTGGGTCGCGAGAATATCGAACATCGACGGCTGGAGCGGCACGATCACCTTGTCGGCCAGATCGAGCGCGACGTCGAGCCGGTTGCCGTGCAGACCGGCCGGCGTGTCGATCACGGCGTATTCGAGGCCGCGCGGCGGCTTGGCCGGCGAGGAAGGATCCAGCGCCCAGGCCTCGATCGCCGGCAGCGTGGCCGGCCGCAGGCCGAGCCAGCCGTGCGAGGATTGCTGGCGATCGAGATCGGCCAGCGCCACCCAGGCGCCCTGGGCCGCGAAAAAGCCCGCCAGATTGGTGGACAGCGTGCTCTTGCCGACGCCGCCCTTCGGATTTGCCACCACGATCACCGTCATGTACACCCCCGGAATGCCACGCGGCGCCGGTGGGGGCGCCGCGAAAAGTTGCGGATACAGGGAGCGATGATATCGGCAAAACGCCCTGCACCGCGATGGCGCGAGGCGTTTTGCCGATCGGACGAGGCGTAGGCCGGCGCGCGGATCGGCCCAGCCGGCAAAGCGGGTGCCGACGCGTGAGCCCCAGGCCCTCCGCGCCGGCCCCGCCCGCTCAGGCCGCGTGCCGCGCCGCGGCCGGGTTCGCTCCGGCCCGCTTGCCGCCGAGCGCATAGGCGCCCGCACCGAGCAGCGCCTGCACCGCCAGCGCGGCCGCCCAGAACGCCGGGTATTCCCAGCCGCCGTTCGGCGACGCGAAGCCGAAGCCGTTCGGGAAATGCGCGTGCACGGCGCCGAGCATGAACGGCAGCAGCACGATCGCGGCGATCCGAACCTGAATACCGGTCAGCAGCGCGAGCCCGCCGAGCAATTCGACGGCCGTCGTCAGGTACGCCAGCCAGCCCGGCAGGCCGAGCGAGACGAAGAACTGCGCGGTGCCCGGCAGCGTGAACACGAACACCTTCTGGGCGACGTGGGCGAGATACCAGATGCCGAGCACCACGCGCAGCAGCGTGGCGCCAAGGTCGGCGGATCGGTTGGGATGCATGGCGAACTCCTGTTTCGGATGGGATGGAGCGAACTGTATTCGAACCATGACAACCGAAAAATCGCCAATCAGACTTAAATTACTTCCCAACAGGAATCAATCGAACCGCCACGCCAGCCTCAAGCAAATGCGCCGAACACGCGATCGAGATCGAGGTGCGCGCCGAGCGTATCGGCCAGCCGCTCGATCGACGCCTCGCGCAGCGCGGCCCAGTCCACCGCCTCGGCGCCATCGAGCCCGGCCCAGTCGAGCAGCGCGGCGCAGGCGGCCGGCGCATCGAACAGGCCGTGCACGTAGGTGGCAAGGATCTGGCCATCGGCCGAGCGCGCGCCGTCGCCGCGCACGCCGTGCTCGCCGTGCGCTTCGTCGAGCAGCAGCGCCGGCGCATCGAGCGCCGGACCGCGCGTCTCGCCCATGTGGATCTCGTAGCCGGCCACGTTCGCGCCGCCGTCGGCCAGGTGGCCGGTGACGTTCACGAGCGTCTTGCGCGCCAGCAGTTCGGTCTCGAAATCGAGCAGCCCGAGGCCTTCGACCCGGCCCGGCTCGCCCTCGACGCCGTGCGGATCGTCGATGCCGCGCCCGAGCATCTGCATCCCGCCGCAAATGCCGATCACCTTGCCGCCGTAGCGCAGGTGCCGCTTCAGCGCGGTATCCCAGCCGTTCGCGCGCAGCCATGCCAGATCGCGCTGCACGCTCTTGGAGCCGGGCAGGATCACCAGGTCGGCGGCCGGAATCGGGCCGCTCTTCCAGTAGCTGAAATCGACGCGCGGATGGGCGCGCAACGCGTCGTAATCGGTGTGGTTGCTGATGCGCGGCACGGCCGGCACCACCACCCGCAGCACCCCGGCCGCGCGATCGGAGGCCTCGGTGCGCGCGAGGCTCGGCAGCATGTCCTCGGCGTCGAGCGCGAGCCCGTGCAGATACGGCACCACGCCGAGCACCGGCTTGCCCGTCTGCGCCTCCAGCCAGTCGAGGCCGGGCTTCAGCAAGGCCGGATCGCCGCGAAAGCGGTTGATGACGAAGCCGCGCACGCGCGCGCGCTCGCTGTCGGACAGGCACGCGAGCGTGCCGAGCAGATGCGCGAACACGCCGCCGCGATCGATGTCGGCCACCAGCACCACCGGGCAATCGACGCGCTCGGCGAACCCCATGTTGGCGATGTCGCCCTCGCGCAGGTTGATCTCGGCCGGGCTGCCCGCGCCTTCGACGATCACCGCGTCGTAGCCGCCGCGCAGGCGCCCGAACGATTCGAGCACCGCCTGGAAGGCCACCGGCTTGTAGGCGTGATAGGCCCGCGCGTCGAGATTGGCGCGCGCATGGCCGTGAATGATGACCTGCGAGCCGCGATCGCTGGTGGGCTTGAGCAGCACCGGGTTCAGGTCGGTATGCGCGGGAATGCCGGCGGCCAGCGCCTGCAGCGCCTGCGCGCGGCCGATCTCGCCGCCGTCCACCGTCACCGCGCTGTTGAGCGCCATGTTCTGCGGCTTGAACGGCGCGACGCGCCCGCCCGCACGCCGCACCAGCCGGCACAGCCCGGCCACCAGCGTGCTCTTGCCGGCATCGGAGGTGGTGCCCTGGATCATCAGCGCGCCGCGCGGAAACGGGGGAAGCGGGCGGTCGGGAGCGGTCATGGTGCGGGGCGGCCAGGCGGAAAGCGAAGGCCGCATTATCGCCCGCGCCGTTACAATCACGCGATGACTTCGCATGACCTCACCTTCGTCCTCGGCGGCGCGCGCTCCGGCAAGAGCGCCCACGCCGAGCGGCTCGCGGCCGACAGCGGCCGCGCCGTCACCTACGTCGCGACCGCGCGCACGGTCGGCGACGCCGAATTCGACACCCGCATCGCCCATCATCGCGCGCGCCGGCCCGCAGCCTGGGCGCTGGTCGAGGCGCCCGACACGCTGGCCGAGGCGGTCGCCGCGCTCGACGATCCGCACGGCTGCGTGCTGATCGACTGCCTGACGCTGTGGCTCGCCAACCTGCTGTGCCCGGCCGACTGCATGGGCGTGGACGACGCCACGCTGCAGGCCCGCATCGGCGCGCTCGAAGCCGCGCTGCTCGCCTCGCGCGCACGCGTGATCGTGGTCAGCAACGAGATCGGGCTCGGCGTGGTGCCGCTCGGCGCCGAAACGCGCCGCTACGTCGACGAACTGGGCCGCCTGAACCAGCGCATCGCCGCGCTCGCCACGCGCGTGACGCTGGTGGTGGCGGGCCTGCCGATGGCCATCAAGGGCACGGAGCCGCGATGCTGATGCTCTCGTTGCCGGCGGTCGCGATCCTCGCCGTCGCCGCGTTTCTGGTGGACTGGCGGTTCGGCGAGCCGCGCCGCGCGCATCCGCTCGTCGCGTTCGGCAAGCTGGCGCAGGCGATCGAGGCGCGGCTCAATCAAGGCCGGCTCGGCCGCCCGTTCGGCGTCGCGGCCTGGTGCCTCGCCGTGCTGCCGCCGGTGCTGGCCGCGCTGCTGCTGATCGCCCTGCTGCCCTGGCCGTTCGCGGCGGCCGTGCACGTCGCGCTGCTGTGGTTCGCGCTCGGTGCGCGCAGCCTGACCGAACACATCGCGCCGATCGGCGTGGCGCTCGCGCGCGGCGATCTCGACGCGGCGCGCACGCTGACCGGCCGCATCGTCTCGCGGGACACACGCGACGCCGACGCCTCGGCGCTGTCGCGCGCGGCCGTCGAATCGGCGCTGGAAAACGGCAACGACGCGATCTTCGGCGCGCTGTTCTGGTTCGCGTTGGTCGGCGGCCCGGGTGCGCTGATGTTCCGGCTCGCCAACACGCTCGATGCGATGTGGGGCTATCGCACGCCGCGCCTGCTGCGCTTCGGCTGGGCCGCCGCGCGCATCGACGACGCGCTGAACTGGGTGCCGGCCCGGCTGACGGCCGCGAGCTACGCGCTGCTCGGCGACACCGTCAACGCGTGGCGCTGCTGGCGCACCCAGGCGCGCCACTGGGACAGCCCGAACGCCGGCCCGGTGATGGCCGCGGGCGCGGGCAGCCTCAACGTGCTGCTCGGCGGGCCGGCCGTCTATCACGGCGAACTCGAATCGCGCCCGACGCTCGGCTCGGGCGAGCCGGCCGCGCCCGGACACGTGCGCGCGGCGTTATCGCTGGTGATGCGCACCGTCGTCCTCTGGCTCGCGCTGCTGCTCGCCTGCGCGGCGATCGCGGTCGCCACCCATCATGGCTGAGGCCCGGGCCGCCACGCGCGGCCTCGCTCCTGGTCGCCTGCGTCGCGTCCTTCCTCGCGCCTTTCCTCGCTGCCTCCCGCGTCGCCCTCTTCGTCCCGTGTCATGACCGATTCCCCGCCGATCCCGCCCGCCATCACGCATGGCGGCAACCCGCACGACGCCGCGCGCCGCTATAGCATCGCGCTCGAGCACTGGCTCGACCTCTCCACCGGCATCAATCCGATCGGCTACCCGGTGCCCCCAGTACCGGCCGCCGCGTGGCGGCAACTGCCGGGCGACGATGCACCACTCGCCGCGCTGGCCGCCCGCCATTACGGCGCGCCCGACGCGGCGCACGTGCTGCCGGTGGCCGGCAGCCAGGCCGCGATCCGCGCGCTGCCCGCGCTGTTCGAGCCGGGCACGGCCGGCGTCGCGGCGCTGGCCTACAGCGAATACGCGCCGGCCTTCGTGCGACACGGCCACGCCGTCGAGCGCTTCTCGATCGGCGCCGCGCGCCTGCCCGATGCGCTGCGCTACGTGATCGTCGGCAATCCGAACAACCCGACGGCCGAACGCATCGAGCGCGCGCAGTTGCTCGACTGGCACGCGCAACTGGCCGCGCGCGGCGGCGCCTTGATCGTCGACGAAGCGTTCGCCGATACGGCCAGCGCGCACGAACCGGCCACGCTCACCGCCGACACGCACCTGGCGGGGTTGTTCGTGCTGCGCTCGGTCGGCAAGTTCTTCGGGCTGGCCGGCGTACGCGTCGGCTTCGTGCTGGCCGAGCCGGCGCGGCTCGCGCAATTGCGCGGCGCGCTCGGCGCGTGGACCGTCAGCGGCCCGGCCCAGCATGCGGCCATGGCCGCGCTGGCCGACACCGCATGGCAAGAGGCGGCACGCACCCGCCTGGCCGCCGACGGCGCGCGGCTTGCCGCGCTGCTGGCCGCGCACGGCTTCGCGGTACAGGCCACGCCGCTGTTCTGCTGGACCGACGACGCGCGTGCGCTCGCGCTGCACGAGGCGCTGGCCGCGCAAGGCATCTGGACGCGCTTCTTCGCGCACGCACCGAGCATCCGGATCGGCCTGCCCGGCAGGCCGGACGAATGGCAACGGCTCGAAGCCGCACTCTCCGGCTATTCGGCGCACGCCGCTGCATCGGAATCCTGAACGATGGCGCGCATTCACGTTGCCGCACTCGCCGTCGCGCTGTGGGCGGCGTCCGCTTCCACATGGGCTTGCGCATCGACTTCGGCCGGCATCGCCGTGACCGACGACGCCGGCCGCACCGTCACGCTCGCCGCGCCGGCCCAGCGCGTGATCAGCGTCGCGCCGCACGCCACCGAGTTGCTCTACGCGGCCGGCGGCGGCCCGGCGATGGTCGGCGCGGTGTCGTACAGCGACTATCCCGAGGCGGCCCGCGCGCTGCCGCGCGTCGGCGACAACCGCTCGCTCGATCTCGAACGGATCGTCGCGCTGAAGCCCGACCTGATCGTGGTCTGGCGCCACGGCAACGCCGATCGCCAGACGGCGCAGCTCGAAGCGCTCGGCATCCCCGTCTACGTCAGCGAACCGAAGCGGCTCGACGACGTGGCCGTCTCGCTCGACAAGCTTGGCCGCCTGCTCGGCACGCGCGACACGGCGGACGCGGCGGCCGCCGCGTATCGGCAGCGGATCGCCGCGCTGCGTGAGCGTTACGCGTCGAAACCACCCGTCGACGTGTTCCTGCAGATCTGGGATCGCCCGCTGACCACGCTGAACGGCACGCAGATCGTCAGCGATGTCTTGACTGTATGCGGCGGCCGCAACGTGTTCGCGGCGCTGAAGCCGGTCGCGCCGACCGTCGACGACGAAGCCGTGCTGGCCGCCAACCCCGAAGCGATCGTGGCGACGGCGCAGGGCGCGACTGTCGGCGACGCCGCGCTGCCGAGCCTCGATCGCTGGCGACGCTGGCCGCAACTGACGGCGGTCGCACGCGGCAACCTGTTCGCGATCGATGGGGATTGGTTGACGCGGCCGACACCACGGCTCGCGCTCGGTGCGGAGCAGGTGTGCCGCGATCTGGATGTGGCGCGCTCGCGCCGGCGTTGACGTCGAGCACCGACGCCATCGTTACGCAACGGTGTCGTCCCACCAGCGCAGTTGCCAGCCGTGCGCGGCATCGTGCGTGAACCACAGACATCCGCCATAGGCGATGCGGCGCGCGAGCAAACTCGCGAGCGGCACGCCGAGCCATTGCGCGGCCAGCGCACGCATCACGCCCGCATGCGTGACGCACACGGCGCTGCCCTGCGCCGCGCCTTCGAGCCACTCCGCGCCGAGCGGCGCCACCCGCGCCATCAACTGCGTCGCGCTCTCGCCGCCATGTTCGCGCGCGCCCATCAAATCGGACTGCCAACGATCGAGCGCGTCGCCGCCGATCGCGTCCCAACTGCGCATTTCCCACGCACCGAAATCGATCTCGCGCAGGCGCGCATCGACGCGCACCTCGCATTGCAACGCCGCGCCCATCGCCCGCGCCACCGATGCGCAACGCACGAGCGGGCTGCTGCCGATCACGCCGGGCCACGCCAACCCGCGCGCATCGAGCCGCGCATCGAGCCGCGCGACGATCGCGCGCGCCTCGCTTGCGGCATCGCCGGCCAGCGGCACATCCGACGCGCCGTAGCAGAGGCCCGCCTCGACGGCCGGCGCCGGATGGCGGATCAGGACGACATCCATCCGAGCACCGTCAGGGTGATCGCGAGTTCGGCCAGTTGCTGCGCGAAGCCGAGGCAATCGCCGGTATAACCGCCGAGCCGCCGCAGCAGATAACGGGCGACGGCCGCGCGCAACAGCACCAGCACGCCGAGCGTCAGCAGCCCGAGCCGCCAGTCCGGCCAGAACAGCCAGGGCAGCCCGCACGCCGCCGCGAACGCGAACGCGCGCGCCGACATGCGCTGCGCGACCGGCTTGGCCTTGCCCTCGCCGCGCACGTAATCGAGCGACACCAGCAGGCTGACCGCGGCGACGCGGCTCGCCGCGTGCGCGGCCAGCAAGACCCAGGCCGCCCGCCACGGCGGCAGCGCCGCGAGCGCCTGCCACTTCAGCGCGAGCGACACCACCAGCGCCACCGCGCCGAACGTGCCGATCCGCGAATCGTGCATGATCCGCAGCACGTCCTCGCGCGTGTAGCCGCCGCCGAAGCCGTCGCAACTGTCGGCCAGGCCATCCTCGTGAAACGCCCCGGTCGCGATCAGCGTGGCCGCCATCGACAGCAGCACCGCCACGCCCGGCGGCCAGACCCGCACCGCCAGCCCGTAGACGAGCGCGGCCAGCGCACCGATGCACACGCCGATCAGCGGGAAATAGCGCGCCGCATGATCGAGGTCGCCGGATGCATAACCGATCCGCTTCGGGACCGGCACGCGCGTGAAATAGCCGAGCGCAACGAAGAAATAGCGAAGTTCGGCGGATGCGCGCATCGTGCGTCTCGCCTCAGGCGTCGTCGCGATTGTCGACGCCGGCCGCGTCGAAGCTCGCCATCTCGTTGACGAACGCGGTGGCCGCGCGCAGCAGCGGCAAGGCCAGCGCCGCGCCGGTGCCCTCGCCGAGCCGCAGGTCGAGCGCGAGCAGCGGCTCGGCGCCGAAATGCGCCAGCATGCGGCGATGGCCGTTCTCGTCCGACACATGCGAGAACACGCAGTAGTCGCGCACGGCCGGTTCGAGCGCCACCGCCACCAGCAGCGCCGAGCTGGCGATGAAGCCGTCCACCACGATCGTCATGCGCGCCTGCGCGGCGGCCAGGAACGCGCCCGTCATCATCGCGATCTCGAAGCCGCCGAACGCGGCCAGCACGTCGAGCGGCGCAATCGCCCCGGCGTCGCGCGCGAGCGCCTTTTCGAGCACCGCGCGCTTGTGGGCCAGCCCGCGATCGTCGAGGCCGGTGCCGCGACCCACGCAGTCGGCCAGCGGCACGCCGACCAGGCGGCTCATCAGGCAGGCGGCCGCCGAAGTATTGGCGATGCCCATCTCGCCGAACGCGATCACGTTGGTGCCGAGCGCCGCGTGGTGCGCCACGCGCGCCGCGCCCGCCGCCAGCGCGGCATGCAGTTGCGCCGTGCTCATCGCCGGCTCCTGCGCGAAGTTGCGCGTGCCCGGCGCGACCGGCACCGACACCAGCGCCGGCGAAGCCGGCAGCGGCGTGGCCACGCCCGCG
>NZ_BAAILN010000134.1:89983-141716 GCF_054589155.1 Burkholderia sp. 3C
CCGGCCAGGAAGTTCGCCACCATCTGCGCGGTCACGGCCTGCGGATAGGGGCTCACGCCCTCGGCCGCGATGCCGTGATCGGCCGCGAACACGATCACCACCGGGCGCTCGATGCGCGGCGTCGTGCTCTGCTGGATCAGGCCCAGTTGCAGCGCCAGCGCTTCGAGCTTGCCGAGGCTGCCGGGCGGCTTGGTCTTGGTGTCGATCAGATGCTGGAGCGTCGCGCGCAGCGCCGGGTCCGGCATGGCGATCGGGGGAACGGTGTAGGAAATCGATTGAGGGTTCATGCGGACATCGTCGGTTCGGTTGGCATGCGGCGCGCGGGGCGCGCCGGGCTGAGTCGGAAATCGGGCAAGCGTGGGTCGTGGCGGTTCATCGTGCGTGCTCGGCCGGCCACGCCGGCACCAGCGCTTCATGGCCGTCGCGCTCGATCAGCACGAGCGGATAGCCGAACGCGGCGCTGGCCGCCTCGGCCGACAGCACCGTGCGCGCGGGGCCGGCCTGCGCGCCGCCGCGGCCATCGAGCAGCAGCGCGTGGGTGGCGAAGCGGCGCGCCAGATTCAGATCGTGGCACGACACGATCGCCGTGCGCGGCGCGGCGTGCAGCCAGCGCACGAGCGCGGCGAAACAGTCGGCCTGATGATGCAGGTCGAGGTGCGCGAACGGCTCGTCGAGCAGCAGCAGCGGCGCATCCTGGCACAGCGCGCCGGCCAGCGCGACGCGTTGCCGTTCGCCGCCCGACAGCGTCAACACGTCGCGCGCGGCCAGGGCGTCGAGGCCGAGCGATGCCAGCGCGTCGCGGGCGGCGGCGAGATCGGCGTCGCGCTCCCAGCCCCAGCCGGCCAAATGGGGGAAGCGATGCGCAAGCACGGTGTCGAACACGCTGGCCGAGAACGCGTCGTGCTGGGCCTGCGCCATCACCGCGCGGCGACGCGCCAGCGCGTCGGGCCGCCATGCGTGCAACGGTTGCCCGTCGCCTTCGACATGGCCGGCAGCCGGTGCGCGCAAGCCCGCGAGCGCGGCCAGCAAGGTGGTCTTGCCCGCGCCGTTCGGCCCGGCGATGCACCACAGCTCGCCCGGCGCGAAGCGCAGCGACAAGTCTTCGACGAGACGGCGCTCGCCTGCGGTCAGCGTCAAGTCGCGGGCGCGCCATTCGTGTGGGGCAAAGGACGCTGAGGACGCTGGCGTGTTCATCGGCTCGGCCTGCGCAACAGCATCCACAGAAACGCGGGCACGCCGATCAGCGCCGTCATCGCACCCACCGGCAGTTGCGCGGGCGCGATCGCCGTGCGCGCCACGAGATCCGCCACCATCACGCCCGCGCCGCCCGCCAGCATCGACGCCGGCAACAGCATGCGCTGGTCGTTGCCGAACGCGAGCCGCAGCGCATGCGGCGCGACCAGCCCGACGAAGCCGATGGTGCCCGCCGTGGTCACCGCGGCGGCGGCAGCAAGCGAGGCGATCAGATAGATGCGCAAGCGCAGCCGCGCCACCGGCACGCCGAGCGAGGCGGCCGCCACTTCACCGCGCAGCAGCGCGTTCAGTTGCGGCGCGACCGGCAACGCCGCTGCAGCAGCACACGCCAGCGCGCCTAGCGCGACCCACGGCGGCGCGGCGCTCGACAAATCGCCCGCCAACCAGAACACGATGCCGCGCAGCCGGTTGTCGGGCGCGATCGACAGCATCAGCGTGACCAGCGCGCCCCAGCCGGACGCGATCACCACGCCCGTCAGCAGCAAGCGGGGCGAAGCGTCGCGCGCGCCATCGTGCAGGCCACCGGCCAGCACCAGCGAGCGGCGCGCCAGGCCGAGCACGAGCGCGATCGACAGCAACGCGCCGGCAAACGACGCGGCATCGACGAGCCACCACGCGCCGCCGGCGATCATCGCCGCGAGCGCGAAACCGGCCGCGCCGCCCGACACGCCGAGCACGTACGGCTCGGCCAGCGGATTGCGCAGCAGCACCTGCAACAACGCGCCGGCCAGCGCCAGCAGCGCGCCGCAACCGAAGCCGGCCAACGCACGCGGCAGCCGCAGGCTGCGCACGATTTCACCCGTCAGCGGGTCGCCGCCAGCCGGCGCGACCAACGCACCGAGCGCGCGCCACGGCGACACCGACACGCTGCCGAGCGCAAGCGACGCCACGAACACGAGCGCCGCCGCCACGGCGAGCCCGACCCAGATCGTCATGGCACGGGCGCGCGTCATGGTCGCCGCGCGCGGCATCGGCGCGTTCATCGGCCGCTCCGGGCTTGGCTCAGGACGCGTCGCATGCCGTCATCCCTGTCACGCCCCACGACGCGCCGCCGTCACGGCTGCCGCCAGCCGATCGTGACGTAGGCACCGCGCCGCGGCGTGTTGTACGCATAGGCAAGCTGATAATCCTTGTCGAACAGGTTGTCGAGATGCGCGCTGACGTACCACGCCTTCGTGATGTCGTAGCGCGCCGTCAGGTTCACCACGCCGTAGCCGCCGAGCCGCTCGCCGAAATCGTCGCGCGCGCCGCTGACGAGCCATTCGCCGCCGACGCGCCAGCCGCCGAACGGATGGCTCGCCGAAAACGCCGCGAACCGCCGCGCGCGCCGCACGAGATCCTGATCCGCGCTCTGGTCGACCGGGTTTTGCAGCGTGGCCGACACGCGCAAATCGGTGCGCCCGAGCTGCCCCTGCCACGATGCCTCCAGCCCCTGCACCTTGGCGCGACCCGCGTTCTCGGCCGTGTAGATGAAGCCGCCCGGGCCCGGCACGTATTGAATCAGATTCGCGTAGCGCGTCTGGAACAGGTTCAGGCGCAGCAGGCCGAGCGCATCGGACGCGTATTGCAGGCCCGCCTCCACCGAATGACTGCGCTCGGGCAGGATCGCCGGATTGCCCGACAGCGGATAGTACAGATCGTTGAAGGTCGGCGCGCGAAACGCATCCGAGTAGCTGGCCGTGACCTTCCAGTGCTCGCCCAGATCGAGCCCGTAGCCGAGATAGTAGCTGTTGGCGCCGCCGAAATCGGAGTATTGATCGCGCCGCACGTTGGCCTGGAACTGGCTGTTGCCGATGCGGCCCGTATAGCCGAGCCAGCCCGAATTCACATGCCGCTGCGGCGCCGAATAGAGATCCGAATCGAACGACTGATCGAGCCGCTCGTAGCCGGCCTGAATCGTCTGGCCGTGCGCGATCGTGAAATCGTTCTGCCAGGTGTACTGGCGATTGTCGGTGTTGAAGCGGTCGGTGTAGGCGCCGTTCAGCCAGTTCTGGCTGCGGTCGTTGCCGGTCGACACGCGCAGGCGGGTGGTCCACCAGTCGGCCAGCCGGCCGTCGGCGAAGGCCGAGATCTGCTGCACGCGGCTGTAGAGCGTGTTGAGATCGGCGGGCGCGCCGTAGGCGTTGTCGAAGCTGTTGGTGTCGTTCGCCTGGAACCAGCTCACGCCGGCCGTCCAGCCGTTCGTGAAGCGATGCCGCAGCGTGGCCGACACGCTTTCGTTCAGGTTGCCGTTCGCGTTCGGGTTCGCGCCGGGCTGCAGCGCCGGATCGATCGCCGAGAAGCCGTCGGTCTTCTCGCGCGACAGCGACAGCGAGAACGTGGTGCGCCCGTCGGCGTCGAGCCGGCCCGACACGCCGGCCTGCTGCGTTTGCGTGTGATAGCTGCCGTAGCCCACCGAGAAATCGAAGCGCGGCGGATGATTGCCGCCATCCTTGGTGAACACCTGCACCACGCCGCCGATCGCGCCCGAGCCGTACAGCGACGACACGTTGCCGTTGACGATCTCGACATGGTCGATCTGGTCGAGCGGCAGGTCGGCGATCTGCGCCGCGCCGAGGCTGCCCGAATCCACCCGCACGCCGTCGATCAGCACCAGCGACTGAGTCGATTGCGCGCCGCGCAGGAACAGCGAGGCCGTCGAGCCGGGGCCGCCGTTGCGCACGATCTGCGCGCCCGGTGCCAGCGCGAGCAGGCCCGGCAGATCGGAGGCGCTGCTGCGGGCGATGTCGTCGCGCGAAAACAACGTGGTTTGCGGCAAGGCGTCGGCGAGCTTTTGCGGGCCGCGGCTCGCGGTCACGACCACCGGGTCGAGTGCGGTGGCGGTGGGATTTGCGGTGGGATTTGCGGTGGGATTTGCGGCGGGATTCGCGGCGGTGGTTATGGCGGCGGTTGCCTGGGCCGTTGCATTCGGCACAGCGGAAGACACCGCCTGCGGTGCATCAACCTGCGCGCTCGCAAAACAGGGGAGCCCGCACATCGCGGCAAGCGCGGCGCGGACAATCGGGGTACGCATCGAGAACATCCTGTGGGCCAGCGCGGCGCCTGCCTCCCCGCAGGTCCCGCCTCCGGAAGCCGCGCGCGGCGCGCTTCCCCGCTTCGGCCGGTATCCGGGCTGGCGACCGGCACGCCCCGCCTTCCCGCGCGACAGGCCGCGCAGTGGCCACGGCCGCCAGGCGGCCGATCGAGGGACGGCTTGCGTCGGCGTTCATGCTGAAAACGTCGACGCGGTCGCTTACCGTTGCGGGGGCAGCGCAGGTTGGCGCGCCGTTGCCGGCATCGCACCCTGCTTCCCGTTTAACCGCGCGCCACGCCGAGGCATGGCGCGCGAGCACCGAAGCGGCGCCAGTGTAGGAGCCGCAAAACGGCGCGTCAAGAAAGCCGCCCGGCACCGCCATCGTGTCGTGCAACGAATCAAATGCCGTGCTTTGCGGCGCATTTCACGTCAGGAAGGGGGGTGTTACGTCTGGATACGTTACAAATGTCGGTACGGCGGGCTTTCCGCGCTAAAATGCCGGGTCTTTAGAGGACGCAGCACATGCTTAACGAACTCGAAACCCTATCTCAGAATATTGGCCGCCTGATCGCGCTGAATCAACGCCATCACACCGAGCGGCTCGCGCTCGAGGAACAGGTCGCGCAATTGCGCGCCGATTCCGAAGCGGTGCGCGTCGAGCTCGAACAATTGCGCGATGAACGCAATGGTCTCGTCTCCGAGCGCGACACGCTCTCCGCGAAGATCGACGATGCGCAGATCAAGCTCAACGCGATCCTCGAGAAACTGCCGCGCTCGAAGCAGGCCGCTGACGGCGACAGCCAGCTCGATCTGCTCGGCGCCGCGGAACCGGCCGTTGGCAAGGATAACGACGCGGCCAGCCACGGAGAACATGCATGACCACGAAGCAGATCGAAGTATCGATTCTCGGCCAGTCGTACCGCCTCGCCTGCTCGCCGGAAACGGAAGCGGCGCTGCTCGAAGCGGTGGCGCGCGTCGATGCCGAGATGTCGAAGATCCGCACCAACAGCTCCGTGCGCGGCACCGATCGCATCGCCGTGATGGCTGCGCTGTCGCTGGCTTCGGAGTTGCTCCGGCTGCAACAAAGCGTTCGTCACGGCGAAGCATTTCCCGCGGAAGAAATCCGGCGTACAATGCACCACATGAATGAACAGCTCGGTGCGGTACTGGCCCAGCAAGAGGCGCGATAAGCGGCTCGTCGGAACGGCCTCAGGGCTGCTCCGAATCAAGCGGTTCATACGGGTCCGGTCCACAAGATCGAATCCACAAGGTTCTCTCAGCTTCCCTGCCTGGTTCGCCAAGGTCATATATTCCTTGAACCAATAGCCTTCGTGCACGGTTGCGGAAATTTGTAGCACGGGCGAGCGCGTCACTCTGTCTGATGTACCCGAAGTGCTGCTAACTGCGACCAATTCTGAACCCCTGGTTCAGGATGCCGGCCTAGCGGCCAAGGCGGGGACCTATTCAACGGCATCGGGCCACGCCCGATGCCGTTTTTCATTGGCGGCCGCGTTTTCTCCGCGCGTCATGCCGCTCTCTCGCCTCTTCAGCCCCCTCTTTCAGCGAGCGCATCCATGCAATTCTGGCTGATGAAATCCGAACCGGACGAAGCGAGCATCGACGATCTCGCCAAGGCGCCGCAGCACACGCTGCCGTGGACCGGCGTGCGCAACTATCAGGCGCGCAACTTCATGCGCGACACGATGCAGATCGGCGACGGCGTGCTGTTCTATCATTCGAGCTGCCCCGAGCCGGGCATCGCGGGGCTGGCCGAAGTGTCGTCCACCCCCTACCCCGATCCCACGCAGTTCGATGCGGCCAGCCCGTATCACGATCCGAAGTCGACGCACGAGAACCCGCGCTGGACGCTCGTCGACGTGCGCTTCGTGAAGAAGAGCCCGCTGATCGCACTGGCGGCGCTGCGCGAACACGATGCACTGGCCGAGATGCGTGTGCTCGCGAAAGGCAACCGCCTGTCGATCACGCCGGTCACGCGCGCGGAATGGCGCTTCATCACCGAGAAGCTGATGAAGTGACGCGCCGATGCTGCGCTGGGTCAGACATCGTCAAATCGCCCGCACAGCGCCGGAACTCGATGCGTCTTTCATCTGCCTAACGCTCGCGCAATCGCGGGCCACGGCTGCCCGCGGCTGCCTCGACAAGACGCGCGGCCCCGGCGAACCTGCCTCGCGCCGCGCACCAACAGGAGCTCATACGATGAAAAAATCCGCTGCCGCACTGGCACTCGCGCTGTCCGCCATGATTCCCGCCGTCCACGCCCAGGTCGCGCCGCAGCCGGCCGGCGTGCTGTCGCTGTCGGCACAAGCCAGCATCGACGTGCCGCAGGACGTGGTCGACATCACGCTGTTCTACGAACAGGAAGCGAAGGATCCGGGCAGCCTGACCGCCGAGCTGAACCGCCGCGCCGATGCGGCGCTGTCGCGTGCGCGCGGCGTGTCGGGCGTCACCGCGCGCACCGGCGGCTTCTCGGTCTATCCGAGCACCGATCGCGACGGCAAGATCTCCGCCTGGCGCGGCCGCACCGAGGTCGTGCTGGAGTCGCGCGATTTCACGGCCGCCTCGAAACTCGCGGGCGATCTGTCGAGCTCGCTGCAGGTCGGCAACGTCGCGTTCTCGCTGTCGCCGGAAGCGCAGCGCACGGCCGAGCAGAAGCTGACGACGCAGGCGATCCAGTCGTTCCGCGACCGCGCCGCCGAAGCCGCCAAGGCGTTCGGCTACGGCGGCTTCGCGATTCGTGAGGTCAGCGTGGGCGGCGGGCGCAGCGTGCAGCCGTATCCGCGCATGATGGCGATGGATTCGGCGCCGATGATGTCGGCCAAGGCCGCCGCGCCGATCGCCGTGGAAGGCGGCAAGGCCACCGTCACCGTCAACGTGAACGGCTCGGTGCAGATGAAGTAACGCATGGCGTCGAGCGGGTGGCGCGCATCGGCGTGACCCGCAAGACAAACGGCCCGACCAGCGCAAGCCGGTCGGGCCGTTTTCGTATCGGGCGTCGAATCCGACGCCGCGCTCAGGCCGCCGCGGTGCGACGTGCCTTGCGATACGACCACACGAGCAGCAGCACGCCGGCCACCACCATCGGCAGCGACAGCCATTGCCCCATCGACAGCCCCAGCGCCAGCAGGCCCAGGAAGTCGTCCGGCTCGCGCGCGAACTCCACCGTGAAGCGCGCGAGGCCATAACCGATCAGGAACAGCGCCGACACCGCGCCCACCGGCCGCGGCTTGCGCGCGAAGAAGAACAGCACGAGGAACAGCGCGATGCCTTCCAGCGCGATCTCGTACAGTTGCGACGGATGGCGCGGCAGCATCTGGTATTGCAGGAACACGTCGTTCAGATGCCACTTGGCGGCCAGCGCCGGATGCTGCGACAGCCAGATCGCGTCGTCGCGCGAGGCGCCCGGGAACAGCATCGCCCACGGCGAATCGGGGCTCGTCACGCGGCCCCACAGCTCGCCGTTGATGAAGTTGCCGAAGCGGCCGGCGGCAAGGCCCGTCGGCACCATCGGCGCGACGAAATCGGTGACCTGCAGCCAGGTGCGCTTGCGCTGCCACGCGAACAGCACCATCGCGAACAGCACGCCGAGGAAGCCGCCGTGGAACGACATCCCGCCTTCCCACACGCGGAAGATGTCGAGCGGATGCGCGAAGTAGTAATCGGCCTTGTAGAACAGCACGTAGCCGAGACGCCCGCCGAGCACGACGCCGAGCACGCCGTAGAACATCATGTCGTCGATGTCCTTGGCGGTCCAGCCTTGCGCGGCGACATACGGCAGCTTCAGCCGCACGCGGCCGACGACGATCGCCGCGATGAAGCCCAGCAGATACATGAGCCCGTACCAGCGCACGGCCAGCGGTCCGAGATGAATCGCGACGGGGTCGAAATTGGGGTGAATGATCATGAGTCGGTGTGGAGAGTTGCTGAATCGGCGCGGCCTACGTGAGCCGCGCCTGCCATTTGACGTTCGTATCCCGCGCGCGTTCGCCGCGCATCTTAATCGGTGGCCGCCAGGCGCCGCACGATGTCGACGAAGCCCGCGAGCACCGGACCGACTTCCTGCGTGCGCCAGACCAGGCCGGTTTCGACGACCGGCGCGCCGCCCGCGAGCGGACGATAGGCAACGCCCGTGCGGCGCAGGTTACGCAGCGATTGCGGCACCAGTGCGACGCCCATGCCGGCCGACACCAGGCTGACGATGGTCTGCATCTGGATCGCCTCCTGCCCGATGCGCGGCGTGAGTCCAAGCGCGCCGTAGCAGCCCGTAATGATGTCATAAAAGCCGGGCGCCAAACGACGCGGGAAGATCACGAGCGGCAGATCGGCCAGCGCGTCGAGCCGGACCGGCTCCGCCTCGGCGCCGGGCGCGGCCTGCTCGGGCATCGCCAGCACCAGCGGCTCGCGCGCCACCGTCAGGTACGACAGCCCGGCTGCGTGGCGTGGCGGCAGCGGCGCGATCACGAGGCCGGCATCGATCGCGCCGGCCGCCAGCATCTCCAGTTGCACGTCGCTGGTGGCCTCGGTCAGCTTGAGCCGCACGCGCGGATAGCGCGCGCCGAACTCGCGCAGCAGCGCCGGCAGCAGGCCGTAATCGGCCGTCGACACGAACGCCAGCGCCAGCGTGCCGGCCTCGCCGCGCGCCAGGCTGGTGGCCAGCGGCGGCAGGGCGTCGGCGGCCGCCAGCAGCCGGCGCACGTCGGGCAGCAGCGCCGCGCCCACCGCCGACAGCGCCACCGAGCGGCGCGTGCGCACGAACAGTTCGACGCCCAGCGCCGCCTCCAGCGCGCGGATCGCCTGCGACAGCGGCGGCTGTGTCATCGACAGCCGCGTGGCCGCGCGGCCGAAGTGGCGCTCGTCGGCCACGGCGACGAAATAGCGCCACTGCCGTAAATCGGGGATCGGTTCAGCCATGATCGATATGTTCTGCGACTCAATAAGCGATGAATAATATATTGGACACGCACTTCCGGAGCCACCATCCTTGCCTGATCCCCGGCCGTGCCTCGCGACCGGTCACGAGAATCCCGAGATGGAGCCCCTCATGTCCCACAACCGTCGCTCGAAAAACATCACGCAAGGCGTCGCCCGCTCCCCGAATCGTTCGATGTATTACGCGCTCGGCTACGAGAAGGCGGATTTCGACAAGCCGATGATCGGCATCGCCAACGGCCACTCCACCATCACGCCGTGCAACGCGGGCCTGCAGCGGCTGTCCGATGCGGCCGTCGAGGCCGTCAGGGCGGCCGGCGCGAATCCGCAGATCTTCGGCACGCCCACCATCTCCGACGGCATGTCGATGGGCACCGAGGGCATGAAGTATTCGCTCGTGTCGCGCGAGGTGATCGCCGATTGCATCGAGACCTGCGTGCAGGGGCAATGGATGGACGGCGTGGTGGTGGTCGGCGGCTGCGACAAGAACATGCCCGGCGGCATGATCGCGCTGGCACGCCTGAACGTGCCGGGCATCTACGTGTACGGCGGCACGATCCGCCCCGGCAACTGGAAGGGGCACGATCTGACGATCGTGTCGGCGTTCGAGGCGGTGGGCGAGTTCACGGCCGGGCGCATGTCGCAGGAGGATTTCGACGGCATCGAGCGCAATGCCTGCCCGTCCACCGGCTCGTGCGGCGGCATGTACACGGCCAACACGATGAGCTCGTCGTTCGAGGCGCTCGGCATGGCGCTGCCCTATTCGTCGACGATGGCCAACCCCGATCAGGAAACCGTCGATTCGGCCGCCGAATCGGCGCGCGTGCTGGTGGAAGCCGTCAAGCGCGATCTGAAGCCGCGCGACATCATCACCCGGCGCTCGATCGAGAACGCCGTGTCGGTGCTGATGGCCACCGGCGGCTCGACCAATGCCGTGCTGCACTACCTCGCGATCGCGCACGCCGCCGAGATCGACTGGACCATCGACGATTTCGAACGAATCCGCCAGCGCGTGCCGGTGATCTGCGACCTGAAGCCGTCGGGGCGCTTCGTCGCGACCGACCTGCACAAGGCCGGCGGCATCCCGCAGGTGATGCGGCTCCTGCTCGACGCGGGGCTGCTGCACGGCGATTGTCTGACCATCACCGGCAAGACCATCGAGGAGACGCTGCGCGACGTGCCGCCCGTGCCGCGCGCCGACCAGCAGGTGATCTTCCCGATCGACCGGGCGCTCTATGCGCAGGGGCATCTGGCGATCCTCAAGGGCAACCTCGCCGAAGACGGCGCGGTCGCCAAGATCACCGGCCTCAAGAACCCGGTGATCACCGGCCCGGCGCGCGTGTTCGACGACGAGCAAAGCGCGATGCAGGCGATCCTCGACGACCGGATCCGCGCCGGCGACGTGGTGGTGCTGCGCTATCTCGGCCCGCAAGGCGGCCCCGGCATGCCGGAGATGCTCGCGCCGACCTCCGCCATCATCGGCAAGGGGCTCGGCGAATCGGTCGGGCTGATCACCGACGGGCGCTTCTCGGGCGGCACCTGGGGCATGGTGGTGGGGCACGTCGCACCCGAGGCGTTCGCCGGCGGCACGATCGCGCTGGTGCAGGAAGGCGATTCGATCACGATCGACGCGCACCGGCTGCTGCTGCAATTGAACGTGGAGGAGGCCGAAATCGCGCGCCGCCGCGCCGCCTGGCAACGCCCCGCGCCGCGTTATACGCGTGGCGTGCTGGCAAAATTCGCGGCGCTGGCGCTGCCGGCCAATCGGGGGGCCGTGACGGGGTAAGCATGCGGCAGGCGCGCGTTCGCGGGCCGATGCGCAGCGAGAAGCAAGGTGCGAAGAAGCCATGCACCTTTGCTTCTATAATGCGCGGACAGCCAGGCCGGCCCACGAGCCGGCGGAGACCCCTATGAGAACCCTGTTTCTGGGTGCCACGCTCGTTGCGCTGCTGGCATCGAGCGCCCCCGCCATCGCGCAGCAATCGGCCAGCGGCCCGGTGCTCGCGCAACGCAAGAATTGCATGGCATGCCATGCCATCGCCAATCCGCTGATGGGACCGTCGTTCCACGCCATTGCCGACCGCTATCTGCCACGCCCCGACGCCGTCGACTATCTCGCGCAAACCATCGTGCGCGGCAGCGTGGGCGTATGGAGCTCGGTGCCGATGCCCGCCAATACGCAGGTGACGGGCGACGAGGCTCGCGCGCTGGCGCAGTGGATCCTGACGTTGAAGTGAGGCGACGGCAAAAACGAACGCCGCGCGGCCGGTCAGGCATCGCGCGGCGTTGATTCTGCGTTTTCCTTTTGCTCTGCCGTGGCGTCGCGTCAGTGTTCCGACGTGGGCGCGTTGCGATGCGCGATCGCCTCTTCCACTGCCTCGCTCACCCAGCGTTCGATCTCGGGCGCAAGCGCCGACACCACCTGTTGCGACACCTCGCCCACCAGCCAGGCCGCGTGCTGCTGCACGACTTCGCGGCTGCGCGCGTCGATCAACTCACGCCCCTCGCCCGACAGATAGGCGCTCACGCGCCCTTGCAGACGCTCGGCAATCCGGCGCGAATCGATCTTGACCGGCGGAGGCTGCGGCACCACCACCGATTCGCTGTGGCGCAACTCGGCCGGCAACGGCGTTTCGACGTCGGTGAAGCGCGACGGCACCGGCGTGGCGGCATCGAACGGCGTCAGTTGCGCGAAGGCAGGCGGCGGCAGCGCATCGGCGCGCTGCCGGGCCGATTCGGTGCGGTCGGCGAGATCGCTGGCTGCAGCTTCGGTTTGCGCCGCAGGTGCCGAGGTCGCTTCGTCGTCCTCGAGATTGAGCGCGTAGGCGAGCGGGTCGCCATCCGGGGTGTCGTGTTCGTCGTCGTGAATGACGGACGGGAGCCTGGCATGCGCGGCGGACGGCTCCGGTTCGTGGACCGGTAACGGTTCGGGGGCGGCTGCCAACTCTTGCGGCACGGCCGGCTCGGTCGCGACGAACCGTGCTTCCGCCAGCGTCGGCTCGGACACGTCGGTGGGTTCATGCAACGCGAGCGGCTCGGGTATCGCTGCGAATTCCGCCGGCACGGCGGGTTCGGGCGAAGCGAAGGCGGCTTCGGGTTGCGTCAGGGTTGCGGGTTCGGGCGGCTGCGATTCGGCTTGAGCGGCGGACGCTGGCGGAATCGGTGGTTGTGGCTCGGGGACGAGGAAGGGTGTTTCGGCATGTGCCTGCTCGACCGGTGCGGCCGTCTCCTGGCGTTCGAGCGGTTGCGGCTCGGTTGCCGGTTCGTGCAATGCCGGTTCGGATTCAGGTGCGGCGAATGGCGCTTCGGCCTGCGTCGGCTCAACCGGTTCAGTCGCGTGATGCGGTTCAAGCGGCTGCGGCTCCGCTGCCAGTTCTTGTGGCACCAACTCAGGTTCGTGAGCCACAAACGGCGCTTCGGCCTGCGTCGGCTCAACCGGTTCAGTCGCGTGATGCGGTTCAAGCGGCTGCGGCTCCGCTGCCAGTTCTTGTGGCACCAACTCAGGTTCGTGAGCCACAAACGGCGCTTCGGCCTGCGTCGGCTCAACCGGCTCAGTCGCGCGATGCGGTTCAAGCGGTTGCGGCTCCGCCGCCAATTCTTGTGGCACCGACTCAGGTTCGTGAGCCACAAACGGCGCTTCGGCCTGCGTCGGCTCAACCGGTTCAGTCGCGCGATGCGGTTCAAGCGGCTGCGGCTCCGCCGCCAGTTCTTGTGGCACCGACTCAGGCTCGTGAGCCGCAAACGGCGCTTCGGCCTGCGTCGGCTCAACCGGCTCAGTCGCGTGATGCGGTTCAAGCGGCTGCGGCTCCGCCGCCAGTTCTTGTGGCACCGACTCAGGCTCGTCCGCCACGAACGCCGCCGCCGAAGCATCCAGCCCACCCACCGCCAACGGCGCTGCCTCTTCACCCCGCTCGCCGTCAGCCGGCGCAAGCCGCGAAACCGGCAACGCATCGGCGCCCACCGCATCGGCCGGCGCATCGTAAGCCGTGGCAAGCGGCCGGCCCGCCTCGACCGCAGGCAAACCCGACGCCGCGACACCCGGCGCCACGTCGGGCGGCTGGTCCGGCAGATCGGTGGCATGCGGCGGTACGTCGGGCCGCGGCGTCGCGCGCGCCAGTGCCGCCTTGCCGGGCACCAGCACGTCGGTCAGAACGGGAATGTCGAACGCGTTGTGGGCGTCGGGCATGTTGGCTCCAGGCGCGACTAGCCGCCTTGCTTGTAATTGTTCAGCGCGTAGCCGCGGTCGCGATAGAACCGGTAACGGTCGCGGCCAGCGGCCAGCTCGTCGGGCGTGTTGCCGACCACCTCCAGCAACCGCGTGAACCGCGCGAACTGCGCGGGCACCTCGGCACCGAGGTTCAGCACCACGCCGTCGTGCGGCGCATGGGACAGATCGGCGGTCAGCACGATGGGCGTCTGCGACGCCTGCGGGCTGTCGACCGAGCAGTGCGGAATGAAATCGAGCGGAGCAAAGGTCCAGAGCCGCTCGTCGAGCGCGCGCAGGCGCGCCGGATCTGCACAGACGACCACGGGTTGCCCCGCCAGATACGCCTTGCGCAGCAACCGGCACGCATACGCGAGCGAATCGCCGACGTTCGAATGGAAGTCGATTCGCGTCATCGCGCGCTCCACCCGGCCCGTGCCGGGCTGCTCGTCACGGCTTCGCTCACGCGCCGGCGCGGTCGATCAGGAACTGCGACAGCAACGGCACCGGACGGCCCGTGGCGCCCTTCGCCGCGCCGCTCTTCCAGGCGGTGCCGGCGATGTCGAGGTGCGCCCACGGATAGCTTTCGGTGAAGCGCGACAGGAAGCAGGCCGCCGTCACGCTGCCGCCCGGACGCCCGCCGATGTTGGCGAGGTCGGCGAAGTTCGACTTCAGTTGCTCCTGATATTCGTCTTCGATCGGCAGGCGCCAGGCCGCATCGCCCGCTTCGCGCGAGGCGTCGAGCAGTTCGCCCGCGAGCGCGTCGTCAGTCGAGAACAGGCCGCTGTTGTGATGGCCCAAGGCGATGACGCAAGCGCCCGTCAGCGTTGCGACGTCGATCACGGCGGCCGGCTTGAAACGCTCGGCGTAGGTCAGCGCATCGCACAGGATCAGGCGGCCTTCGGCGTCGGTGTTGAGCACCTCGATCGTCAAACCCTTCATGCTCGTGACGATGTCGCCCGGCTTGGTGGCCAGGCCCGACGGCATGTTCTCGCAGGTCGGCACGATCGCGACGACGTTGAGCTTCAGCCCCATTTCGGCCACGGCGCGCATCGTGCCGAGCACCGAACCGGCGCCGCACATGTCGTACTTCATCTCGTCCATGCCCTCGCCCGGCTTCAGCGAGATGCCGCCCGTGTCGAACGTGATGCCCTTGCCGACCAGCACCACCGGCGCGGCCTTGGCGCCGGCGCCCTGGTAGTGCAGCACGATGAACTGCGGCGGCTCGACCGAGCCGCGCGTGACCGACAGGAACGAGCCCATCTTCAGCGCCTGGATCTGCTTGAGGCCCAGCACCTCGGCCTTCAGTCCGAAATCCTTGGCCAGTTGCTTTGCGGTGTTCGCCAGATAGGTGGGCGTGCAGACATTGCCCGGCAGATTGCCGAGGTCGCGCGTCAGATCCATGCCGTTGGCGATCGCCACGGCCTGCTTCAGCGCGGTCTTGGCGGCCTTCTCTTCGGTGGTGTCGACGCTGAACACGATGCGCTTGAGCGTGGCCGGCGCCGGCTCCGCCTTGCTCTTCATCTGCGTGAAACGGTAGGTTTCGTTGCGCAGCGCGAGAATCGCGGCGCGCACGCCCCAGTCGGCGCCGCGGTCGGTCACCGGCAGTTGCGCGAGCGTGAACGTGACCTGCGCGATGCGAGTGGCCAGCAGCGCACGCCAGGCGGCGCGAGTGGCATCCTGGTAGGCCTTCTGGCCGAACGCATCCTGCTTGCCGAGGCCGACCAGCAGCACGCGCGACGCGCCGATTCCCTGGACTTCGTGCAGGAACAGCGTCTTGCCGGATTTGCCATCCATGTCGCCGGCCTTGACGATGCGCGACAGCAGGCCCTTGGTGGCCTCGTCGATATCGAGCGCGGCACCGGACAACGTCTGCGATTCGAACACACCGATCACGACGCAGTCGGACTTGCCGGTCAGGAACCCCTTGGAGGCACCTTTGCTCCAATCAAAGCCTTTTATGCTAAAGTCCATCGCGCTTGTCCTCGGATAAAATCTGGGCTATGTGGGTGAAAGCCGCAATTATCCGCTATTTTTCCCGTGGCGGCGCGCGCTCCCGCCCCTCCCCGCCCTCTTCGCATCAAACATGATCTTCGAACGCTCCCTCCGGCGTGAGCTGGCGTATACGGCCGGCGCTGTATTCATGGTGCTGCTCACGATCATGCTGACGTCGATGATGATCCGCATCGTCGGCTACGCAGCGTCCGGTCAGGTCAGCCCCAAGGATGTGCTCGTGCTGATCGGCCTCACCGTGATCGGCTACCTCGCGATGATCCTCGTCGGCACCCTGTTCGTGTCGATCCTGATCGTGCTCACGCGCTGGTACAAGGATTCCGAAATGGTGGTCTGGCTCGCCTCCGGCGTGAGCCTGACGCGCCTCATCAAGCCGATCGGCGTGTTCGCCACGCCGCTCGTGCTGCTGATCGCCTTCTTCGCGTTCGTCGGCTGGCCCTGGTCGAACCAGCAGAGCAAGCTGATCAAGGCGCGCTTCCAGCAGCGCGACGAAGTTTCGCTGCTCGCGCCCGGCCAGTTCCGCGAATCGCCCGCGACCAACCGCGTGTTCTTCATCGAGAAGATGACGCCCGATCAGGCCAAGGTGCAGAACGTGTTCGTCACGACCACCGAGGCCGACAAGGTCAACGTGGTGGTGTCACAAACGGGCCACACCGAAACCGCAGCCAACGGCGATCGCTTCATCGTGCTGGAGAAGGGCCGGCGCTACGACGGCGTGCCCGGCCAGCCGAACTTCAAGATCATGCAGTTCGAGCGCTACGGCCTGAAGATCCAGAGCAAGGCGGTGGTCACCCAGCCCACCACCACCAGCACGCCCACGCTCGACCTACTGCGCAATCCGACCAACGAGAACCTGGCCGAATTCGCCTGGCGCGCCGGCCTGCCGCTGATCGCGATCAATCTGATGATCCTGGCGATTCCGCTCGCCTACCAGAACCCGCGGCGCGGCCGCACCGTGAATCTCGTGATGGCCGTGCTGATCTATCTGACGTATTCGAACCTGCTCAACGTGGTGCAATCGCAGATCGAACGCGGCAAGCTGCCGTTCGCCGTCGGCCTGGTCGTGCTGCACCTGGCGGTGGGCGGCGTGGTGGCGTTCCTGTTCTGGATGCGCGTGCGCAACCGGCCGCTGATCTCGCGCGCCACGTTCCGCCGGGGGAGCTGACCGATGCGGCTCTACGAAAAGTACTTCGCGCGGCAGATCTACCTGACCTTCATCTTCGTGCTGTTCGCGTTCTCGGGCCTGTTCTTCTTCTTCGACCTGATCAGCGAACTGAACTCGGTCGGGCACGGCACCTACAACTTCGGCTACGCGGTGTTGCGCGTGGCGCTGCAAACGCCGTCGCGCTTCTACGAAATCATCCCGGTGGCGGCGCTGATCAGCTCGATCTACGTGTTCGCGCAGATGGCCGCGAACTCCGAATTCACGATCTTCCGCGTGTCGGGCCTCGCGACCAACCAGGCGCTGCGCTCGCTGCTGAAGATCGGCGTGCCGCTCGTGATCGCCACCTACCTGATCGGCGAATTCGTCGGCCCGTACACGGATCAACTGTCCGAGCGCGTGCGGCTCGAAGCGCTCGGGTCGTCGGTGTCGTCCGATTTCGCCTCGGGCGTATGGGTCAAGGACACGCTCACCGCGCGCGACAACGGCGAGCCGGTCACGCGTTTCGTCAACGTCGGCACGCTGTCGCCCGACTCCACCGTGCGCAACGTGCGGATCTACGAATTCGATTCGAAGTTCCAGCTCCAGAACGTGCGGATCGCCAAGGCGGGCCGCTACGCGCCGCCGGGCCACTGGCTGCTGACCGATGTGACCGACACCCAGCTCACGCCGATCGTGCCGGCCGCCACCGGCCCGCAGGACGCGCTGAACCCGGTCTACCGCTCGGAGCAGGTGTCGATGCCGCAATATTCGCTGCGCTCGGACCTCACGCCGCAGATCCTCTCGGTGCTGCTGGTGTCGCCGGAACGGATGTCGATCTTCAATTTGTTCCGCTACATCCAGCATCTGCGCGAGAACCAGCAGGACACGCAGCGCTACGACATCGCGCTGTGGCGCAAGCTGCTATACCCGTTCGCGGTGTTCGTGATGCTGGTGCTGTCGCTGCCGTTCGCCTACCTGCACACGCGTGCAGGCGTGGTCGGGGTGAAGGTGTTCGGCGGCATCATGCTCGGCATGAGCTTCCAGCTCTTCAACACGCTGTTCTCGCATATCGGTACGCTGAATACCTGGCCCGCGCCGCTCACGGCGGCGCTTCCTGGTCTGATCTACCTCGCGCTCGGGCTGTTCGCGCTGAAGTGGGTCGACCGCCACTGATCGACAAGGAGCGAAGATGAGCAAACACGGGATCATCCTGTTCGGACACGGTTCGCGCGACCCGCGCTGGATGGAGCCGTTCGAGCGGCTCGCCGAGCGCGTACGCGCCACGCACACGAGCGGTCCCGTCGCGCTCGCCTTCCTGGAGCTGATGCCGCCCGAACTCGAAGAGGCGATCGCCGCCCACGTCACGGCCGGCTGCGCGAAGATCACCGTGGTGCCGGTGTTCGTCGGTCAAGGCGGCCACGTGCGCCGCGACCTGCCCGAGATCATCGAGGTCTGCCGCGCCGCGCATCCGAATGTCGAAATCCGCAGCGCGTCGGCCATCGGCGAAGACGACTCGGTACTCGACGCCATCGCGCGCTACTGCGTGCAACAGGCGCACGCTTGAGCCTGAGCTGAGCCTGATAAGTACGCTTCACGCATCATGAAAAAACGCCGGCTCGAAAGCCGGCGTTTTTGCTGGACCGCCTGAGCCGCAACGCGCGACGCTCAGGCCGCGTTGCGAATCTCGCCGCCTTCACCCTCGGCATCGCCCTCACCCGCCTCGCGCCCGCGCTCGGCGAACGCATTGCCGATCATCAGCAGGCTCGGTTGCGAGGCATCGAGCCAGGCCTGCGCCTCACCCGCCGCCATCCGCGCCAGCGTCAACGCGAAGCTGCGCTCGCGCGGCGTGCTGCAAGCCTCAACGATCGCCACCGGGGTATCGCCCGGGCGGCCCGCGTCGATCAGTTGCTGCGCGATGCCGGGCGCGCTGTCGCGGCCCATGTAGAACACCAGCGAATCGGCGTTGACCTGCTCGCGGATCTCGTCGCTGCCGGGCGCGCGGCTCTGGGTGGCGAACGCCACGCTGCGCGACACGCCGCGCAGCGTCAGCGAGCGCTTGAGCGCCGCCGCGCTGGCCAATGCGGCCGTGATGCCCGGCACCACGTCGTAGTCGATGCCGGCCGCTTCCAGCGCGCGCATTTCCTCGTCGGCACGGCCGAACAGCATCGGGTCGCCGCCCTTCAGGCGCACCACCACGGCGTGCTCGCGCGCGGCGTCCACGATCTGCTTGTTGATGAATTGCTGCGCCGACGAGCGCTGCCCGCAGCGCTTGCCGACCGCGATGCGGCGTGCGTTCGGCGCGTAGTCGAGCATCTCCGGCTCGACCAGCGCGTCGTGCAGCACCACGTCGGCCTGCGCGAGCAGCCGCGCGCCGCGAACCGTGATGAGGTCCGCCGCGCCCGGCCCCGCGCCAATCAGATACACCTTGCCCATATGTTCTTCGTCGGTTGTTCGCCGCCGGCGGCGGGCAGCAAAAAGCGCCCCGGCCGCCGGTACGGACCTCAGGCGGAGTACGCGCGGATCATGCCGGCGGCCACCGTGTGGTGCGTCGCCTCATCGATCAGCACGAACGCGCCCGTGGCCGGATGCGCATCGTAGGTGTCGCAGACGATCGGCTTTTGCAGCGTCAGCGCCACGCGGCCGATGTCGTTCATCTTCAGATCCTGGCGGTCGATGGCCTGCGACAGCGTATGCACGTCGAGCACCTGCCTGACCGCGCCGATCTTCGTGAACACCGTGTTGGTGGTCTGCTTCAGCAGATACTTGCGTTGCGGCGACAGCGGCGTTTCGTCGAACCAGCACAGGTCGGCCTCGAGCTTCTTGGCCGGCTCGATGCGCTGCGCGTTCGGCACGAACACGTCGCCGCGCGACACGTCGACATCCTCGGCCAGGCGGATCGTGACGGTCTGCCCGGCGAACGCGGATTCTACCGCAGCCGTGCCGCCCGGCACCGGCGCGACAATCTCCGCCACCGTGGCCGTGCGGCCCGACGGCAGCACCGCGATCTCGTCGCCCACCTTCACTTCGCCCGCTTCGACACGGCCCATGTAGCCGCGAAAATCGTCGGCCGAGTTGCCGTCCTGGCGCGCCACCCACTGCACCGGGAAACGCAGCGCGTCGCCGCCGTCGATCGCCACCGGCAGCGATTCGAGCAGGTCGAGCAGCGGTTCGCCCGCGTACCACGGCATGCTGTCCGACAGCGTGACGATGTTGTCGCCCTTGAGCGCCGACACCGGCACGAAGCTCACGTCCTTCAGGCCCAGTTGCTGCGCGAGCCCCACGTAGGCGTCGCGGATCACGTTGTAGGTGGATTCCGAATACTCGACCAGATCCATCTTGTTGATTGCGACGATCACGTGCTGCAGGCCGAGCAGCTTGACGATCGCGCTATGGCGCTTGGTCTGCGGCAGCAGTTGCGTGACGCCGTTCTCGACCGTCACGCGGGTGGCGTCGACCAGGATGATCGCCGCATGCGCCGTGGACGCGCCGGTCACCATGTTGCGCGTGTACTGCTCGTGGCCCGGCGTGTCGGCAATGATGAACTTGCGCTTGGCGGTCGCGAAATAGCGGTATGCGACGTCGATCGTGATGCCCTGCTCGCGCTCGGCTTCGAGGCCGTCGGTCAGCAGCGCAAGGTCGAGCTCGTCGCCAACCGTGCGCTTGTTCTTCGCGCGCGACAGCGCCGAAAGCTGGTCCGACAGCACGGCCTTGCTGTCGTACAGCAGGCGGCCGATCAGCGTGCTCTTGCCGTCGTCGACGCTGCCTGCCGTGATGAATCGCAACACGCCGAGGTCTTCGTGGTTCTCGATGATGCTCATGATGTTCTCTGTCCTCGCGTGCTTCAGAAATAACCTTGCTTCTTGCGCTGTTCCATCGCGGCTTCCGATGCCTGATCGTCCATGCGCGTCGCGCCGCGCTCGGTGATCTCGGTCACGGCGGTTTCGGCGATGATCTTCTCGACGTCGTCGGCATCGCTGTCCACCGGGCAGGTGCAGCTGATGTCGCCGACCGTGCGGAAGCGCACCAGCGCCTGTTCGCTCGTTTCACCCTCGCGCATCGGCGTGAGCGGCGTGACCGGCACCAGCAGGCCGTTGCGGCGCACGATCTCGCGGTGGTGCGCGTAATAGATCGACGGCAGTTCGAGGTTCTCGCGGGCGATGTATTGCCACACGTCGAGCTCGGTCCAGTTCGAGATCGGGAACACGCGCAGGTGCTCGCCGTTGTGCAGGCGCGCGTTGTACAGGCTCCAGAGTTCCGGGCGCTGCGCCTTCGGGTCCCATTGGCCGAATTCGTCGCGGAACGAGAAGATCCGTTCCTTCGCCCGCGCCTTTTCCTCGTCACGGCGCGCGCCGCCGATCAGCGCCGTGTAGCCGTATTGCTCGATCGTTTCGAGCAGCGTGACGGCTTGCGCGGCGTTGCGCGAATCGGTTTCGCGGCGCAGCACCACGGTGCCGCGCTTGATCGAATCCTCGACATGGCCCACCACCAGCTCGGCGCCGATTTCCTTGGCGCGGCGATCGCGGAAGTCGATCACTTCCTCGTAGTTGTGGCCGGTATCGATGTGCACCAGCGGGAACGGCAGCGAGGTCTTGCGGCCCGCGCCCAGCCCGAACGCCTTCAGCGCCAGATGCAGCACGACGACCGAATCCTTGCCGCCCGAAAACAGCAGGGCCGGCTTGCTGCACTCGGCCACGAGCTCGCGCAGGATATGGATCGATTCGGCCTCGAGCCAGTCGAGGTGACCCATCCGGCTGGCGGTGCCGGCGGGCGGTGCGGATTGTTCGAGCGTCGTGCTCATGATGTCAGTCCTTACTGGGTTGCTGGCCGTCCGTCATGGCGGACGACGCCGTTCTATAGGGTTCGTGCTGCCTGGCCGATTGCGTCGACCGGCTCAGGCGCTGGCGCCGCGGTTCGGCAATTCGGATACCGGGGCGGCCGTGATGTGCAGGCCGCATTCCTTGCTGTCGCGCGATTCCCACCACCAGCGGCCCGCGCGGCTGTCCTCGCCGGGGCGGATCGCCCGCGTGCACGGCTCGCAGCCGATGCTCGGGTAGCCGCGCGCATGCAGCGGATTGACCGGCACGTCGAAGGCCTTCAGGTACGCCCACACATCGGCTTCGGTCCAGTCGGCGAGCGGGTTGTACTTCGCGATGCCGCGTGCGTCGTCGTGTTCTTCCTCGTGCAGCTCCGCACGCGTGACCGACTGCTCGCGGCGCTGGCCCGTGACCCATGCATCGACGCCGGAGAGCGCGCGGTTCAGCGGCTCCACCTTGCGGATGTGGCAGCACGACTTGCGCAGCTCGACGCTTTCGTAGAACGCGTTCAGGCCGTGCTCGGCCACATACTGGTCGATCGCATCCTGCTGCGGATGGAACTGCTCGATCTCGTAGCCGTAGCGTTCGCGCACGCGGTCGATCATGCCGAGCGTTTCCGCGTGCAGCCGGCCGGTGTTCAGCGAGAAGATGCCGATCGCGATGCCCTTGGACAACACCGCGTGCGTCACCAGCATGTCCTCGGCCGCCAGGCTGCTCGCGAACTTCACACGCGGGTGGCGCTCGGCGATCGACGCGAGCAGCGCGTCGAGCCGGGCCATCTTCGCGCTCAGTTCGGGCGTGAGGGCGTCGCTCATGCGCTCACCTGTCCGGCGGCGGCGGCGGCGCGGCGGCGGAACAGCGGCACGGCCTCGTCCACCGCGCTCTGGTAACGCTCGGAGAATTCCGTGAACGCGGCCAGCGCATCGTGCGGATCGCGGTCGGCACGCACCGCGAACGCGTCGAAACCGCAACGCGACAGATACAGCAACTGGTCGCGCAGCACGTCGCCGATCGCGCGCAGCTCGCCGGTCCAGCCGTAGCGATTGCGCAGCAAGTGCGCCGTGCTGTAGCCGCGGCCGTCGCCGAAGCGCGGGAAATCGACGGCGATCACCGTCAGCTTGTCGAAGTCGGCCACCACGTCGGCCGGTTCGCTGTCCGGCGCGAGCCACACGCCGAGTTGATCCTTGCCGCGCGCGGCCAGCAGCGCGTCGCGCCCGGCCTGCCAGTAGGCCAGCGGCACCAGCAGCTTGCCGGCCGGCAGCGCGTCCACGTCGGGCAGCACGCCGTCTTCGCCGGCCCGCACGACCTGCCATGCGTCGTCGATCACGGCGCGGTTCTTGATAATCGAAGCCATCTGCTAATTCCTCGTTGCTTACGCGTGGGCCGGCTGGCGGGCTGCGTACACGCGTTCCTTGAACGGCGCGAGACCGATGCGCTGGTACGTGTCGATGAAGCGTTCGCCGTCGATGCGCGATTCGACGAACGTATCCACCAGCTTGGTGATCACGTCCGGCACTTCATGCGCCGAGAACGACGGGCCGATCACGCGGCCGAGCTTCAGGCCGTCCGCGCCGGTGCCCTGTTCGCCGCCGAGCGAGATCTGGTACCACTCGGAACCGTCCTTGTCGACGCCGAGGATGCCGATGTTGCCGACGTGGTGGTGACCGCACGAGTTCATGCAGCCCGAGATGTTCAGCGACATCTCGCCGAGGTCGTACACGTAATCGAGATCGTCGAAGCGATCCTGGATCGCCTGCGCGATCGGCAGCGACTTCGCGTTCGCCAGCGAGCAGAAATCGCCGCCCGGGCACGCGATGATGTCGGTCAGCAGGCCGATGTTCGGCGTGGCGAAGCCGGCCGCCTTGGCCTTTTCCCACAGCGCGAACAGGTCGTGCTTCTTGACGTTCGCGAGGATCAGGTTCTGCTCGTGCGACACGCGCAGCTCGCCGAACGAATACTGGTCGGCCCAATCGGCCACCTGGTCCATCTGCGCGTCGGTCGCATCGCCCGGCGCGACGTTGTTCGGCTTCAGCGACAGCGTGACGGCCGCGTAGCCCGACACCTTGTGCGGCGCGACGTTGCGCTCGACCCAGCGCGCGAACGCCTTGTTCTCGAGCAGGTGCTGCTCGTAGGACGTATCGGTGTCCGCGAGCTTTTCGTAGGCCGGCGGCGCGAAGAACTGCGAGACGCGATCCAGTTCGGCCTGCGTCAGCGTCGACGGGCCGTCCTTCAGGTGTTGCCACTCGGCCTCGACCTGCTGCGAGAACTTCTCCGGCGACAGCGCCTTGACGAGAATCTTGATCCGCGCCTTGTAGAGGTTGTCGCGGCGGCCGAAGCGGTTGTACACGCGCAGCACGGCTTCGCAATAGGTCAGCAGGTGCTGCCACGGCAGGTTTTCGCGGATGATCGCGCCGACGATCGGCGTACGGCCCAGGCCGCCGCCCGCGAGGATGCTCGCGACCACCTGGCCGTTCGCGTCGTGCGACAGGTACACGCCGAGGTCGTGCATCTGCACGGCCGCGCGGTCCACCTTCGAGCCGGACACGGCGATCTTGAACTTGCGCGGCAGCCAGGCGAATTCCGGATGGAACGTCGACCACTGGCGCAGGATTTCCGACCACGGACGCGGGTCGATCACTTCGTCCTGCGCGACGCCGGCGAACTGGTCGGCCGTGATGTTGCGGATGCAGTTGCCCGAGGTCTGGATGCCGTGCATCTGGACCGAGGCGAGCTTGGCGAGAATGTCGGGTGTTTCCTCGAGCTTGATCCAGTTGAACTGGATGTTCGAGCGCGTGGAGAAATGGCCGTAGCCGCGGTCGTTCTCGCGGGCGATGCGGGCCAGCATCCGGAGCTGATCGCTGCGCAGGTTGCCGTACGGCACCGCGATCCGGTGCATGTAGGCGTGACGCTGCATGTACAGGCCGTTCTGCAGGCGCAGCGGCTTGAATTCGTCTTCGCTCAATTCGCCCGACAGCCGGCGGCGCACTTGATCGCGGAACTGCGCGACGCGTTCGTCGACGATCGTCTGGTCGTACTGGTCGTACTGATACATTCGGGGACCCCAGGGTTTCGTGTTGACTGCTCGGCGTCCTAGCCACGCCGTGCCCGACCTCCGTTTTCGTCTGCGCCTGACCCATCGAGCCGTCTAGCCCGCGGCCGTGTCATTTGCTAATGACGAAAACAGATATCCATATTTGAAAAACCAAGGTGAATCGTAATAAACTCGCCTTATATTTCAAACGACTAAAAAATTCTGTCCATATGCGGAAGGGTTATATATGAACCTGCACCAATTTCGTTTCGTGCGCGAGGCCGTCCGCCAGAATTACAACCTCACCGAGGCGGCCAAGGCCCTGTTTACGTCGCAACCGGGCGTCTCGAAGGCCATCATCGAGCTCGAGGACGAGCTGGGCGTGGAGATCTTCACGCGGCACGGCAAGCGCGTGCGCTCGTTGACCGAACCCGGACGCATCATTCTCGCCTCGGTCGAACGGATTCTGCAGGAAGTCGAAAGCCTGAAAAGGGTCGGAAAGGATTATGCGGCGCAGGATCAGGGCAACCTGACCATCGCCGCCACCCATACCCAGGCGCGCTATTCGCTGCCGGGCGCGATCGCCGAATTCAAGAAGCGCTTCCCGAAGGTGCATCTTTCGATCCTGCAGGGCAGCCCCACGCAGGTGGCCGAAATGGTGATCCACGACCAGGCCGATCTCGCGATCGCGACCGAGGCGATCGCCGACTACAAGGAGTTGGTGTCGCTGCCGTGCTTCCAGTGGCACCACGCGGCCGTGGTGCCGGCCGACCATCCGCTGCTGGAGCGCCGGCCGCCCTCGCTCGACGATCTCGCGCAATACCCGCTGATCACCTACGACGACGCGTTCGCCGGCCGCAAGAAGATCAACCACGCGTTCGCGCTGCGCGGCTTGTCGCCCGACATCGTGCTCGAGGCGATCGACGCGGACGTGATCAAGACCTACGTGGAACTGGGGCTGGGCGTCGGCATCCTGGCCGACATCGCGTTCAATCCCGAGCGCGACCGCAACCTGCGCGCGATTCCGGTCGGACATCTGTTCGGCAGCAACGTCACGCGGGTCGCGCTCAAGCAGGGCGCGTATCTGCGCGGTTATGTGTATACGCTGGTCGAACTGCTCTCACCGACGCTGAATCGCAAGCTGATCGAGCAAGCGCTCAAGGGCGAGGCGGAGTCGTACGAGCTGTGAGGTACGGGGCGGCGCTGACGGCCTGTTGATCTCGCGCGGACTATATAGAAGGGATTGTCACCCGATCGCGGCGCGCTGCTTGCCCGTCGCAACGATTTCCGCCATAATCTCCGTTTGGCCTGCGCGCAATCGCACGCGCAAGGTCCGAATTCTCTGCCCAGGTGGTGAAACTGGTAGACGCAGGGGACTCAAAATCCCCCGCCGCAAGGCGTGCCGGTTCGATTCCGGCCCTGGGCACCAGATATTCGCTTCGGATACGTTTCCGGAGCCTCTCAAAACCCGTGTCGATCCGCTGATCGCCACGGGTTTTTCATTGGTAGCCGCGGCGGGTTGTGTGTCGGGTTTCGCATCACCCCGATGCACCGACTGGCCCACATAGCTAGCCCATCTAGCTCACCAGCGCCATCGGAAAAATTCCGAAAACAGCCCATCCGATTTCCCCATTCCTTGCCGGGAAAAACCAGATTTTCCCGAGTCGTGCCCTCGCGCGCGCCGTCGAACTTTACACTTTGCCTACTCGGTCAACTTTTGTCGCGCGCCGAACGATTGGCCCACGCGCCGCCCCTCCCACACCCCTCCTACCCTTCCCGATCATGGTCATGAAACTCATCCCCATCGCGGGCGACCTCGCCCTTCCCGGTTGGCACGCGCTGCGTACGGTACCGTTCGGTGAATCGTGGGCGCTTGCTGGTCATGCCACCGATCGTCATCCGTCGTTCGTACGCGCGACCTGTCGTGCTGCGTTCGCGTCGTTTTTCGGCACCGCCAACCGGCCGCAATCCGCTCCCGCAGCGCACGTCGCATCCATTCGCGCGGCCGGCGGCATCTCGCCGCGCGAAATACGCCTCGCAACCTACTGGACGATCGGTGCACTCGGCGTACTGGGCGGCCTCGTATTCGGCACCTCGCGCAGCAACGAAAAGCCGCGGGAAAACGCCGTGCCGATGCAGCCCGCCGTAAGCAGCGCGAAGCCGCTTGCAGCGCTTGCCTCCGTCACAACGCCCGGAGCGAGCCTCACAACGCCCGAAGAGAGCCGCAAGGCCTCGCCTACCGCATCGGTTCAGCCCGAAACGCCATCGCCCGCGGCTCCGGTGAAGAAAGCACCGGCCCACACCCCGTCGCACGCCATGCCGCATCACGCCACGCCTCGACATGCGGCCACCGCCAAGCACAAGCACAAGCACAAGCAGAATTATGAGATCCCGCTTGCAGGCAAGGCGCCAGCGACCAAGCAAGCGCACAAGACCACACAAGCGCCTCGCGCTGCGGCCCCTAAAGTCGATGCGCGTGTGGCCCATGATCGTGACGCATTGCGTGCGCAACGCTGGCGCGAGATCGGCGCGATGCAAAGATTTGCGCCTCACCGCGCCGCAGCGCTACCCACGCCGGCGCCGGTCAACGCCGTAAGCGATGGAAAGCTGGGCACGCCCAACCTCGATCCGGCCGCAACGCGTGCCTATGCGCATCCGGTATCGCACGCCCACCTCGCCCAAACGTCTCGTGCCCGGGAGCCGCTGGTGCCGCTGCGCAGCGAAACCCCGGCAATTCTCGTCGCAACGCCCGGCACAAGCGTGCCCGTTGCCATGCCGGCCGCTGCGAAAACGGCCGCTGGGCATATCGAAATCGTGATCGGCAAGGCAACCATCCGCATCGAAGGCGACGTCGACCCTGCCGTGCTGCGGCAAGTATTGGCGGCTCTGCCCGCCTGAAGATTCCTGGCTATCGCAGCCGGCCATCCGAGCGAAATCGACAGGCGTCGCTCACGCGATGACCTCTCGGTCGCCGAACCGACGTCCGAGTCGCACCGAAAACGCGTCGCACGTCTCTCTCAAGCGCCAGATCCGATCGCCATTCGTCGCCTTCAAAAGGGGGGATTGGCGACGCGGCCTGCTACTTGGCCGCGAATAGGCGATGCTCGCCACCCGTCGCAAGCGGGCGTGACTCCTGACCACTCGGCCACAGATCGACTGAACGTCACGGATCGCGCAGCGGCGATCATCATTGATCGCAAGCCTACCGTGAGTAAGGAGAGCCAAACGACGCGCACCCTGAACCGAAGAGGGGATGTCGGGGCCGGCAATAAGAAAAACAGAGGAAGGGGACAGGCTCAGACAGGCTTATCAGCGGGGGACGGTGTGCCATTCGCATTCGGATCGTTCAACGGGTCGAAGGGCCGAAAAGCCTCCTGCTCGATACGTTGTGCGGCCCCGATTTCGTCTCGCAAAAAATCGAGCCACGTGCGGATCTTGGCATCGATATAGTGCCGCGACGAATACAGCGCGGAAATGGTGCGCTTGGACGAACGATACTCAGGCATCACACGCACGATGTCGCCAGCACGCATCGCATCAATGACGGAATAGACGGGCAGGATACCGATGCCCATTCCCTCGCGAATCGCAACCGCCATCGCTTCATAGGTATTCACTCGAAACGGCGCGGCTGTTACCGATACATTGGCCTTGCCGTCGGGTCCGACCAATTCCCATTCACCCGAGCCCGCCGATGCCGCATCGGACGTTACATAGCTGTGCGTAACGAGATCGGCCAGACAACGCGGCGTGCCGTGCTTCGCAAGGTACGCTGGCGATGCGCACAACACACCGAAGGTTTCACCGAGCCGGACGCCAACGAGGCTTGAATTCGGCAAATCACCGCCCACCAAGACCGATACATCGAGGCCCTCGTCGACCAGCCCTGGTGTACGTTGCGACAGGGTCAATTCGATCTGGACTTCCGGATAGCGCTGCCGGTATTTTGCGACGGCAGGCACGAGATAATGTTGCCCGAGACTGACCATACAATGCACGCGCAACCAGCCGCTCGGATTGATGCTGGCTTCGCGCGCTTCGGCTTCGGCTTCGTCGATAAGCACGAGGATCGCCTGGCAACGCTGCAAATAACGCTCGCCGGCTTCGGTCGAAACAATGCGGCGCGTGGTGCGATTGAGCAGCCGCGTTTGCAGATAGGCCTCGAGTGCCGCCACGGCACGCGATACCTGAGGAATCGTCGTGTTCAACCGATGAGCTGCGGCGGTAAAACTTTTTGCATTTGCGACACAGGCGAAAATGCGCATGTTCTGTAGCTTGTTTTGCATGTTCCACTTCCGATACCGAATGACGCTCATCGACGGCGTATCTGACGTTCGATTTTCCAGGTGATACCCATGCAGGCAACCGGCACCCAGATATGAACCATCTCGCGACCAGTACATAAACAACAGGACAACTTATTAATATCAGGGACTCGATGTCAAAAGAATGTAGCCAGGGACACCACGAAGAAACCGCTGAATGAGGCTGTTTGCCGTGTTGGAACGATCAGGAGAACAAACGCTTTGCGGCAGTCAGCAACTCGACCGAATTACGCGCGCCGAGCTTTTTCATGGCTGCTTTCTTCTGCGCGCTGATGGTTTTACAACTGCGCCGACGCACCGCTGCGATTTCCGTGACGGTCATGCCACTCGACCACATGCGCATGACTTCGAGTTCGCGCAAGGACAAATCGACCAGGCTACCGTTGCCGTAACCGGTGCCGCCCGAACCGAAGCGTTGAAGCACGATCGACGAGGTTTCCGAATCGAAATACTTGCTGCCGCCGAATACCTTGCGGATGATTTTGGCCAGCTCGATCAAATCCTCGCTGCCTTTTCGGATAAAGCCATCCGCGCCCAGTTCGACAACGCGTGCCACCATCGCGAATTGATCAAGCGTCGACGTGAAAATAGTACGAATCTCAGGATAGGTACGCAGAATACGCTCAACCATTTGCAAGCCATCGGGTTGAGAATCGTTCGAGAAGTTGTAGTCGCACACGAGCAGATCGCACGACGTGCGATTCAGTTGCGCATACAGTTCGTCGACCGAACTGGCGGTGGCCACGATGTCGATGTCGTTCTCGTCTTCGAGCAAACGGGAAAGCCCGTAACGCAGCACCGGTTGGCGATCGGCAATGATCACACGGATGGGCACCGTGCAGACGCGGCCTGGCTCGGTCACGCCCTTGATGAAGGATTGCATTTGCATTTCGTTACCCTTTAATGTGCGGCAAGCATGCTAGGTCTCGAATCGATCGATCTTCTTGCGATCGCACGCCGAAGCCGATCCGTCATGCCGCGTGGTTGTCCAACATATTGCCTAGGACATATCCTAGCTTTTGCTCGATTGATTCTTAGGACAGCTTCCCCACAAAATCTGCCATACTGGCCCGCAGCAATAGACCGGAAATAAGACTGCATGCCACTGAATAAAACCCTCGATCAGAAGCGCCGAATTGGGTTCGTGGTATTCGATGGCGAGCTATTCATGGACGTGATCGGGCCGCTCGAGGTCTTTACCGTCGCCACCGCGTGCCTCGCCGGCCAGGGCCGCGCCGATGCCGGCTACGAAGTCGAATTGATCGCACCGAAAGCGGGCCCGGTCACGAGTTCGTCGGGCCTCAAGCTCTATGCGGAACGCGGTTTTTCGGACACGGATCTGGCGCGCTACGACACGTTGATCGTCGGTGGATCGGGCAACATGTCGATCATCGAAGACACCGCACGGGCGCTGCGTCACTGGTTCACCGATGCGGACGGTAAAGTCCGGCGCATCGTCTCGACATGCACCGGCACCTTCTTTCTCGCCGAAGCGGGCCTGTTGAACGGCCGCCGCGCCGTCACGCACTGGCGCGAATGCGACAGGCTCGCATCGCTCTATCCGCAAGTGCAGGTGGATCGCGATCCGGTCTTCATCAAGGACGGTCCGGTCTATACCTCGGCCGGCGTGACGGCCGGGCTGGATCTCGCGCTCGCGCTCGTCGAGGAAGACTTTGGCCGCAAGATTTCGCTGGCGGTGGCGCGCCTGTTCGTGATGTTCCTGAAGCGCCCCGGCGGGCAGTCGCAGTTCAGCGCGTTGCTCAATGCGCAAATGGTGGAAACCGATCCGATCAGCCAGGTGCAGCAGTGGCTGCTGGCGAATCTCGATCAGAACCTGACCATCGAAACCCTGGCCGAACGCGCAGCGATGAGCCCGCGCAATTTTGCCCGCGTGTTCACGCGCGCGACCGGCTCGACACCCGCCGAATTCGTGATTCGCGCGCGCGTCGAAGCGGTCAAACGTTGCCTGGAAGATTCGAACGATTCGCTGCTGCTGATTTCCGAGCGCTGCGGCTTCGGCAGCACCGAAACCTTGCGGCGCAATTTCCAGCGCTACGTGGGCGTCAGCCCGCTCGATTACCGGGCACGCTTTCGTTGAAGCGAATCGGCGCGCCCGCTCACGGCAACAGCTTGCGCGCTACGGTCAGCAACTCCACGGCGTTGCGCACGCCGAGCTTCTTCATCGCATTGGCCTTCTGCGCGCTGATCGTGTTCTTGCTGCGCTTGCGCAGCACCGCGATTTCCGTGACGGTCAGCCCCTTCGCCCACATCCGCATCACTTCGATTTCGCGTACCGACAAATCCGCCACGCCACCGCACGCCGTGCTCGCACCGAACGGCCCGCTCGGCAACGACACGCTGGTTGCGTCGAACTCGAAATGGCGCGCGCCATCCTGCACCTTGTGGATCAACGCAGCGACATCGACCAGATCCTCGCCGCATTTGCGCACGAACGCATGCGCACCGAGTTTGAAGATGCGGCTGACGATCGGCATCTGAGCGTGCGTCGACATGAAGATTGTCCTGACCCCGAGATAAGAGCGCACGATGCGCTCGACGAGTTGCAGGCCATCCGGTTGCGCATCGTCGCCGAAGTTGTAGTCGCAGATCAGCGTGCAACGGGGGTAGCGTTCAACAGCGGCGTAGATATCTCGCACCGCGCCGACGGATGCGACCACGGCGATGCCGGGCTCGCTCTCGAGCAATCGCATCAGGCTGTATCGCATGATGGGAAAGCAATCGGCGATGACGACCTCGATGAACCGTCCCTCCCTGACGACCGGCTCGCACCGGTCGCGCTGCTCCATTCCCGATCCATTGTGTTTTTCGTATATTGATCGTGCGTGCATGATTATTGTCGGCTTTGCGCTTTGCCGCGATGACCGCCCCGAAGCGGCAAGGCTGCACACGCCCATAAAATTAATAGTTGAATCATAGGCAGGCGGCGTGAAATATTCGGACAAGCTTCACACGAAAACTGCCAGCGCCGCGCAGTGGGCCGATGTGCCGCTTGTTACAATGCGCGCGCCATGAAACTCGAAACCATCCTCTTTTCCCAGGGCTTCGGCTCGCGCCGCCAGTGCCGCGCACTCGTGGATACAGGCCGCGTATCGATCGGCGGTGCCGCATGCGACGACGCCGATGCGGCGTTCGATACCGCAGGCCTCGACTTCGAGGTGGACGGCACGCGCTGGCCCTATCGCGAACGCGCCTATCTCGCGCTGAACAAACCGGCCGGCTATGAGTGCTCGCACGATCCGCAGCATCACCTGAGCGTCTTCTCGCTGTTGCCGCCGCCGTTCGCGGCGCGCGGCGTGCAATGCGTCGGCCGGCTCGATCAGGACACCACCGGCCTGCTGCTGCTGTCCGACGACGGCCAGTTCGTCCACGCCTACACGTCGCCCAAGCGCAAGGTGCCGAAAACCTACGTGGCCGAAGTCAGGCACGCGCTCGACGACACGCAACTCGCGGCGCTGCGCGGCGGCGTGCTGCTGCATGGCGAACCGAAGCCGATCGCGGCGGTCGCGGCGAATGCGCGCGGCGAGCGCACGCTCGAACTGACCGTGCTGGAAGGCAAGTATCACCAGGTCAAGCGGATGGTGGCGGCCTCGGGCAATCGCGTCGAGGCGCTGCATCGGGAACGGATCGGCGGCTACGGGTTGCCGGCCGACCTCGCGCCGGGCGCATGGCGTTGGCTCGACAGCACCGATCTGGACTCGCTGCGCGCGGTGCCCTCCGCCGGCTGAAACCGGCTGCCCACCTCGCGGGGCCATGGCGTTGCGCGCATCAGACGGTGTCGTCGCATTGCAGCATGGACGTGCGCCGTTGCGTCGCTATACTCGAATCACAACGATAAAAAACGAGCAAACCGCGAGGCCCTGGGGAAGATCATGAACGTCAACAATCCGATCGAACTGTCATCCATGGTGCTGATATTCGCCGTGATGGGCGTTATCGCCATCGGCGCGTTGCTGGTCGTCATGCGACTGCGGCATCGCTACGATCCGAACCTGATCGGCGCCTTGATCGGCGCCCTGCTCTGTTTCATGTTGATCGAGGCGCTGCCCGCGATCATCTGAGCGAGCCGAGTTCGCTGTCCGGCGAAATCGTGCGCAGGAAATCGTCCACCGTGGGGTAACGCAGCGCCACGCGCAGTTCGCGCTTGAGCCGCCGGTTGACGAGGCGCCGCGATTCCCGCATGAATGACAACTGCACGGGTTCGAGCCGCGTCTCGGCTTCGGCGCGCGTGATACGCGGCGGGCCGGCGCGGCCGCTCGCCCGCGCGACGCGCTCGAAATACTCCCCCATCTTCATCTCGGTGTCGTCCGACGCGAGCACCACGCGCGACGGCAGGCCGCGCACGGCAGCGGCCAACAGGATGCGGGCCAGATCGTCGGCGTGAATGTGGTTGGTATACACGTCGTCGGCATCGACCAGCGCCGGCGTGCGGCGCTCCAGCCGCGCGATCGGCAGGCGGTTGGCCGCGTAGATGCCCGGAATTCGCACGATCCGGGCAGCGAGCGCACCGCGTGCGGTCGCCCGCCGCAGTTGCCGTTCGGCCGACACGCGCCGCACGGCACGCGCGTTGGCCGGGCGCACCGGGCGCGTTTCGTCCACCCGCGCGCCGCCGCAATCGCCGTACACGCCGCTCGTGCTGGCATAGACAAGCGCGGGAGCCGGCCGAAGCCCCTCGGGTACAATACGCGCTGCCTGAAACGGCGCGCCGGCCGCTCGCAAGCGGCCCACGGCCGCGGCGCCAGCCGGCCTGGCCGGCCCGCGCCGCGCACCGTGCCGGGCGCCGAGCGCCGCGATCAAGGCGCGCGTGCGCCGATCGTCGTTGCCCGACGCTTGCGGCGGCGCCAGGTGCAGCACCCGATGCGCGATGCCGCCGAGCCGCGCGAGCGTACCCCGGCGGTCCAGATCGCCGATCATCGGCACCGCGCCGGCTGCCGCCAGCTCCGCCCGGCGGGCCGGCTGGCTAGTCAGCGCGATGATTCGCGGCGGGCAGGCCCGCGCGCGCAACTGTTCGACGCAGCGCATGCCGACATCGCCGCAGCCGACGATCAGTACGCGCGAGCGGCGCAGGATTCGTGTCGCAATCATGGTGTTACCGGAATTCGTAGCGCAATCATTGTAGCCGCCGTGCCCGATTCGCACGGTCCCCACTTTTGGTTCATGGACTTATGGCATTTAACGTAACCCTCAAGCAAAGCGGCCGGCAATTCCAGGTCGAGGCCGAAGAAACCGTGCTGGCGGCCGCCCTGCGGCAGAACGTGCATCTCCCGTATGGTTGCAAGAACGGTGCGTGCGGCTCCTGCAAGGGGCAGATCGTGCAAGGGCAGGTCGAGCAACGCCCGCATGCGGCGTCGGCGCTGTCGAACGACGAGCGCACGCGCGGGCTGGCCCTGCTCTGCTGCGCGAGCGCACAGTGCGATCTCGAAATCGACGTACGTGAAATCGCCGGCGTGGACGGCGTGCAGGTCAAGAAGCTGCCGTGCCGCGTCAACGCGATCGAGCGCAAGGCCGACGACGTCGCCGTGCTGAAGCTGCAACTGCCGGCCAACGAGCGCTTGCAGTACCTGGCCGGCCAGTACCTCGAATTCATCCTGAAGGACGGCTCGCGCCGCAGCTACTCGATGGCCAGCGCGCCGCACGAGGAAGGCCCGGTCGAGCTGCATATCCGTCACATGCCCGGCGGCAAGTTCACCGATCACGTGTTCAACACCATGAAGGAGCGCGAAATCCTTCGCTTCGAAGGCCCGCTCGGCACGTTCTTCCTGCGCGAGGATTCCGAGAAGCCGATCGTGCTGCTGGCCTCCGGCACTGGCTTCGCGCCGATCAAGGCGATCATCGAGCATGCCCGGCACAGCAATTTCACGCGCCCGATGCGCCTGTACTGGGGCGCGCGCCGCAAGAAGGACATCTACATGTTCGAGCTGGCCGAGCAATGGGCGCGCGAGATCCCGAATTTCCGCTTCGTGCCGGTGCTGTCCGAGCCCGACGCCGGCGACGCCTGGGCAGGCCGCACCGGCTTCGTCCACCGCGCCGTGGTCGAGGATCTGCCCGATCTGTCCGGTCATCAGGTCTACGCCTGCGGCGCGCCGGTGATGGTCGAATCGGCCCAACGCGATTTCACGGCCCATCACGGGCTGCCGGCCGACGAGTTCTACGCCGATTCGTTCACGAGCGCAGCCGACCTCGCGAACGCCGTCTGAGCGGCGCGGCCGGCGTCTCGCCCACGCGACGCGCCGGCCGAAAATCCCCGCGCGACATGCGTTTGTCGCAACCGCGCGGTTTACTTATCGCCACGTCATGCCTTATGCTTGCGCCATGAACCGCTTCCTGTCCGCCCTCCGACGTCGCCGCTCGCCGCATTGCACGGATGCCGCCGGCTCGTCACGGACGCACGCGTAACCAGTACCCGTTACGCCCAAGCTGTTCGAACTACCAAGCCACGGCATTCCGTGGCTTTTTTATTGTCCTTTTTTCCCCTGTCGCTACCCGCTGGAGCCCGCAGCCATGCCTTTGAACGATTATCCGATCGACTCGCTGATGTACATCACGACCCGCCCCGACCTCGTGTTCACGCACGGCAAAGGCTCGTGGCTCTACGATCACAACGGCAAGCGCTATCTGGATTTCATCCAGGGCTGGGCGGTCAACAGCCTGGGCCACTGCAACGAGGGCGTCGTCGAAGCGCTGAAAAGCCAGGCCGAACGCCTGCTGAACCCGTCGCCGGCCTACTACAACGAGCCGATGGCCAAGCTCGCCGGCCTGCTCACGCAGCACAGCGTGTTCGACAAGGTGTTCTTCACCAACAGCGGCGCGGAAGCCAACGAAGGCGCGATCAAGCTCGCGCGCAAGTGGGGCCGCAAATTCAAGAACGGCGCGTTCGAGATCATCACGTTCAACCACAGCTTCCACGGCCGCACCATCGCCACCATGTCGGCCAGCGGCAAGCCGGGCTGGGACACGATCTACGCGCCGCAGGTGCCGGGCTTCCCGAAGGCCGAACTGAACGACATCGCCTCGGTCGAGCAACTGATCACCGACAAAACCGTCGCCGTGATGCTCGAACCGATCCAGGGCGAAGGCGGCGTGATCCCGGCCACCCCGGAATTCATGCAGCAACTGCGCGCACTGACCCAACAGCACAACCTGCTGCTGATCGTCGATGAAGTGCAAAGCGGCTGTGGCCGTGCCGGCACGCTGTTCGCCTACGAACTGTCGGGCATCGCGCCGGACATCATGACGCTCGGCAAGGGCATCGGCAGCGGCGCGCCGCTGGCCGCGCTGCTGTCGACGGCCGAGGTGGCCGTGTTCGAGGCCGGCGACCAGGGCGGCACCTACAACGGCAACCCGCTGATGACGGCGGTCGGCTACTCGGTGATCTCGCAACTGGTGGCGCCGGGCTTCCTCGAAAGCGTGCGTGAACGCTCTGAATACCTGAAGCAGAGCTTGCTGACACTGTCGGCGGAGCGCGGCTTCCAGGGCGAGCGCGGCGAAGGGTTGCTGCGCGCGCTGCTGCTCGGCAAGGACATCGGCCCGCAGATCGTCGAGAAGGCGCGCGACATGGGCCCGGACGGCCTGCTGCTGAACGCGGCCCGCCCGAACCTGCTGCGCTTCATGCCGGCGCTGAACGTGACGAACGCGGAAATCGACCAGATGATGGCGATGCTGCGCTCGATCCTCGACACGCTCTGATCGAACCATGACGAGGCTCGCGATGCATGCCGACGACGACGTGACGATCCGGATCTTCGACCGTGCGGACACCGAAGCGGTGATCGCGCTGTGGTGCGAAGCGTTTCCGAGCTACACCGATACGAGCGCGCCGCATCGCGACCCGCGACGATCGATCGACATGAAGCTGGCGGCGCAGCCCGAGCTGTTTTTCGTGGCATTTCGCGACGCGCAATTGGTCGGCACCGTGATGGTCGGCTACGACGGCCACCGCGGCTGGCTCTACTCGTTCGCGGTGGCGGGCGCGGCGCGCCGGCTCGGCATCGGCCGCGTGCTGATGGCGCACGCCGAAGCCGCGCTCGCGGCACGCGGCTGCACCAAGATCAACCTGCAGGTGCTGCCCGAGAACGACGAGGCCTGCCGCTTCTACGAAGCGCTCGGCTATCGCGTCGAGCCGCTCGTGTCGTTCGGCAAGCGGCTTCCGCTGCCGGCCTGACGGGCCGCCCCTCGTCTGCCCGGGCAAGCGGCAAAAACAAAAGGCCGCCACGGTTTCCCGTGGCGGCCTTTTTCATGCAGGCAAGGTCTGCCCGCTTACTCGCCCAGATACGCTGCGCGCACCTTCGGATCGTCGAGCATGTCCTTCGCGTTGCCTTCCATCGTCACCAGCCCCGAATCCATCACGTAGCCGCGGTCGGCCGCCTGCAGCGCCAGGCGTGCGTTCTGTTCGACCAGCAGCACCGTCAGGCCTTCCTTCGAGATCTCGCGCACCACCTCGAAGATCTTCTCGACCATGATCGGCGACAGGCCCATCGACGGCTCGTCCAGCAGCAACAGCTTGGGCTTGCTGATGATCGCGCGCGCCATCGCCAGCATCTGCTGCTCGCCGCCCGACAACGTGCCCGCGAACTGCGTCGCGCGCTCCCGCAGGCGCGGGAAGAAGCCGAACATGCGCTCGATGTCCGACTTGATGCCTTCCTTGTCCTTGCGCAGGTACGCGCCCATCTGCATGTTTTCGAGGATCGACATGCGCGCGAAGATGCCTCGGCCTTCCGGCACCATCGCCAGGCCGCGCTTGAGCAGCTCGTGCGCCGGGACGCCCTTGATCGAAGCGCCTTCGTACGTGATGTCGCCGCCCGAGAACGGCTTCAGGCCCGTGATCGCCTTCATAGTGGTGGTCTTGCCCGCGCCGTTCGCGCCGATCAGCGTGACCAGCTCGCCCTGGCGAACTTCCATGTCGACACCCTTCACCGCCTGGATGCCGCCGTAGTTCACCTGCAAGCCCGAAATCTTCAACATTGCCGCTGCCATCAGTGCACCCCTGCGCCGAGATATGCCTCAATCACCTTCGGATCCTTCTGCACGTCCTGCGGCAGACCCTCGGCGATCACCTTGCCGTAATCGAGCACCGTCATCCGGTTGCACAATCCCATCACCAGCTTCACGTCGTGTTCGATCAGCAGGATCGTCTTGCCATCCGAACGGATCTTGTCGAGCAGGCTCGTGAGCTCGACCTTCTCGGTCGCGTTCATGCCGGCTGCCGGCTCGTCGAGCGCGAGCAGCTTCGGATCGGTCGCCAGCGCGCGGGCGATCTCGAGACGGCGCTGGTGGCCGTACGAGAGGTTGCGCGAGGTGTAGTCGGCATACTTCAGCACGCCCACGTAATCGAGCAGCTCGATCGCGCGTTCCTTGATCTCGCGCTCTTCACGGCGCTCCGACGGCGTCTGGAACACCGCGCCGATCAGGCCGTGACGGGTGCGCACGTGGCGCCCCACCATCACGTTTTCCAGCGCGGTCATGCCGCCGAACAGGCGGATGTTCTGGAACGTGCGCGCAATGCCGGCCTTCGCCACTTCGTGCACCGCGGTCGGCGTGTAGTTGGTGCCGTCCAGCTTGAAGTCGCCCGAATCCGGCGTGTACAGGCCCGTGATCACGTTGAAGAAGGTGGTCTTGCCGGCACCGTTCGGGCCGATCAGGCCGTAGATCTCGCCCTGGCGGATCTGCAGGCCGACGTCGGACAGCGCCTGCAGGCCGCCGAAGCGCTTGTTGACGCCCTGCACGGACAGTCGAATGTTGTCGCTCATTGCTTGGTTCTCCGTATCCGTGCGTTACGCGCGCACTGCCGTCTTCTTGCCGTTGCGCTTGGTCAGCTTCGCGATCCTGTCCTCGTGCTTCGGCGCGGGCCACAGGCCTTCCGAGCGGTACAGCATGATCAGCACCATCGCGAGGCCGTACAGCGCCTGACGGATCACTTCGGTATCGACGATTTCATGACCGAACAGCGCATGCTGCAGCGGGCCCATCGTCGAGCGCAGCACTTCCGGGAACACGGCCAGCAGCACCGCGCCGAGGATCACGCCCGGGATGTGGCCCATGCCGCCCAGCACCACGCAGGCCAACACCACGATCGATTCCCAGAACGTGAACGATTCCGGCGACACGAAGCCCTGGAACGCGCCGAACATCGAGCCCGACAGGCCGCCGAACGAGGCGCCCATCGCGAACGCCAGCAGCTTCACGTTACGGGTGTTGATGCCCATCGCCTTGGCGGCGATTTCGTCTTCGCGAATCGCGGCCCAGGCACGACCGATACGCGAGTGTTGCAGGCGCGTACAGATCCAGATCACCAGCAGCGAGCAGATCACGAACACGTAGTAGTACAGATAGACCGACGTGATCGTGAGGCCGAACAGCGAGTGCGATTGCGACAGGTTGAAGCCGCCGAAGTGCAGCGGCGCCACGCCCGTGATCCCCTGCGGCCCGTTCGTGATGTTGACCGGGCGGTCGAGGTTGTTCATGAAGATCCGGACGATTTCCCCGAAGCCCAGCGTCACGATCGCGAGGTAGTCGCCGCGCAGGCGCAGCGTCGGCGCGCCGAGCAGCACGCCGGCGAGCGCAGCCACCGCCATCGCCACCGGCACCACCACCCAGTACGGCGTATGCAGGCCGTTCGGGAACATCGCCGCGATCCATGCGAACTGCGTGGTCAGGTGCGGCGAGGTCAGCAGCGCGGCGACATAGGCGCCCACCGCGTAGAACGCGATGTAGCCGAGGTCCAGCAGGCCGGCGAAGCCGACCACCACGTTCAGGCCCAGCGCGAGCATCACGTAGAGCATCGCGAAGTCGAGCACGCGCACCCAGTAATTGCCGCCGGCGGCGCCGATCACGAACGGCGCGGCGGCAACGAGAATCGCCACCACGATGCCGACCGTGAGGGTCTTGGCCAGGTTGCGCTCCTCGACCAGCGTGGTCGAGGTTTCGATCGGTTGAATGGAAGTCATGGAGGGTCTCCTTATGCGCGGTCGGCCACGCGTTCGCCCAGCAGGCCGGACGGACGGAACACGAGCACGATGATCAGCACCACGAACGCAAACACGTCCTGGTAATTCGAGCCGAACACACCGCCCGTCAGGTTGCCGATGTAGCCGGCGCCGAGCTGTTCGATGAGGCCGAGCAGCACGCCGCCCACCATCGCACCGCCGAGGTTGCCGATCCCGCCCAGCACGGCGGCGGTGAACGCCTTCATGCCGGGGATGAAGCCCATGTAGAAGTGCACGTTGCCGTATTCGGACGCGATCATCACACCGGCCAGCGCCGCGAGCGCGGAGCCGATCATGAAGGTGGCCGAGATCACGAAGTTCGGGTTCACGCCCATCAGGCTGGCGTTGTTCGGGTTTTCCGAGATCGCGCGCATCGCACGGCCCAGCTTGGTCTTGTGCACCAGCAGCAGCAGGCCCGCCATCACGAGGAACGCCACCGCGATGATCACGATTTCGGTCGGCGAAATCACGGCGCCCGGCGTCGCGTCGGTGGCCTGGATCACGTTCAGCGGGTTGGTCGACAGCAGCTGCGGGAACGGCAGCGGGTTACGCGACCAGATCATCATGCCTGCCGTCTGCAACAGGATCGACACGCCGATCGCGGTGATCAGCGGAGCGAGACGCGGCGCGCGGCGCAGCGGCCGGTAGGCGATGCGCTCGATCGCGAAACCCACGATCGAGCACACGGCCGCGGCGATCACCAGCGCGATGGTCAGCGTGGCGACGTTGCCGAGGCCCGGAAAGTGGTTCTGCAGCACGGTGATCGCGGACAACGCCACCATCGCGCCGATCATCAGCACGTCGCCGTGCGCGAAGTTGATGATGCCGAGAATGCCGTACACCATCGTGTAGCCCAACGCGATGATGGCGTAGACACTGCCGAGCACCAGTCCGTTGATGACCTGCTGGACAAAAATATCCATTTAAAGCTCCTTGGTCCGTGCAATCGGGGAGACGCTGCTCGACGCGGGTAGGCGACGGATAGGCGCTCTCGACAGCACTGCGGGTACGAATAAATACCGGTAAGGGTGATGACATCCCGGCGCGCGGTACGTGGCCTGTACAACCTTGTCCGCCACCGGGATGGGTACAAAACGGCGTCGCACGGGTTCGGCGCCGTCACGAGTCCCGTCGCTACATCTCCACGACATCGAGGACGGTAATCCTGGCCTCCCTGAAGTCGTTAGGCATCCTTGCACCCAAGGCCGCCGCATTCCGCATGTCCGCGCCGAGGTGCGCGTGCGCCGCCGGACGGCGTGCGAACGGGCGACGTGGAACGGACATGAGGTAAGTGGCGCGCGCTTCGATGCGCTCGTCCTGCCGGCTCGCGGCCCGGCACGACCGTGCGGTTTGCCGCGTCGGCCTGAGCTCGGCGGTGCCGGCGTGATGCCCGGCGGCCGATCCACCGTTCGACGATGCGAGCGCATCGCCGAGACGGCGAGGTTGCCGCGTCGCGCGGTACGCGATCGCGGCCGGCACGGCGACGTGCTGCGCAACGCCGTGCCCTGCTGCCCCGATATCGGGCATGCCGACGCACACTCCCGGTGCAATCGAATCGGCATCCCGTTCCCCCGATGGTGCAACCACGGTCGCAACCGCCGGGCGATTCAAGAAAAACGTATTTCGCACAATACCCAAACCATCCAAAAAGCCGAGACGATGGGCTGGGACATGCCGTACCGTCGCGTGTGTCGCGCCAGCCGCCCCAAGCCTTTCCATCCATTGAGCAATTTGCATGCCAATTTGATGGGTGGCCGCTTCCGCCTGCCACGCCGGAACCGCAGAGCGATCCCGCGCGGCGCACCGGTCACGCGAATGCATTGCTTCGATCGTCAAACAGACCTCGTTATCGTTCTGCTTCCCGTTTGCCGCGCCCCGTCGAACCGGCCGAACCGAATCGGTCCGGCACGCGTTTCCTGCGTCGGTGCACTCTGCCGCACCCCGCTCAACCGCTGCGCGACGCATTGCAACCCCGCATGCCACGAACAGGGCGACGGCCAACTTGTGCTGCATTAAATCGGTCTCCTGCGCATCGCAAAATCCTTGTCTGCAATGCATTTCGGCCTGAAAACGCGCGCATTGTAACTCCAATTTATAGATAACCAATATTCCTGATTCGACAGGGTTTTCCTGCATTGCAACCGTTTTTTTGCGAAGCGTCCGCAAAAATATCGCAACCTGGTTGCACTACATGCGAAGCAAACGGTTGCAAAACGAAATATCGGCACGGAAAAACAAAAAGCGCGCCGGAGGGCGCGCTTTTTTAGCGGGGACCGCACCGGAAAATATCCGGCCGGCCGAGAGGCGGAGAGAGGCGGAAGCGGGCCGCTTACGCGGCGGGCGGCAGATTGAGGCCGCGCGGCAGCGGGAACGAGACGTTCTCCTCGATGCCTTCGAGCGCGCGCACGTTGCGCACACCCAGTTCGCGCAGGCGCGCGATCACGGCCTGGGCCAGCACCTCGGGCGCCGACGCGCCGGCCGTCACGCCGATGCGGCGCTTGCCTGCCACCCACGCCGGGTCGATCTGATCAGGCGAATCCACCATATAGGCGTCCACACCGCGTTTTTCCGCGACTTCGCGCAGCCGGCTCGAATTCGAGCTGTTCGGGCTGCCGACCACGATCACCACGTCGCATTGCGGCACCATGAATTTCACGGCGTCCTGACGATTTTGGGTCGCGTAGCAGATGTCCTGCTTCTTCGGCTCGCGGATCGCCGGGAACTTGTTCTTCAGCGCGGCGATGATTTCGGCGGCATCGTCGACCGACAGGGTGGTTTGCGTGACGAGCGCGACGCGCTCCGGATCGGGCAGCTCCAGTGCGAGCACATCCTCGACGCTCTCGACAAGGTGCATGCCGCGTTCGACCTGCCCCATCGTGCCTTCGACTTCCGGATGGCCCTTGTGGCCGATCATGACGATGTCGACGCCGTCCTGGCGCATCTTCGCCACTTCGACGTGCACCTTGGTGACGAGCGGGCAGGTGGCGTCGTAAATGCGCAGGCCGCGCACGTCGGCCTCGTCGCGCACGGCCTTCGACACGCCATGCGCGCTGAAGATCACCGTGTTGCCCGACGGCACTTCCTCGAGCTCCTCGACGAAGATCGCGCCCTTCTTCTTCAGATCCTCGACCACATATTTGTTGTGGACGATTTCGTGGCGCACGTAGATTGGCGAGCCATGCATCGCGATGGCGCGCTCGACGATCTCGATCGCGCGATCGACGCCGGCGCAGAAGCCGCGCGGCTGAGCGAGCAGGATTTCGGCGTCGGCGGCAACGGTCTGGCCGGACAGCGTATCGGTTGTGCTCATGGTTACAGAATCCCGATGATTTTCACTTCGAACGTAATGGCCTGGCCCGCGAGCGGGTGGTTGAAGTCGAACAGCGCCGAGGTTTCGCCCACTTCCTTCAACACGCCGGCATAGCGGCCGCCGTCGGGCGCGTTGAACTCGATCAGGTCGCCGGGCGTGAAATCGTCGCCCACCATGCCGTTATCGCGCAGGGTTTTCATCGACACGCGCTGGATCATGTCCGGGTTGCGGGGGCCGAACGCCTCGCCAGCCGCTAGCTGGAAGGTCGAATGGTGCCCCGACTTCAGGCCGAGCAAAATGCTTTCGAGCGCCGGGGCCAGTTGGCCGGCACCCATCAGCAACGTAGCCGGCTTATCGGCGAAGGTGTTGACGATGTCGGCACCATCGCCGAGCGCAAGCCGGTAGTGAAGCGTGACGTGGGAACCGGGCTTCACTTCTGAGATATCGATGAGGCTCATGTGTACTCGTTCAATCCGCCGCCGGGCGGCATAACGCAAAACATCCATTGTAAGTCACCTGAGCGCTTGGAGCGGAATGTCGGCTCACACCGCTCCCCGCGCGTCAAACGGAGAAATCCCATGCCGTCAGCCCCGCAACGCGTCACGATGCTCGCCGGCGTCACCGGTCCGGCGCCCGCCTCGCCGGCCCGCGCCGCCCTGCCCGCCGCGACCGCGGCCGCTTCCCCGACAACGCCCCTGGCGGCGGCGCGCCTTGCCGGGAAAGCCTCGCGAAGCCATCCGCGGTGCGACGACAGGCCACGAGAACGCCTGCTCGAGCGCGGGCCGGCCGCGCTGACCGACAGCGAACTGCTCGCGTTGCTGATCGGCAACGGCATCGCCGGCAAGCACACCGCCATCACGGCGCAGGCGCTGCTCGAGCATTTCCGCTCGCTGCGCGCCCTGCTCGACGCGTCGCCCGCGGCGGTTCTCGCTCGGCCCGGCATCGGCGCGGCGCGCGCCGCCGTGTTGATCGCCACCTCCGAGCTGGTGCGCCGTGCGCTGATCGAACGCAGCAAGGAACGCACGTTGATCGATTCACCAGAGGCGGTGCACGATTATCTGCGGCTCACGATCGGCACCCGCACCCGCGAGGCGTTCCTCTGCCTCTATCTCGATGCGCAGCACCGGCTGATCGATTGCGAGGAAAGCACCGTCGGCACGCTGACGCGGATGGCCGTCTACCCGCGCGAAATCGTGCGCCGCGCGCTCGAACTGAGTGCGGCGGCACTGATCGTGGCGCATAATCACCCGTCCGGCGCGGTCAGGCCGAGCGCCGAGGATCGCCGCCTCACCCGGCTGCTGCGCGAGGCGCTCGCACTGGTGGACGTGCGGCTGATCGATCACATCGTGGTCGGCGCCAGCGACACCTTGTCGTTTTCGCACGCCGGGCTGCTCTGAACCCCGCCACGGGCCGTCATTCGATATGACCCCGCACGTCCGGCGCGGGCCATCACCGCGCCCCGAGATCCGCACCTGAAATAGGGTTGATTTTCCAGAATTTTTTCTGTTAGAATCGCCGTCTGACTTTTTTCCAACCAGTTCTGAAGCCAAAGAAGGGACGAGGGGTCTAGCCATTCAGGATGGCCAGGTCTTTCCGAGACGGCAGCGAGTTCGCAGTCGTTGTGCAAAGAAACTTCATCGGCAATCGAACCCGAATTCAGCGTATTAGGAGTGCTCTCATGGCACGCGTATGCCAAGTAACTGGGAAAGCGCCGATGAGCGGCAACAACGTTTCCCACGCCAACAACAAGACGAAGCGTCGCTTCCTGCCGAACCTGCAAAACCGCCGGTTCTGGGTGGAGAGCGAAAACCGCTGGGTGCGTCTGCGCGTTTCGAACGCCGGCCTGCGCCTGATCGACAAGAACGGTATCGACACCGTGCTCGCTGACCTGCGCGCACGCGGCGAAGCCTAAGGAGCACGAGCATGGCAAAGGGCGCACGCGACAAGATCAAGCTGGAATCGACCGCAGGCACGGGTCACTTCTACACGACCACGAAGAACAAACGCAACATGCCGGAAAAGATGGCGATCAAGAAGTTCGATCCCGTCGTCCGCAAGCACGTCGAATACAAGGAAACGAAGATCAAGTAATCTTCGATCCCTGTCTAGCGACACAAAAAACCCCGCAATCGCGGGGTTTTTTATTTGGCACGCCGCTTTTCCTCGCGACGATCGTCTTTTTGCCTTGGCCGTGACACATTGCCACAGCGTTCGCGGTATGCTCTGCCCTTCCCGCCGGCCATGCCGGCACGGGAATACCGGATGAAGGCGCAGAAACGGAGAAGCAAGATGAATTTCGATGTGGCGATCGTCGGCAGCGGTCTTGCCGGTTTGTCGGTCGCGCTGAACCTCGCGCAAACACGCAAGGTCGCGCTGATCGCGAAGCGATCGATGATGGAGGGCGCGAGCGACTACGCGCAGGGCGGCATCGCGGCGGTGCTCGATTCGGCCGACAGCGTCGAAAACCACGTCAGCGACACGCTCGTGGCCGGTGGCGGCTTGTGCGACGAAACCACCACGCGCTTCATCGTCGAACACGGCCGCGAGGCGATCGAGTGGCTGATCTCGCAAGGCGTGCCGTTCACGCGCGACGCCGCCGCCGAACTCGGCTTCCACCTGACGCGCGAAGGCGGCCACAGCCATCGCCGCATCATTCATGCCGCCGACGCCACCGGACATGCCGTGCTGGCCACCCTGAGCGCGCGGGCGCGCCAGCATCCGAACATCACGTTTTTCGAGAACCACCACGCGGTCGACCTGATCACGTCGGAGCGCATCGGCCTGCCCGGCGGGCGCTGCGTCGGCCTCTATGCGCTCGACGTGCGCACCGGGCTGACCGTCACGATCGAGGCGCCGCACACGGTGCTCGCCACCGGCGGCGCGGGCAAGGTCTATCTGTACACGACCAACCCCGACACGGCGACCGGCGACGGCATCGCGATGGCCTCGCGCGCAGGTTGCCGCGTCGCGAACATGGAATTCATCCAGTTCCATCCGACCTGCCTCTACCACCCGTACGCGAAGTCGTTCCTGATCTCGGAAGCGGTACGCGGCGAAGGCGGCCTGCTGAAGCTGCCCGACGGCACGCGCTTCATGCCGGCGCACGATGCGCGCGCCGAACTGGCGCCGCGCGACATCGTCGCGCGCGCGATCGATTTCGAGATCAAGAAGCGCGGTATCGATTGCGTCTATCTCGACATCAGCCACCAGCCCGAAGCGTTCCTGCGCGAGCACTTCCCGACCATCCACGCACGCTGCCTCGAATTCGGCATCGACATCGCCAAGCAACCGATTCCGGTGGTGCCGGCCGCGCACTACACGTGCGGCGGCGTGGTCACCGACTTGGCCGGGCGCACCGACGTGGCCGGCCTCTACGCGGTGGGCGAGACGTCATACACGGGCCTGCACGGCGCGAACCGGCTGGCCAGCAACTCGCTGCTCGAATGCCTGGTGATCGGCCGTGCCACCGCCGAAGCGATCGAAACGGCCGGCTACGCGCGCCTGCCGCACGGTGCGCTGCCCGCCTGGGACGAAAGCCGCGTGTCCGATCCCGACGAAGAAGTGGTGGTCGCCCATAACTGGGACGAGCTGCGCCGCCTGATGTGGAATTACGTGGGCATCGTCCGCACCGACAAGCGGCTCGCCCGCGCGATGCACCGCATCGAACTGCTGCGCGACGAAATCCAGGAGTACTACGCGAATTTCCGCGTCAGCCCCGACCTGCTCGAACTGCGCAATCTGGTGGATGTCGCGTCGCTGATCGTGGAAAGCGCGCGCTCGCGGCGCGAAAGCCGCGGCCTGCATTTCAGCCGCGACTGGCCCGATACGCTGCCGAAGGCATTGCCGTCGGTGCTGCTGCCGCGTCGCTGAACGCGCGGCCGCTGCCGATTTCCGGCAGCCCGAAACGACAAAGCCGCTCGCGGAGGTCATCCGCGAGCGGCTTCGTTTTTGGCTTAGGCGGCCAGCCGTTTCTCAGTCGACGATCCGCATCGAATAATCGGTCGAGCGCACATCCTTGGTCAGCGCGCCGATCGAGATGCGATCCACGCCCGTCGCGGCGATGTCGCAGACCGTATCCGCATTGACCCCGCCCGACACCTCGAGCACGGCACGGCCACCGGCCACGCGCACCGCGTCGCGCATCATGTCGAACGTGAAGTTGTCGAGCAGCACCGATTTCGCGCCGTGCGCGAGCGCCGTATCGAGCTGCGCCAGCGTTTCGACCTCGACCTGCACCGGCACGCCGGCATCCAGGGCGAACGCGGCATCGAGCGCCGCACCCACGCCGCCGGCCGCCGCGATGTGGTTTTCCTTGATCAGGATGCCGTCGTAAAGCGCGAGCCGTTGATTCGCGCCGCCGCCAACGCGCACCGCGTATTTCTGCGCGAGCCGCAGCCCCGGCAGCGTCTTGCGCGTATCGAGGATACGTGCACGCTGACCATCGATCAGGTCGACGTAGCGCCGCGTCGCGCTGGCCACACCCGACAGCAATTGCAGGAAGTTCAGGCCATTGCGCTCGGCCGTCAGCAGCGAACGCGCGGGACCGCGCAGCTCGCAAACGGTCGAATCGGCCGTCATCAGCTCGCCTTCGCGATAACGCCAGTCCACCTCGATGGCCGGATCGATCGCGCGCATCACGGCCTGAAACCAGGGCACGCCGCACAGCACCGCGTTCTCGCGAACGATGATCCGCGCGAGCCGCGCCGGGCCGTCGGGCACCAGGCGACCCGTCTGGTCGCCGCTGCCGACATCCTCGGCAATCGCATCGGCGATATTGCGCGCGATCGCGGCCTCGAAGGCCGCGCCGTATTGATGGACGATTTCGTCGTAGATCGGGGACACCGCTGCCGTCATGCCGCCCCCACGTTCGAGAACAGTTGCGCATCGCGCTGCAGATCACCGCTCGCCTGCACGCGCCGCTTGTGCTGCGCGGCGAAGTCGAGCATCCGATCGATCGGCAGGCGGGCACGCTCGCCGAGCGTCGCATCCACAAAGATTTCGTTGTGACCGCGCTCCAGCACGTCGGCCAGATTCGCGAGGCCGTTCATCGCCATCCACGGGCACTGCGCACAGCTCTTGCAGGTGGCGCTGTTGCCGGCCGTGGGCGCGGCGATCAGCGTCTTGCCCGGCGCGGCAAGCTGCATCTTGTGCAGGATGCCAAGGTCGGTGGCGACGATGAAGGTTTGCGCGTCGAGCTTCACGGCCGCGTCGATCAACTGCGTGGTCGAGCCCACCACATCGGCCAGCGCCACCACGTTCTCGGGCGATTCCGGGTGCACGAGCACCTTCGCGCCGGGGTGTTCGGCGCGCAGCAGGTCGAGCTCGATGCCCTTGAATTCGTCGTGCACCAAACAGGAGCCTTGCCACATCAGCATGTCGGCGCCGGTTTTCTTCTGGATATAGCTGCCGAGGTGCCGGTCCGGCGCCCAGATCAGCTTTTCGCCGCGTGCATGCAGATCGGCGACGATCTCCAGGCCGATCGACGAGGTGACCATCCAGTCGGCGCGTGCCTTCACGGCGGCGCTGGTGTTGGCGTACACCACCACCGTGCGATCCGGATGCGCGTCGCAAAACGCCGAGAATTCGTCGACCGGGCAGCCGAGGTCGAGCGAGCAGGTGGCGTCGAGATCGGGCATCAGAATCCGCTTGCCGGGACTCAGGATCTTCGCCGTTTCGCCCATGAAGCGCACGCCGGCGACGATCAAGGTTTGCGCTTCGTGATCACGCCCGAAACGCGCCATTTCCAGCGAATCGGCTACGCAACCGCCGGTTTCGTCGGCCAGTTCCTGCAACTCGGCGTCCACGTAATAGTGGGCGACAAGCACCGCCTTTTCGCGCTTGAGCAGCGCCTTGATCCGCGCCTTCAGCGCATCGCGCTCCGCCGCGGACGGGCTGTCGGGCACCTTCGCCCAGGCTTGCCCGATTCCACACACGGCGCCGGGCCGGTCGTACTCGACGGGTTTGATCGCGGCTTGCATCTCGTATCTCCTCTACTTCCTCTGCACGGCAGAATCGCTGTCGATTGGCCACCGCCAAATCGGCGGCACAAAAGAAAAAACCCCGCCAACGCGGGGTTTGTGACGTTCCGAAATTCTAATCGATTTCAGATCATGCGTAGCGGCGCAGACGCGTCGCGAACTCCTGCAGCGCCTTGATGCCGCTTTGTTCGGCACGATGGCACCAGTCCTGCAATTGGGCCAGCAGCTGTTCGCGCGAAGCATTCGAACGATCCCACATCGAGGCCAGATCCTGGCGCAACTGGAAGTAGGTTTCCATCTTCTGGCTGTTCGCGAAGATTTCCGGCAATTGGCGCTTCTGCGGTTCGTTCAGGCCGTCTTCACCCTTGTGGAACCAGTTGCGCGCGCCACGCAGCGACTGATACTTCTCGCTCGAACCGAGGCCCTTCAGATGCGCCAGTTCCTGGCGGTAAGCGCGCTTGAATGCCTTGCCGTAACGCGCCATCACTTCATAGCGGTTCGACAGCACGGCCTGCAGCGTTTCCTGGTCGAGCACGGCCTTGCGTGCGACGAGGCGCGGCGTGGGCGCGACCTTCTTGACCTTCGCGAGCTTGAATGCCGACAGGATACGGATGTACATCCAGCCGATGTCGAACTCGTACCACTTGTTCGAGAACTTCGCGGAAGTGGCGAACGTGTGGTGGTTGTTGTGCATTTCCTCGCCGCCGATCACGATGCCCCAGGGAATCAGGTTCGTGCTGGCATCGGCCGAGTTGAAATTGCGGTAACCCCAGAAGTGCGCGAGACCATTGACGACGCCGGCAGCCCAGAACGGGATCCAGATCATCTGCACGGCCCACACCGACAGGCCGACGATGCCGAACAACGCCACGTCGATCACCATCATCAGGCTCACGCCGAGGATCGTGTACTTCGAGTAGATGTTGCGTTCGATCCAGTCGTTCGGCGTGCCGTGGCTGAACTTGCGCAGCGTTTCTTCGTTCTTCGCTTCGGCGCGATACAGCTCGGCGCCTTCGAGCAGCACCTTCCAGATGCCACGCGTTTGCGGGCTGTGCGGATCCTCTTCGGTTTCGCACTTGGCGTGGTGCTTGCGGTGGATCGCCGCCCATTGGCCCGTCAGCATGCCCGTGGACATCCACAGCCACAGACGGAAGAAGTGGCTGACGATCGGGTGCAGATCGAGCGCGCGGTGCGCCTGACAGCGATGCAGATAGATGGTCACGGCCACGATCGTGACGTGCGTGGCAACGAGCGTGAACAGAATGATCTGCCACCAGGAGAGGTGCAGCAGCCCGTGGGCCAGGAAGTCGAGCACAGAATTCAACAAGGCATTTACCTGTAATTCGGAGATGGCGCCGGTATGCGCGCGCCAACGTCATAGAAATGAAAGCATACCGGGTATGGACGAAATTTTACTGTATCCGTTCCCGGCAACTGTCAAAAATGAATGATTGTTGCTACGGCGCAAGGGGATTGCAGTCCACCTGTGGACCATCGATCCAAAATGGTCCAATGGCACGCCCGAAACCCTTGAAAAGGGTCGAATTCATTCTTCGACATGCAACGAACGCCCGTCGATCACCCGCACTTCGCGCTGCGGCAACGGCACGGCAACCCCATGCTCCGCGAACAACCGCCACAGCCTGCGGTTGACGGCCGAGCGCACCCCCGACGTGCCGCGCGCGGCATCGGCAATCCAGAAGCCCAGTTCGAGTTCGATGCCGTCCACGCCGAAGCCCACCAGATAAGGCGCCGGCGCCGGCTCGTCGAGCACGCGCTCGACGCCGTTCGCGGCCTCGGCCAGCAAGGCCAGCGCCGCTTCGACGTCGCTCGTGTAGGCGATGCGGATCGCCACCTTGGCGTAGCCGCGGGTCTGGAACGACGACTGGTTCTGCACCACGTCGGTAATCAGCTTCTCGTTCGGGATCAGCTTTTCGTAGCCGTCGAGGCCACGCACCACCGTGTAGCGGGTGCGGATCTGCGTGACGATGCCCTGCAGGCCGCCCACGTCGATCGCGTCGCCCAGCCGCAGCGAGCGGTCGAGCAGGATGATGAAGCCCGACACGTAGTTGCTGGCGATCTTCTGCAGGCCGAAGCCGAGCCCCACGCCGAGCGCGCCGCCGAACACACCGAGCACGGTCACGTCGATGCCGACCAGCGACAGGCCGATCAGCACGGCCGCCACCACCAGCAGCGCGCGGCCGACCCGCGACAGCACCACCTTGAGGTTCGCATCGAGCGTGACGGCCCGCGCCAGGCGGTCCTCCAGCAGCGAACCGAGCCACATCGCCACCACCAGCGTCACGCAAATCCACAGGCAACCGGACAACAGCGAGAGCAGGCTCAGGTGCGCACTGCCGACATGGAACGTCAGGCTGTCGAGCCAGTCGACCACGTCGCGCTGGATGCCGAGCACGGTCAGCCCCATCGCGACCCAGACCACCGCCGACACCAGCTTTTCGACGATCGACAGCCACGCGTGGGTATCGCCGTCGCGCGCAAACGCGCGGCGCGCGATCGAGAACAGCAGATAGAGCAGCGCGATGCCGAACAACGGCACCAGCGCGAGTTGCAGGATGGGCGTGGCGAAGAAGCGGTCGCCAACCGCCTGCGCCACCGTCAGCAGCGTGCCGCCGGCGAGCGGGAACAGCGCGCGGTTCAGGCTTTCCGAACCGGTGCCGGACGCGCGGCCGGCGGCGC
>NZ_BAAILN010000134.1:141877-155837 GCF_054589155.1 Burkholderia sp. 3C
ATGACCGGCTGCCCGAAATCGCGGATCACACTGGCCAGCCGCTTCGACAGCAACGGGTCCTGCACGGCCTGCCCCGCGGTCAGTCCTGACCGGCGGCCGGCTCGGCAGCCGGCGCAACCGGATCCGCCGACACCGCGGCTTCTGCCGCGTTGGCAACTTCGATCGACTCGGTTGTCGATTCAGCCACCGATTCATCCGCCTTCGCTTCGGCTTGCTTGTCGGCCTTCTTCACGGCCGGCTTCGCACGGCGCTCCATCACGGCGGCGAAGAAGCCGTCGGTGGCGTGACGATGCGGCCACAACGACAGGTAATCGCCGGTATCGAGCTCGATGCGCTGCTCGGCCAGCACCTTGTTGGCGGGCACCAGCACGAAATCGGGGTGCGCGGCCAGGAACTGCTCGACGATCGCTTCGTTTTCGGCTTCCAGCACGCTGCAGGTCGCGTAGACGAGCCGGCCGCCCGGCTTCACGAGCCGCGCGGCGCTGGCCAGAATCGAGCCCTGCTTGGGCGTCAGTTCGGCGATCGAGTCGCGCGTCTGGCGCCACTTCAGGTCCGGATTGCGGCGCAGCGTGCCGAGCCCGCTGCACGGCGCGTCCACCAGCACGCGGTCGATCTTGCCCGCCAGACGCTTGATCTTCGCGTCGTGCTCGCTGTCGATCAGCACCGGGTTCACGTTCGACAGCCCGCTGCGCGCAAGGCGCGGCTTGAGCTTGGCCAGACGCTTTTCGGAGATGTCGAACGCATACAGGCGGCCGGTCGAACGCATGGCCGCGCCGATCGCCAGCGTCTTGCCGCCCGCGCCCGCGCAGAAGTCGACGATCATCTCGCCACGGCGCGGCGCCATCAGCGAACACAGCAACTGGCTGCCCTCGTCCTGCACCTCGATCATGCCTTCCTGGAACAGCGCGAGCTTGGTCAGCGCCGGCTTGCCGTTCACGCGCACGCCGTACGGGGCGAACGGCGTCTCGCCGGCCTCGATCCCGTTGGCCTTGAGCGCGGCCACCACCTGCTCGCGCGTGGCCTTCTGGGCGTTGGCCCGCAGGTCGAGCGGGGCCGGATAGTTCACGGCGGCGGCGAACTTCGCCAGCGTGTCGGCATCGAAACGCTGCGCGAGCGCCTGGTAGATCCAGTCGGGCAGGTTGGTGCGCACGCGCAGCGGCAGGCTGGCCGGATCGATCTTCGCGACGTGATCGAGCCACGCCCATTCGGATTCCGAGACGTGCGCGCGCAGCGCCGAGCGGCCCGCCGTCTGCATCAGGCCGAGCAGCGTCAGGCGCCGCGTCGGGTTGCCCGTGCCGCTTTCGGCCAGATGCGAATATTCCATCTTCCGGCGCAGCACCGCGAACACCGCTTCGGCGATCACCCCGCGCTCGGCGTGGCCGAGCTTCGGATGCGCGCGGAAAAAGCGGCTCGTGGCGGCATCGGCCGGGCCGGTGAACTTCAGTACGTCGCCGAGCAGCAGCTCGGTCTGGCCAATCAGGAATCCATGCAGCTTCATACACCCTCACCCAAATCGTTGTAGTCGTTGACGTCGCCGTCGGCCAGCAGCCAGCGGCAAGCGCCCGGCGCCAGCACCGCGCGGCCCGCTTCGAGCCGCAGCCGGCCCTCGACGAACCAGCGCACGGCGCGCGGATAAAGCTGGTGCTCGGCGGCCAGCACGCGCTGCGCCAGCGCGTCGGGCGTATCGCCGTCGCGCACCGGCACCGCCGCCTGCGCGACGATCGCGCCGCTGTCCAGCTCGGGAATCACGAAATGCACCGTCGCGCCATGCAGGGCCACGCCGGCGGCCAGAGCGGCCTCATGTGTGCGGATGCCCTTGAAGCTGGGCAACAGCGACGGATGAACGTTCAGCATCCGGCCCTCGAAACGGGCGACGAAGGCCGGCGTCAGAATCCGCATGAACCCGGCCAGCACCACGAGATCGGGCGCGAAACGGTCGATCTCGGCCGCCAGCGCGGCGTCGAAGGCCTCGCGGCCGTCGTGGCCGCGATGATCGACCACCGCGGTCGGGACTCCGCGCGCGGCCGCAAATGACAAACCGGCCGCATCGGGCCGGTTTGCGATCACGGCGGCAACCTGGGCCGGCCAGCCGTCGCGCCTGCACGCTTCGACGATGGCCTCCATGTTGCTGCCGCGACCTGAAATCAGGATGACTATTTTCTTCATGCGCGGATTTTACCATCCGGGATCGCCGTTTCCGGCCCGACGGGGCGCCCATTGCCGCGAAGCGTTTATAATCTTGTGCTTTGCGGCATCCGCCCGCCCATTTCGTCCGCTGCCAACCCGCTATCGTGAAAGTGTTTCGCGGCCTGCCCAACGCCGAAAGTCGCGCCCCGTGCGCGCTGACGATCGGCAATTTCGACGGTGTCCATCGCGGCCATCAGGCCTTGCTCGCGCGCGTGCGCGCGGCGGCGGACGCACGCGGGCTGCCCGTGTGCGTGATGACGTTCGAACCGCACCCCCGCGAATTCTTCAACCCGGCCGGCGCGCCGCCGCGCATCGCGATGCTGCGCGACAAGCTCGAGGCGCTGCGCGAGAACGGCGTCGATCGCGTGGTGGTCGAGCACTTCAACCAGACGTTCGCGAACCAGTCGCCCGAGGCGTTCGTCGAGGACACCCTGGTGGGCGGCCTGCACACCCGCTGGATGATCGTCGGCGACGATTTCCGCTACGGCGCCAAGCGGGCCGGCAATTTCGCCTCGCTGAAGGAAGCCGGCACGCGCTACGGGTTCGACGTCGAGCAGATGGCCACGCTGGCCGCGCCGAACGGCGCGCGCATTTCCAGCTCGGGCGTGCGCGCCTCGCTGGCGGCCGGCGATCTCGATGCGGCCAAGAACGCGCTCGGCCACGGCTACGCGATCAGCGGCCATGTCACGCACGGCCTGAAGCTCGGCCGCGATCTCGGCTTCCCGACCCTGAACCTGTCGATCGCGCACAAGCGCCCGGCGCTGTCGGGCATCTTCGTGGTGACGGTGCACGGCCTCGCCGATCACCCGCTGCCCGCGGTGGCCAGCCTCGGCGTGCGCCCCACGGTGGTCGATGCGGGCCGCGTGCTGCTCGAAGTCCATATTCTCGACTGGCACGGCGACGCCTACGGCAAGCTCGTGCGCGTCGAATTCCTGAAGAAGCTGCGTGACGAGGCGAAATTCATCGACCTGGAAACGCTGACCCGCGCGATCGCGCAGGACGTCGTCGACACGCGCGCCTACTTCGCCGCGCATGGCGTCCCGCCCGGCGGCCGCGCAACCGGCTTCGCCATTTCGGCCACCGACCGAATTAGCTGATCCGGTTCGGGCGCCACCCGCGCCCGCCCCGCCGCCCCCGGTGCCCGTCCCCCGATTCACGACGCGCGAGCGTCCCCGAATAGAGATAGCGATTCCCGACATGAGCAACAAGAAAGCCGATTCGAAACCGCAGGCCAAATATCCGGTCAACCTGCTCGACACGCCGTTCCCGATGCGCGGCGACCTGCCCAAGCGCGAACCCCAATGGGTTCAGGACTGGGAAGACCGCAATGTCTACGAAACGATCCGCGCCGCCAGCGCCGGCCGTCCGAAGTTCATCATGCACGACGGCCCGCCCTATGCGAACGGCGACATCCACCTCGGCCACGCCGTCAACAAGATCCTGAAGGACATCGTCGTCAAGTCGCGCAACATGGCCGGCTTCGACGCGCCCTACGTGCCGGGCTGGGATTGCCACGGCATGCCGATCGAAATCCAGATCGAAAAGCAGTTCGGCAAATCGCTGCCGGCCGCCGAAGTGCAGAAAAAGGCGCGCGCCTACGCCACCGAGCAGATCGAGAAGCAGAAGCCCGGCTTCAAGCGGCTCGGCGTGCTCGGCGACTGGAAGAACCCGTACAAGACGATGAACTTCGCCAACGAAGCGGGCGAACTGCGCGCGCTCGGCAAGATCATGGAGAAGGGCTTCGTGTATCGCGGCCTGAAGCCGGTCAACTGGTGCTTCGATTGCGGCTCGGCGCTGGCCGAGGCGGAAGTCGAATACAAGGACCGCACCGATCCGACCATCGACGTGCTGTTCCCGTTCGCGGAGCCCGAGCTGACCGCGCAGGCGTTCGGCCTGGCCGCGCTGCCGCGCGCCGAAGGCGGCATCGTGATCTGGACCACCACGCCGTGGACCATGCCGGCCAACCAGGCGCTCAACGCGCACCCGGAAATCGTCTACGCGCTGGTCGACACGCCGCGCGGCCTGCTGATCCTGGCCGAAGAGCGCGTCGCGGCCTGCCTCGAAGCGTTCAAGCTGAGCGGCACGACGATCGCCACCGCGCCGGGCGCCAAGCTCGCCGGCCTGCGCTTCCATCACCCGCTGGCCGGCGCGCATCCGGGCTATCAGCGTACGGCGCCGATCTACCTCGGCGACTACGTCACGACCGACACCGGCACCGGCATCGTCCACTCGTCGCCCGCCTACGGCGTGGAAGATTTCATCTCATGCAAGGCCCACGGCCTGACCGACGCCGACATCATCAACCCGGTGATGGGCGACGGCCGCTATATCGAATCGCTGCCGCTGTTCGGCGGCCTGGCGATCTGGGATGCGAACCCGAAGGTGGTCGAGGCGCTCGAGGCCGCGGGCACGCTGCTGCGCAGCGAGAAGTACACGCACAGCTACATGCACTGCTGGCGCCACAAGACGCCGATCATCTACCGCGCCACCTCGCAATGGTTCGCCGGCATGGATACGCCCCCGAACGACGGCGGCCGCACGCTGCGCGAAGTCGCGCTGCAAGGCGTGGAAGACACCGCGTTCTACCCGTCGTGGGGCAAGCAGCGCCTCTACAGCATGATCGCGAACCGCCCGGACTGGACGCTGTCGCGTCAGCGCCAGTGGGGCGTGCCGATGGCGTTCTTCGTCCACAAGGAAACCGGCGACCTGCATCCGCGCACGCTGGAGCTGCTGGAAGAAGTGGCCAAGCGCGTGGAAGTGGGCGGCATCGAGGCCTGGCAGGCGCTCGACGCACGCGAACTGATCGGCGACGAAGCCAACCTCTATGAAAAGAACCGCGACACGCTCGACGTCTGGTTCGATTCGGGCACGACGCACTGGCACGTGCTGCGCGGCTCGCACAAGGATTCGCTGCAATTCCCGGCCGACCTCTACCTCGAAGGCTCGGATCAGCACCGCGGCTGGTTCCATTCGTCGCTGCTGACGGCGTCGATGATCGACGGCCGCGCGCCGTACAAGGGCCTGCTCACGCACGGCTTCACGGTCGACGGCGAAGGCCGCAAGATGAGCAAGTCGCTCGGCAACGGCATCGATCCGCATGAAGTGTCGAACCGCCTCGGCGCGGAAATCGTGCGCCTGTGGATCGCCTCGACCGATTACTCGGGCGAACTGGCGATCTCGGAAGAAATCCTCAAGCGCGTGACGGAAGGCTATCGCCGCATCCGCAACACGCTGCGCTTCCTGCTCGCGAACCTGTCCGATTTCGACTACGCGAAGGATGCGGTGCCGGCCACCGAGTGGCTCGAAATCGACCGCTATGCGATCGCCTTCTCCGCGCAGTTGCAAACCGAACTGCTCGGCTACTACGAGAAGTACGAGTTCCATCCGATCGTCGCCAAGCTGCAAACCTACTGCTCGGAAGACCTCGGCGGCTTCTACCTCGACGTGCTGAAGGACCGCCTCTACACCAGCGCGCCGGCGTCGCACGCCCGCCGCTCGGCGCAGACGGCGCTGTACCACATCACGCAGGGCCTGCTGCGCGTGCTCGCGCCGTTCCTCTCGTTCACGGCCGAGGAAGCCTGGAAGGTGTTCCAGCCGGCCAGCCAGACGATTTTCACGGAAACCTACTACGCTTACCCGGACATCGACGGCGCGGCGGCGCTGGTCGACAAGTGGACGCTGCTGCGCGCGGTGCGCGCGGACGTGACGAAGGCGCTCGAGGAAGCCCGCACGGCGAACCGGATCGGCTCGTCGCTGCAGGCCGAGGTGGAAATCCGCGCGAGCGGCGCACGTTACGACGCGCTCGCGAGCCTCGGCGACGACCTGAAGTTCGTGCTGATCACGTCGGCGGCCACGGTCGCGCAGGTCGAGGCGGAAGGCGACGAAGCCGTCAACGTGTCGGCCTCGTCGTACCAGAAGTGCGAGCGCTGCTGGCACTACCGCGAGGATGTCGGCGCGCATGCCGAGCACCCGACGCTGTGCGGCCGCTGCTTCTCCAACCTCTTTGAAAACGGCGAAACCCGGAGCGCTGCGTAATCATGGCAACGAAATCCTTGTCGAAATCCACCGGCGGCGCGCTCGCGCCCTGGCTCGGCATTTCGCTGATCGTCATCCTGTTCGATCAGCTCAGCAAGATCGCGGTGCTGAAGACCTTCAGCTATGGCTCGTTCCATACGCTGACGAGCTTCTTCGACCTGACGCTGATCTACAACCGCGGCGCGGCGTTCGGCTTCCTGTCGGCCGCCAGCGGCTGGCAGCGCTGGGCCTTCACGGCGCTCGGCATCGCCGCCACGCTGGTGATCTGCTATCTGCTGAAGCGCCATGGCCATCAGCGCCTGTTCAGCCTGTCGCTGGCGCTGATCCTCGGCGGTGCGCTCGGCAACGTGATCGACCGCCTGATGTACGGCCACGTGATCGACTTCCTCGATTTCCACGTCGGCCGCTGGCACTTTCCGGCGTTCAACCTGGCCGATTCGGCCATCACGATCGGCGCGATCCTGCTGATCTACGACGAACTGCGCCGCGTGCGCGGCACGCGTTGAGCGCCTGACGCAATGGCCGCGACAACGCGGTAAATTACGGGGCCGGGCCTTCGGGTGCCGGCCCGTTTCATTAGCGGAGGTCCCGTTGGAACATCAGGAACTCGCAGGAAAACATCTCGTTCTCGGCCTGACGGGCGGCATCGCCTGCTACAAGATCGCCGAGCTCACGCGCCTGCTGACCAAGGCCGGCGCGACCGTGCAGGTGGTAATGACCGAGGCCGCCGCCCAGTTCATCACGCCCGTCACGATGCAGGCGCTGTCGGGGCGGCCCGTCTACACGAGCCAGTGGGACGCGCGCGTCGACAACAACATGGCGCACATCGATCTGTCGCGCGAGGCCGACGCCATCGTGATCGCGCCCGCCTCCACCGATTTCCTCGCCAAGCTTGCGCACGGCTTCGCCGACGATCTGCTGTCGACGCTCTGCGTCGCGCGCGATTGCCCGCTGCTGGTGGTGCCGGCCATGAACCGTCAGATGTGGCAGAACCCGGCCACCCAGCGCAACGCGGCGCAACTGCGCGCCGACGGCGTGTCGGTGCTCGGCCCCGATTCGGGCGCGCAGGCCTGCGGCGAGATCGGCGACGGCCGCATGCTCGAACCGGAAGCGATCTACGAGGCGATCGTGTCGCACTTCCGGCCCAAGAAGCTCGCCCACAAGCGCGTGCTGATCACGGCCGGCCCGACGTTCGAGCCGCTCGATCCGGTGCGCGGGCTGACCAACCTGTCGAGCGGCAAGATGGGCTTCGCGCTCGCCCGCGCGGCCCAGCAGGCCGGTGCCGACGTGCACCTGATCGCCGGCCCCGTTCATCTGGCGACGCCGTGGGGTGTCTATCGCGAGGATGTGCAAACCGCGCAGCAGATGCACGATGCGGTCATGCATGCCGCCGCCGACGCCGACCTGTTCATCGCGGTGGCCGCCGTGGCCGACTGGCGCGTGGCGCAACCGGCCGAGCACAAGATCAAGAAGACCGCCGATCGCAAGATGCCGGTGCTCGAATTCGTCGAGAACCCCGATATCCTCGCGACCGTGGCGGCCCGGCCCGATGCGCCGTTCTGCGTCGGCTTCGCCGCCGAGAGCGGCGACCTCGACGTGCACGGCGAGGAAAAGCGACGCCGCAAGCAGGTGCCGCTCCTGATCGGCAATCTCGGCCCGCTGACGTTCGGCCGCGACGACAACGAAGTGGTGCTGTTCGAAGCGAGCGGCGCCACGCCTTTGCCGCGCGAGGCGAAAGCCACGCTGGCGCATACGCTGATCGACGAGATCGCCAGGCGCCTGCCCGATACCCGTCTGATCTGACGCTTCAGCGCCGGGCCGCCGCGCTTGCCGTGGTGGCCCGGCATTTTCTTTACCGACTCCTGCCCGCCATTCGCCGCATGAATCTCGACCTCAAAATCCTCGACGCGCGCATGCGCGAATATCTGCCGAACTACGCCACGCCGGGCAGCGCGGGCCTCGACCTGCGCGCCTGCCTCGATGCGCCCGTCGTGCTGAAGCCGGGCGACACCATTCTGGTGCCCACCGGCCTCGCGATCCACGTGGCGGACCCGGGCTACGCAGCGCTGATCCTGCCGCGCTCGGGCCTCGGCCACAAGCATGGCATCGTGCTCGGCAACCTGGTCGGCCTGATCGATTCGGATTACCAGGGGCAACTGATGGTGTCGACCTGGAACCGCGGCCAGACCGAATTCACGCTGAACCCGTTCGAGCGCCTCGCGCAGCTCGTGATCGTGCCGGTGGTGCAGGCTCGCTTCAACATCGTCGATGATTTCGCACAGAGCGAGCGCGGCGAAGGCGGCTTCGGCAGCACCGGCCGGCAATAAGGCCGGCCAACCCGGTCAGCGCACCCGGCGCAGTACGGCGTCCGGGTTCGCGTCGGCGACCTGACAGCCGCTGCGCGCCGCGATCACGAGGTCATGGCCGAGTTGACGCGCATCGAGCTCACACGGGCCGCCGGACCGATCGGCGCGCGAGAGCCGAGCCAGGTTCGGCTCGACTTCCTTGAGCCGCAGCAGCAAGCCGGTACGCCCACCTGGCGCGCGTGCGCTGCGATACGAATAGCTGACGCTGCCTTGCGAAATCGTCAGGTCGCGCCCGCCGGCGCTGCTGCGCCAGTGGCCATCCCAGGCGTGAGGGCCATGGCGTAACGGCGCACCGGCGTGCGCCACGCTCCAGGCCGGGCAGGCCAACAGCAACACGCCGAATGCGGCCGCTTCGAGGCGCCGCCACGCGGCACGGTGTACTGCGGATCGCGCCGCCCCGGTTTGATTGGTCATTGCGTGCGGACGGAATCCGCGCCCCATTTCTCTCGACTGCCGCGCCTCGCCGTTAGCGAGCGCGATCTGTTCTTGTGTGTGCGCCAAAACTGCCAGCCTCCCCTGCCCTCATCCGCACGCACGCACCGGCGCCGGACAAAATAAAACGGCGCGGGAAGCTCCCGCGCCGTTTGCTTCACGCGTTGCCGCGTGTCATTCCACTTCGACCGTTTCCTCGCTCGGCTTCGGCGGCTCCGCCGAATTGTCGAACGACAGTTGCACGACTTCCTTCTCGTCGACGTCGACCGTCACGCGGCCGCCGCTCACGAGCTTGCCGAACAGCAGTTCGTCGGCCAGCGCACGACGGATCGTGTCCTGAATCAGACGCTGCATCGGACGCGCACCCATCAGCGGATCGAAGCCGTTCTTCGCGAGATACTTGCGAAGCGCATCGGTGAACAACGCATCGACCTTCTTCTCGTGCAGTTGATCTTCCAACTGGATCAGGAACTTGTCGACCACGCGCATGATGATTTCCTCATCGAGCGAGCGGAAGCTGATCGTCGAGTCGAGACGGTTGCGGAATTCCGGCGTGAACAGGCGCTTGATCTCGCCCATTTCGTCGCCGACTTCGCGCCGCGTCGTGAAGCCGATCGTGCCCTTCTGCATCGACTCGGCACCCGCATTGGTCGTCATGATGATGATGACGTTGCGGAAATCCGCCTTGCGACCGTTGTTGTCGGTCAGCGTGCCGTGGTCCATCACCTGCAGCAGCACGTTGAAGATGTCCGGATGCGCCTTCTCGATTTCGTCGAGCAGCAGCACGCAATGCGGCTTCTTCGTGACGGCTTCGGTCAGCAAACCACCCTGGTCGAACCCGACATAGCCCGGCGGCGCGCCGATCAGCCGGCTGACCGCATGACGCTCCATGTATTCCGACATGTCGAAACGGATCAGCTCGATGCCGAGCGTGAACGCGAGCTGCCGCGCCACTTCGGTCTTGCCGACGCCGGTCGGACCGGAGAACAAGAACGAGCCGATCGGCTTGTCGAGCTTGCCGAGGCCGGCCCGTGCCATCTTGATCGCGGCGGCGAGCGCGTCGATCGCCGGATCCTGGCCGAACACGACGCTCTTCAGGTCACGATCGAGCGTTTGCAGCTTGCTGCGATCGTCCTGCGACACGCTTTGCGGCGGGACGCGGGCGATCTTCGAGATGATTTCCTCGATCTCCGACTTGCCGATCGTCTTCTTCTGCTTCGACTTCGGCAGGATGCGCTGCGCTGCGCCGGCTTCGTCGATCACGTCGATCGCCTTGTCGGGCAGATGGCGATCGGTGATGAAGCGTGCCGACAGTTCAGCGGCGGCCGACAGCGCACTCGACGAATACTTGACGCCGTGGTGCTCCTCGAAGCGCGACTTGAGCCCGCGAAGGATCGCGACGGTCTGCTCGACCGACGGCTCGTTGACGTCGACTTTCTGGAAACGCCGCGACAGCGCCGCATCCTTTTCGAAGATGCCGCGGTATTCCGTGAAGGTGGTCGCGCCCATGCACTTCAGGTTGCCCGACGACAACGCCGGCTTCAGCAGGTTCGACGCATCGAGCGTGCCGCCCGACGCGGCGCCCGCGCCGATCAGCGTGTGGATCTCGTCGATGAACAGGATCGCGTGCGGACGCTCCTTGAGCTCCTTGAGCACCGTCTTCAGACGCTGTTCGAAGTCGCCACGATATTTCGTGCCTGCCAGCAACGCGCCCATGTCGAGCGAGAACACCTGCGCGTTCGCGAGGATGTCCGGCACTTCGCCACGCGTGATGCGCCAGGCCAGGCCCTCGGCGATCGCGGTCTTGCCGACGCCGGCCTCGCCGACCAGCAGCGGGTTGTTCTTGCGGCGACGGCACAGCACCTGCACCACGCGCTCGACCTCGGTCTCGCGACCGATGAGCGGATCGATGCGACCGTCCTTCGCCAATTGGTTGAGATTCTGCGTGAACTGCGCGAGCGGGGTTTCCTTCTGCGCGTTCGGATCTTCCGACTCGGGCGTGCCTTCGCCAGCCTTTGCCGCATCGCCGGCGTTGCCGGTTTTCGCGATACCGTGCGAAATGAAATTCACGACGTCGAGACGCGTCACGCCCTGCTGTTGCAGGTAGTAGACCGCGTGCGAATCCTTCTCGCCGAAGATCGCCACCAGCACGTTCGCGCCGGTCACTTCCTTCTTGCCGTTCGAGGTGGATTGCACATGCATGATCGCGCGCTGGATCACGCGCTGGAAACCGAGCGTCGGCTGGGTGTCGACGTCCTCGGTGCCCGGCACGGTAGGCGTGTTGTCATGGATGAAGTTGCGCAGGTTCTGGCGCAGGTCTTCGATGTTCGCCGCGCACGCTCGCAACACCTCGGCTGCGGTCGGGTTGTCGAGCAACGCGAGCAACAGGTGTTCGACCGTAATGAATTCATGCCGCGCCTGACGCGCTTCCATGAACGCCATGTGCAGGCTGACTTCCAATTCCTGGGCAATCATGCTTCCTCCATCACGCACTGCAGCGGATGCCCTGCCTGCCGCGCATGGGTAACGACTTGCTCAACTTTGGTCGACGCGATGTCTCGCGTATAGACCCCACATACCCCCCGCCCCTCGCGATGAACCTTGAGCATGATCTGCATCGCGGTCTCGCGATCCCTCTTGAAGTACTCCTGAACCACCATCACGACGAATTCCATCGGGGTGAAATCGTCGTTCAGCAGCACCACCTTGTACATCGAAGGCGGCTTCAGTTTCTGCTCATTGCGTTCCAGGACGGTGTTGTCCTGCTTGTCCGGGATAATCGCCATACACCCATTCTAAACAACTCGGACAGGCCCGCAATCCTGTCATAAACCAGCCTTGCGGCCGGCGCCGTTCTGCATGCATGCTCAACAGCTCAAACGCTGCGCACGCTACGAAAACCGGCTCGCGGCGCCGGCCTCCGATCGTGGCCGCGACGCCGGAAATGCTCCGTGTCGCAACGCGTGGATCGAGTATCCCATATTCCCGGAAAGCTCGACGGGCTGTCGTCCGGTTCTGGTATATGGGCCGATTATGGGGCTTTTCAAGCACCTTCGCTTGGCACCCGTATGACACTGCAAAGCGGGATAAACCCTGAAGATGGGTTCTTTACAACGACCCCCAAACCGCCGACAAATTCCCCTTGACACTCAAATAAAGAGCGCCAACAATCAAGCTGGCACTTTTTTCAATCCGTCTTATTCGACGATAAAAAAAGGCCGAGGTGAGCTTGTGAGGGGGGAACGGCTGTATTTTCCGGTCGTTTAGCTTTTCGAGCGTGCTCGTGGTAACGACTGAGTGACAGGGGAAGTAGGCATGGCAACTGGTATCGTCAAATGGTTCAACGACGCGAAAGGCTTCGGTTTCATTACGCCCGATGAAGGCGGCGAAGATCTGTTTGCACATTTCTCGGCTATCACCATGGCGGGTTTCAAGACCCTCAAGGAAGGCCAGAAAGTGAGCTTTGATGTGGTTCAAGGCCCGAAGGGCAAGCAAGCTTCGAATATTCAGGCAGCCTGAGCGCAGTACTGAATTCGACAAAAACCCGGCTCCAAGCCGGGTTTTTTTTGCTCTGTCGTTCCCGCGCCTGCGCTCACACCACGCGCAGCGTGCCCATCATGCCGAGATCCTCGTGCTCGAGGATATGGCAATGGAACATGCGATCACCGGCCTCGTGCTGGACGGTCGCGATGCGCACCGTCTCGCCCTTGCGCACGTTGACCGTATCGCGCCAGGCCCGATACGGCTCCGCCGTGCGCCGGCCGCGATAATCGCGCTCCAGCACCTGGAACTGCGTGCCGTGCAGATGAAACGGGTGATCCATGTCGGTAGTGTTCGCGATCGACCACAGTTCGACGTCGCCGCGGCGGCTCGTCAGCGTGGCGCGATGCGGCGCGAATACCTGGCCGTTCACCATGAAGCGCATCCCGGCCGGCCGCTGCCCCGGCGCCGAACCCATCATCGCGTCCATGTCCATCGCCTCGCCGAACGTGACCGTCTTGCGCGCCACCGGCCGGCCAAGCGGCGGCACCGCACGCAGCATGCCCGGCACGGCGCGCGCGGCGGCCGGCACGAAGCCCACGTCGGCCAGCGGCAGCGGCGGATCGGCCGGAAGGGACGCATCGTCGTCGTCCGACATGGCCATTGCCATCTTGCTGCGGTCGTAGCTGTCGGCGCGCAGCACGGCCTGCCCGGCGTGATCGCCGGCGCGCACCAGCAGCTCGGCGCGCTCGCCCGGCGCCAGCACCAGCGACGTCATGCGATGCGGTTGCTCGAGCAGGCCGCCGTCGGTGCCGACCTGCTCGAAGCTGCGGCCGTCGTCGAACGCGAGGTTCAGGTAGCGCGCGCTGCAGGCGTTCCACACGCGCCAGCGCTCGTCCTGCGCGACCTCGATGCGCGGCCGGCGTGCGCCGTTCAGCAGCGCGAACTGGCCTTCGCGGCCGTTCATCCAGTCCATCATGTCGTCGGGCACGATCGTGCCGTCGCGCGCCAGCTTCAGATCTGAAACAAATAGATGCCGCTCCGGCCAGCCGGCCAGCGGATCGTCGGCCGCGCGCACCACGATGGGGCCGGCGAGGCCGCGAAACACCTGCTCGGCCGTGAAATTGTGCGGATGCGGGTGATACCAGTAGGTGCCCGCGCTGCCTTTCGGCAACGTGAACCGATAGGTGCGCGAGGCACCCGGCTCGATCAGCGCAAGCGGGTTGCCGTCCTGATCGGGTGGCACCGGCAGGCCGTGCCAATGCATCGTGGTCGGCTGCGGCAAGCGGTTGACCACGCGGATCTCCACCGCATCGCCTTCCTGCAGCGCGATCAGCGGGCCGGCGACGGCGCCTTCGGCGGCATCGCCGTAGAGCCACATCGGCGTGGGTTGCGCGCCGGGCAGCAATTGGCGCGCAACCGGCTGCGCCACCAGCGTGGCCTGGAACCGGCCCGGCGTG
>NZ_BAAILN010000134.1:155934-170567 GCF_054589155.1 Burkholderia sp. 3C
CGCAGCGGCGCGAGCGGCGCGCCGGCCGGCAGCGCATCGGCGGCGGCCAGCGTCATGTCGGGCATCGGCGCGGAAGCCGCCGCGTCATGCATGCCATGCATGCCGGCCATGCCGGACATATCACCCGGCATGCCCTTCATCCCCGGCATGCCGTGCATGGCATGCGACTGCGCGAGCGCCGCGCGCGCGAAGGCCAGCGTGGCCGCAGCCCCGAACGCGTGACGAAGAAATTGCCTGCGTAGCATCGATCGAATCCCGAATCAGCGAAGCGATGACGATACACCAGCGGCGCACCGTGCGAGCGGCACGGCGCGCATTCCGCACTCAGCTCGCGAGCTTGCGGAACGTGTCGAGCACGGCCTCGCCGCGAAACGGCTTGACGATCCAGCCGCGCACGCCGGCGGCCTTGCCGCGTTCCTTCATCGCCGGGCTGCTTTCGGTCGTCAGCATCACGACGTTGACGGCCGCGTTGCCCAGCTCGCTGCGGATCTTCTCGACCATCGTCAGGCCGTCCATGTTCGGCATGTTCACGTCGCTGACCACGAGCTTGATGCCCGGGCTCGTCTTCAGCTTCGCGAGGCCGTCCTTGCCGTCGACCGCCGTATCCACTTCCAGCCCGTTCTTGCGCAGGAAGCCTGCGACTTCGTCGCGCACCGTGCTCGAATCATCCACCACCAGAATCTTTGCCATGTCTGTTATCCGTTTGTCACTTAAAACCAGTCGAGTTCACCCGCTTCAACCATTTCGCCCACCGCCTGCGCATGGTCGTCGAACGATTCCGGCGACCATTGCAGGCTGAACACGAAACGCTGATGGATCGTTACGGTGCGGCCCGACGCTTCGTCCGTCACCTGATACTGGAAGCACAGCTGCGGGTTTTCGGACCCGAACGAGATGTACTTCTGCTTGTGGTTGATCAGCAGCGGCACCTGCACGTTGCTGGCCGAAGGCACCGCCGCGCTGCCGAGGAAGCGATCCTTGAACGCGCCCCACACGAGGTTCGTCAGCTCGCCGAGCACGCCGTTCAGGTCGCGGAAATCGGGCTCGCGCTCGCCCGGGTTCATCGCGGCGACGAAGTCGAGCATCGGCTGCTCGTCGGCCTGCATCATCATGTAGCCGCGGCACCACGCGCTCTCCAGCGGGATCAGGCTGAACACCTCGCCGTAGATGATGTTGTCGCGCACGATGCACGGCGTTTCGCATTCGATCGTCATGCCGCGGAAGATCGTGCCGAGGCGCGATTCCGTGATCTCCTCGATGCCGCGCACCAGCGCGTTCGGGTAGGCCAGGCTGAACAGGTATTCGTCGATGGCGCGGCGCAGCGGTTCGAGATCGGGCAACGCGAAGCTCGCGCAGGCCACCCGCTTGAATGCTTCGGGCAACGCATCTTCGCTGCTGCCGTCGGCGCGACGCACGATGATCGGCAGCTCCGGGCGCAGCGCGTCGATCTGCGCGGCCACGGCGGCGGCTTCCTCGTTCGAGCCGCCGTAGTCGGCGGCCAGCAGCACCGCGCCGAGGTCGATGTTCGAGCGCAGCACCTTCAGCAGGCGGTTGCGGCGCGCCTTCAGCCCGACGAGATGATGCTCGTCGCAGAACCGCCGGATCGCGTCCATGTGAACGTCGCTGTCGTCGAGCACCAGCACCTTGCTGACGGGCGTATCGTGGGTCGTCATCACTTCTCCTGCCGGTTATTCGTTCATCAAAACATTTCGAGTTCGCCCACGCCCTCGTCGACATCGCGCACGTCGGCGACAAAATCGACCGGCGCGTTCGCACACACGCACAGCGTGGCGGAGAGCCACACGCTGCCGCCGACCGTCAGATCGTAGGCAGCCAGGTAATCCGGCTTCAGTTCGGCGAGATGCCCGGCGCTCGCACCGTTCAGGCGGTACGGCGTCGACATCCCGAGGTCGGGAAAATGCTCGACGAGCGCCTGGTTGACGGCCCCGCAACACAGGTTCGCCACCTCCAGGAACGCCTCGCGCAGCGAACGCTGCGGCGTCGAACCGGTGTAGAACGCGCGCGTCGCGTCGTCGTCGCGGTAATGCAGCAACAGCAGCAGGCGGAACTTCACCGACGAAATCGTCAGCACCACGGCCTCGACGCCACGCGATGTATCGGGCTTCTCGCGCGCGCTTATTTCGCAGGACGAACCATTGGTGAGACGCCCGCGCGCCGCGCTGAAGAAGATGCGCTCGAAGCTCTCGATCGCGCCGGCACCGATCACGCCGCGCTCCGTTCGAGTTGGCCGCGCAATTGCGTCGCCAGCGCATCGACGTTGCCGAGCGAGGCGGTGATCATCTTGCCGCCGGCCTGGATGTCCTGGAACGTCGCGGTGGTCACGAGGTCGTTGCGGTTCAGGCTGTCCTGGTAGCTCTTGGACAACTCCTGCGAGCGCGAGGCCAGCGATCGCACCTCGCTCGCCACGATCGAGAAGCCACGCCCGGCCGTGCCGGCGCGCGCCGCCTCGATCGACGCATTCAGCGACACGATCAGCACGTGCGCGACGATCGACGACAGCTCGTGATTCTTCGCGTGCATGTCCTGGTTCTGCGTCATCAACGAGGCCATCTGCTCATGCCAGCGCTCGAACGTGCCGGTCAGGCCGCGCAGCCGCGCCGCCTCGCCGGCGATCCGCTCGGCCAGCGCCGCGCTCGCGTCGCGCTCGCCCACGGCGGCGGCCAGCGCGGTGCGCACCTCGGCGATCTGCGACGATGCCTCCTCCAGCGATTCGGCCAGCGACTGCTCGCGCGCGGCCGCGCCGTCTTCGGCCTCGGCGCTGCGGCGCGTCCAGTCGGCGTCGAGCGCGTCGGCGCGCGCCAGCGCCGCGTCACGCTCGGCGGCGAAGCCTTGCGCCGCCGCGCGCGCCTGCACGAGGCGGCCACGCAGCACCACCGCCGCCACGATCGCCGCCACGGCGACGAGCGCGCACACGGCCACCAGAATTCCTGCTTGCATCATCGACATCCCGTCATGCCCGGTCGATCGCCGGATCCTCGTCACGTTGCGATGCAGCGTCGCTCGCCGCGTCGTCGCCCATGCTGTCCACCGCGAAGCGGTCCGGCAGGCTGACGATGGTCTGGAAGCGGCGGAACGCGGCACCGTGGTGCTCGTCCGTGAAGCGCAGCGCGATGCTGCCGCCGGCACGCATGATGAAGCTGCGTACCGCGTCCATGCCCACCCCGCGGCCCGACACGTCGGTCACGGCGCTGGCGGTCGAGAAGCCCGGGCGGAAGATCAGCGCGGCCACCGCCTCGTCGTCCTTCGCCAGGTTCGCGTCGTCGAGCCAGCCGCGCTCGACGGCGATCGCGCGAATCCGCTCCAGCGCGAGGCCGCGGCCATCGTCGCTGACGGTGATCTGCAGTTGGTCCGCATCGACGCCCATCTCGATGTCGATGGTGCCCGCATCCGGCTTGCCGGCCGCGCGACGCGCATCGACCGATTCGATGCCGTGGTCGAGCGCGTTGCGCAGCAGGTGCATGAAGGTGTCCTTGACGATGCTGGACGCTTCGCTGCGCAGGCGGTAGCCGTTGTCGTCGATGCGCACGACCGGTTCGGCCTTGCCGAGATCCTGCGCCAGCGCCGGCAGCGAACCGGTCACGCCCGCGATCATCTCGTCGAGCGTTTCGGTGCCGAGCAGGCGCAGCGTGCCGGCCACGGAATCGCGCAGCATCGGCCAGCTGTGCGGCTCGGCGGATTCGAGCAGGCGCAGGCTTTCGTCGATGCGCTCGCGCTCCACCACCAGGTAGCGCTCCGATTCGACCGGAGCGCCCGGGCCGCGACGGCCGAGGCTGACGGTGTTGATCGTGGCGTAGTTGTCGAGCGCCTCGCGCACGCGCGCCAGGTCGGTCATCAGTTCGTGCTGGTCCCACGCGCGTTCGGCCTCGGCGCTGCGCAGCTCGTCATACACCTGCTCGGCCTCGTGAACGATGTCGGTCAGATGCTGCAGGCTGTACGTGCGCGCATTGCCCTTGATGGTGTGCATGTTGCGGAACAGTTCGGCCAGCGCGGAGCTGTCGGCATGTTCGTGCTGACGGATGATGCGTTCGTTCTCGTGCAGGAAGCCGGTGGCGCTCTCGACGAAATCGTGGAACTTGTCCTGGCTGACCGACAGGATCTCGCCGATCATTTCGAGGCGGCGGCTCTGCTCGTTGGCCTGCGCCGACAGCGCGCGCAGCTCGGTCACGTCGCGCACGCACAGCATCAGGCGCACGATGGTGCCGGTTTCGTCGGTGATCGCCGACCACGACAGGTCGAGATACTTGTCGGCGCCGTTCGGCATGCGCTTGGCGATATCGGTCACCAGCAGATGCTGGTTGAACTCGAAGTTCATGTCGTCTTCGCCGAGGCACGCGTCGATCGCGGCTTCGATCTGCGACAGGCCGTCCGAGCCCACGTTCGACTCGCCGAACACCAGTTCCATCGCCGAGCGGCCGGCAATGTCGTTGGTCTCGAAGATCCGTTCGAGGAACGCCGAGTATTCGCGATGCACGGTGCCGCCCGGCACGATCGTCAGGATCCCCTGCTGCATGTTCTGCAGCATCGCCTGGATGTCGGCGGTGCGCTGCTTGAGCGCGGCGGCGTTGCGCTGGATCGTCTCGATCATGCCGTTGAACGCCTCGATCGAGCGGCCGATTTCGTCCTTGCGGCCCACCGGCACGCGGCGCGTGAAATCCTGGCTGGTGGCGATCTCGCTCATCATCGCCTGCATGCGGCCGAGCGGCTGCACGATCTGGCGATACAGCATCAGGCCCACGCCGATCAGCACCACGATCACCACGCCCGCGACGATCCCGATCGTCATCGTGGTGGTGGCCAGCATGCCGTTCAGCGTCGAGATCGCGTCGTCCTTCTGGCGGTTCTTCTCGATGCGCAGCGTCTTGATGATGCCGTCGAGTTCGTCGCGATATTGGGCGACGTTCGCGAACAGGTTGGCCTGCGCGAGTTCGTTCTTGCCGTCCGCCTTCATCTTGGCGGTGTCGTGGATCGCGTCGAAGTAGTTCTTCAGGCTTTCGCGCGCCTGGTCGACCAGGCCCGACTGGGCGTGGCTGGCGGCCGAGCGGCCTTGCGCGTCGAGTTCGGCGCGCAGTTGGGTTTCCTTCGTGTTCAGGTCGGCGGTGGCCTGGGCGGCCATGGTCGCGTCGGGCGCGTAGACGAGCGTCATGGTCGCGATCTGCACGTCCTTCACGTCGGACACGAGATCGGACGAGGCAAGCGCGCTGGGCACCACGCCCTGCGTCACCTGGCGCACGCTCGCGGCGCTGCGTTGCGCCTGATAGACGGCATAGCCGCCGATCGCCGCGAGCGCGACGAACATCAGCGCGACAAGCAACGTAATGCGATGTCGGATGGTCATGTGAATCCCCGTAGCAGCAATATGTTTTTGGCCCGTCGGTCTGGCGGTCCGGCGCGTGGCAATCGCGACGGTCAGACGAATCTGCAGGCGGGCGAATTATGGCGACCGGGATATGACCGAACGATGACCTACGGGAAAACGCTTGCGCAAACGATTATTTCCACGAAATAGCCGACACGAAGCCTAAAGTTCTCGAATTCGGCGCCGTTAATAGGCGCCGATCTTGTTTCGCGACGGACTTCGGCGCCTGCGTTCGGGCCGCCGTTTCACGCCGCAGCGCCCCCTTCGCCGCATCGTTTTTCCCTTCCTCCACGCGCACCGATCTCGCTGCGCTCGCTTGCTCACTGCGAAACCCCGAAAATTTCACGATGCGGAACGTTGCCGTGTCTCGTGAAAAATCGTGGTGCGGGGCACCAATTCGCGGTTTCACGATGCCGCAGAACGTTCCACATCTCGAAATATGAATTTCAAGCCATTGTTTTAATTGAATTATTTTTGTTTCGAGCAGGCGCTCTACGCACTCGATCCGGCATCGATGCGCACGTAGACTGGTTTCCATGGATCGACGCAACGGGAGCCGCACCGACAGACGGTCGGCCTCCCCCGCCAGCCGGCGCGGACGTCGACGAGCCGGCCCCGCCCTTTCGGGCGGACCAGCACCCGATTATTTTTCGACTAGGAAGCGGAGGTGTGACATGAAGGGTTTTCGTTACGGATCGGACCAGGGGTCGTTCTACATCCTGCCGGGCAACGACGGTTGGGAAGCGACGTTCGGCAACGACTCGCTGGGTGAATTCCAGAGCCCCGAGCATGCGGTGGACTATCTGGCGCGCGGCGTGAACTGCCCGGCGCTCGACGAGGTGGACACCTCGACGCTCGAGATCCCCGAGCAGATCGACGATTGGGAGATCGTCCATGTGTAAACGGCAACGGGAGGCGCGCGCATCGCTGCGCGGCCTCCCGTCCGCCAAGCCGATCCCATGCTGCGATCGGCCCGGCCTGCGGCGCGTGCGGTGAAGCCCACCCACGCGCCGTGTTTCATGCGGCCCTCGCTCGCGCGCTCGAAGCGCACGTCGCGGCTGCCGCGGTTATTGCATCACGCCCGCACTCAGGCGATGGCGTCGATCACGCCGTTCAGCGTGGCGCTCGGGCGCATTGCCTTGCTGGTCAGCTCGGCGTCCGGACGGTAGTAACCGGCGATATCGACCGGCTTGCCCTGCGCCGCACCCAGTTCCTCGACGATCTTGGCTTCGTTTTCCGTCAGCGTCTTGGCGACGCCGGCGAATTGCGCGGCCAGCTCCGCATCGTCCGTTTGCGCCGCCAGCGCCTGCGCCCAGAACAGGCTCAGGTAGAAGTGGCTGCCACGGTTGTCGATGCCGCCAACCTTGCGCGACGGCGAGCGGTTCTCGTCCAGGAACTTGCCGGTTGCCTGATCGAGCGTCTTCGCGAGCACGAGCGCCTTCGGGTTGTGGTACTGGTTGCCCAGGTGTTCGAGCGAGGCGGCCAGCGCGAGGAATTCGCCGAGCGAATCCCAACGCAGGAAGCCTTCCTCGTTGAACTGCTGAACGTGCTTCGGCGCCGAGCCGCCCGCGCCCGTTTCGAACATGCCGCCACCGGCCATCAGCGGGACGATCGACAGCATCTTCGCGCTGGTGCCCAGTTCCATGATCGGGAACAGGTCGGTCAGGTAGTCGCGCAGCACGTTGCCGGTGACCGAGATGGTGTCCTTGCCGGCGCGGATACGATCGATCGAGAACTGCGTGGCTTCGACCGGCGGCAGGATGCGGATGTCGAGACCGTTGGTGTCGTGATCTTTCAGGTATTGCTCGACCTTCTTGATGATCTGCGCATCGTGGGCGCGGTTCGCGTCGAGCCAGAACACGGCCGGCGTGTTCGAGGCGCGGGCGCGGTTCACGGCCAGCTTGACCCAATCCTGCACCGGGGCATCCTTGGTCTGGCACAGGCGCCAGATGTCGCCCGTCTTGACCGCGTGCTCGAGCAGCACGTTGCCGGCGTCGTCGGTCACGCGCACGGTGCCGTCGGCCGGGATCTGGAACGTCTTGTCGTGTGAACCGTATTCTTCGGCCGCCTGCGCCATCAGGCCGACGTTCGGCACGCTGCCCATCGTGACCGGGTCGAACGCGCCGTGCTTCTTGCAATCTTCGATTACCGTCTGGTATACGCCGGCATAGCAGCGGTCCGGAATCACGGCCTTGGCGTCGTGCAGCTTGCCGTCGGCGCCCCACATGCCGCCCGAATCGCGGATCATCGCCGGCATCGAGGCGTCGACGATCACGTCGCTCGGCACGTGCAGGTTCGTGATGCCCTTGTCCGAGTTGACCATCGCCAGGTGCGGGCGCTTTTCGTACTGGGCCTTGATGTCGGCTTCGATCGCTTCGCGCGTTTCGGCCGGCAGGTCCTTCAGGCGGGCGTACAGATCGCCGATGCCGTTGTTCGGGTTGAAGCCGATCTTGGCCAGCGCGTCGGCGTGCTTGGTCAGCACGTCTTCGTAGAACACCGAGACGACCTGACCAAACAGGATCGGATCGGACACCTTCATCATGGTGGCCTTCAGGTGGACCGAGAACAGCACGTCCTGGGCCTTCGCGTCGGCGACCTGCGCTTCGAGGAAGCTGCGCAGCGCGGCGCGGCTCATCAGCGATGCGTCGATGATTTCACCGACCTTCACGGCCGTCTTTTCCTTGAGCACCTTCTTCGTGCCGTCGGCGGTCGTCAGTTCGATCTTGACGTTGCCGGCCGTGCCGATCAGCGCCGATTTCTCGCTGCCGTAGAAATCGCCTTCGCTCATCGAGGCGACGTGCGACTTCGAGCTCGACGCCCAGGCGCCCATCTTGTGCGGGTGCTTGCGGGCGTAGCTCTTGACCGACAGCGGCGCGCGGCGATCCGAATTGCCTTCGCGCAACACCGGGTTCACGGCGCTGCCCTTGATCTTGTCGTAACGGGCCTTGACGTCCTTTTCGGCGTCGGTGGTGGCTTCGTCGGGATAGCTCGGCACCTTGTAGCCTTGCTTCTGCAATTCGGCGATCGCGGCCTTGAGCTGCGGCACCGATGCGCTGATGTTCGGCAGCTTGATGATGTTCGCTTCCGGCTTCAGCGTGAGCTGGCCGAGTTCGGCCAGGTCGTCGCTGATCTTCTGCTCGGGCGTCAGCGCCTCGGGGAAGACGGCGATGATGCGGCCGGCGAGCGAGATGTCGCGGGTTTCGACGGCGACGCCCGACGAGCGGGTAAAAGCCTTGACGATCGGCAGCAGCGAATAGGTCGCGAGCGCCGGGGCTTCGTCGGTGAGGGTATAGATGATCTTGGACGAGGTGGACATGTTTGGTTTGATGCGTTGCTACGTGAAAATTGACAGGAGATCGCTGACAGCGAACCAACCAGGGCCGCCTTCGCACCGACCGCGCAACAGAGCCGACAACCTCTTTTGCACCCCGGCGAGATCGGCCTCGCGCCGGGGCGGCCGGATCGCTCCGGCAATACCGCGTTGGGTTACATGTTTTCGATCATCACGCCGCCGAAGCCCGAGCACGACACCTGCGTCGCACCTTCCATCAGCCGCGCGAAATCGTACGTGACGCGCTTCTGCTGGATGGACTTCTCCATCGACGCGATGATCAGATCCGCCGCCTCGGTCCAGCCGAGGTGGCGCAGCATCATCTCTGCAGACAGGATGACCGAGCCGGGGTTCACATAATCCTTGCCGGCGTACTTCGGCGCGGTGCCGTGGGTCGCCTCGAAGATCGCGATCGAATCCGACAGATTCGCGCCCGGCGCGATGCCGATGCCGCCGACCTGCGCGGCCAGTGCATCGGAAATATAGTCGCCATTCAGATTCAGCGTGGCGATCACGTCGTATTCGACCGGGCGCAGCAGGATCTGCTGCAGGAACGCATCGGCGATCGAATCCTTGATGACGATCTCGGCGCCCGTTTTCGGGCTCTTCAGGCGCATCCACGGGCCGCCGTCGATCAGCTCGGCGCCGAATTCCTTGTTGGCCAACGCGTACCCGTAGTCGCGGAACGCGCCTTCGGTGTACTTCATGATGTTGCCCTTGTGCACCAGCGTGACCGACTTGCGCTCATGGTCGATCGCATACTGGATCGCCTGGCGCACCAGCCGCTCGGTGCCTTCGCGCGACACCGGCTTGACGCCGAGCCCCGAGCTTTCCGGGAAACGGATCTTGGCGCCCATTTCCTCGCGCAGGAAGCGGATCACCTTCTTGGCCTGCTCCGACTCGGCCGGCCACTCGATGCCGGCGTAGATGTCTTCCGAATTCTCGCGGAAGATCACCATGTCGGTTTTCTCCGGCGCGCGCACCGGCGAGGGCACGCCCTTGAAGTAGCGCACCGGGCGCAGGCACACGTAGAGATCGAGCTCCTGGCGCAGCGTGACGTTCAGCGAGCGGATCCCGCCGCCGACCGGCGTGGTGAGCGGGCCCTTGATCGAGACCACGTAATCGCGCACCACCTGCACCGTTTCGTCCGGCAGCCAGACATCGGGGCCGTACACCCGCGTGGCCTTCTCGCCCGCGAAAATTTCCATCCAGTGAATCTTGCGCTGGCCGCCGTAGGCCTTTTCCACGGCGGCATCCACCACCTTCAGCATCACCGGGGTGACGTCGACGCCGACGCCGTCGCCCTCGATGTAAGGGATGATCGGCTGATCGGATACGTTGAGCGTCAAGTCCGGGTTGACGGTGATCTTGTCACCGCCCGCCGGGACCACGATGTGCTGATACGGCATGGTCGACTCCAGTGAATGGCTGGGCTGATTGAAAAAGCGTGTGGTTGCCTGGCTGATGCACAGAAAACGTTGCCGCTATTCTAGCGCCCGGACCGCATGCAACGGCACGAGACGCCCTCGCCACACCGTCGACCATCAAGTCTTATATAAGACAAAAGACTTGGCGTTCCGTATTATGCATTAAGATTCCGCCATTTGCCATACGACGCGGCGAGCCCCGCCCAGCTTCCCTCATGCCCCTGATCGCCCTCAACAAACCGTTCGGCACGATCTGCCAGTTTTCGGCGCACGAAACCCGGCCGTCGCTCGGCGACTGGGTCCACACGCCCGGCGTGTACCCGGCCGGCCGGCTCGACGCCGACAGCGAGGGCCTGCTGCTGCTGACCGACGACGGCGCGCTCCAGGCGCGCATCGCCGAACCGCGCCACAAGCTCGTCAAGCGCTACTGGGCGCAACTCGACGGCGCGCCCGACGCGGCCGCGCTGAAGGCGCTCGCGCGCGGCGTCGACCTGGGCGACTATGTAACGAAGCCGTGTCGCGCCGATTACGTCGAGCCGCCCGAATCGCTGTGGCCACGCAATCCGCCGGTGCGTTACCGCGCCGCGATCCCGACCACCTGGATCGAGCTGTCGATCACCGAAGGCAAGAACCGCCAGGTGCGCCGCATGACTGCGGCGGTCGGCTTCCCGACCTTGCGCCTGGTGCGCGTCGGCATCGGCGCGCTCGACCTGTTCGCGCTCGGCCTCGCGCCCGGCGAGACCGCCGCGCTGCCGCCGCGCGCGCCCTGGGACGGTTTTGCCTCCGACGCATGAAAGTTTCGTGAACGCGTCAACCGATCGTTCCGAGCAGCCGTTAAGACAAGCAGATGCCGACCGAGCTATCCGGCATTGGCGCCAAGCCGCGGTAACACTGTCGTTCGCGACGCCGCCCGCAGCCGTGTCCGCAGCGCCAGGAAAAATTTCCTGTCGCGTCTGTCAACCGAAAGGTGGATGGCCTCGTTAGACGAATTGACTCCTATGCCGGGTCATTGGTTAATTAACTAAAGCTGAGGAAACAAAAAATGAACAAACTGATCGCCGCTCTGGTCGCTGGCCTGTTCGCAACGGCTGCATTCGCACAAGCTTCGGCACCGGAAGCTGCTGCTCCGGCAGCCGCTTCGGCTCCGGCGAAGAAGGCTACGCACAAGAAGCACCACGCTGCCAAGAAGCACGCAAAGAAGAAGGCAGCTGCAAGCGACGCAGCAGCACCGGCAGCTGCTTCGAACTAAGTAAGCAGGCTGTAAGCAACGTCGGAGGCCTGTCGTTCGGCTTCCACGCTGTTGAAAGGCAGATCCCCGCAAGGCGATCTGCCTTTTTCTTTATGGGCCCGCCAACGAGCCCGCGCATGCTGCACCGGGCCGCGCGCATCGCGTACCATGCAGCCCTCGATTACCCGTTCAGGAGTTTCGTCGTGCGATTTTCCCCGCGCTCTTCGCTCGCCCGCCTGGCGCGAGCCGCCGTGTTCCCCGTCGCGCTCGCGCTGGCCGCTGGCGGCATCGCGCCCGCCTTCGCCCAGTCGAACGGCATCCCGCCGGGCGCGAAGCAGCCGAACGAATTCCCGCGCGCGAAGCTGCGGGTCGGCATGTTCGTGATCGATGCCGGCATCGCGGCGAACGAGGCCGACCGCGAGCAGGGGCTGATGTACCGCAGCCAGCTCGCGCCCAACGAAGGGATGGTGTTCGTCTTCAACGAGAATGCGGTCCATTGTTTCTGGATGAAGAACACGCTGATCCCGCTGTCGATCGCGTTCATCCGCGCCGACGGTACGATCACCGACATCGACGAGATGCGCGCCGAAACCACCGACAACCATTGCCCGCGCAACAACGGCGTCTATGCGCTCGAAATGCCGAAGGGCTGGTTCACCGCCAAGGGCATCAAGCCCGGCATGAAGATCGACGGATTGCCGGCGGCGCAATAAGCCCGCCCGGCTTTCCGCCACGCGCGCCCGTTCGCACGACGGCGGCACGCACCGGTTCCGGCCGGGCGTGCCGCCGTTTTCACGTCGGCTGCCGGCCCGCGACCGCAGTTTCCCCCTCGCGCTTGCCCCCGCCGGCGTGCCGGTTTCTCGCCGGCCAGCGCGACGCCGGCCTGATCGCTCTTAGCCGAATCCCCCGTCAGGCCCGCCCCGCACGGCTCGCCGGCCATTCGCCCGGCCCCTGGACCCGCCGCGCGCCACCGCTTGAATCGCCCGCTCACGCCCCCATCTGCAAAAGCCACCAGCACAAGCTATGCTTGAAGGCTTGCAAGTTGTCGCCGACCCGGCCATCTCGGCCGGCTCCGACTCATCCAGGAACCATCAGGAGGTTCACGTGCCCCGCAAAACCCCCATCGAGCGCTATAGAAATATCGGGATCAGCGCTCACATCGACGCCGGCAAGACCACGACGACCGAGCGCATCCTGTTCTACACCGGCGTGAGCCACAAGATCGGCGAAGTGCATGACGGTGCGGCCACGATGGACTGGATGGAGCAGGAGCAGGAACGCGGCATCACGATCACGTCGGCCGCGACCACCGCGTTCTGGAAAGGCATGGCCGGCAACTATCCCGAACACCGGATCAACATCATCGACACCCCCGGGCACGTCGACTTCACGATCGAGGTCGAGCGCTCGATGCGCGTGCTCGACGGCGCGTGCATGGTCTACGACTCGGTGGGCGGCGTGCAGCCGCAATCGGAAACCGTCTGGCGCCAGGCCAACAAGTACAAGGTGCCGCGCATCGCGTTCGTCAACAAGATGGACCGCATCGGCGCGGATTTCCTGCGCGTGCAGAAGCAGATCGGCGACCGCCTGAAGGGCGTGGCCGTGCCGATCCAGCTTCCGATCGGCGCCGAGGATCACTTCCAGGGCGTAGTCGACCTCGTCAAGATGAAGGCGATCCTGTGGGACGACGAGAGCCAGGGCGTGAAGTTCACCTACGAGGAGATCCCGGAGAACCTCGTCGAGCTGTCGCGGGAGTGGCGCGAGAAGATGGTCGAGGCCGCCGCCGAGGCGAGCGAGGAACTGCTGGAGAAATACCTGGCGGACCCGGAATCGCTGACCGAGGATGAAATCAAGGCCGCGCTGCGCAAGCGCACGGTGGCCAATGAAATCGTGCCGATGCTGTGCGGCAGCGCGTTCAAGAACAAGGGCGTGCAGGCCATGCTCGACGCCGTGATCGACTATCTGCCGTCGCCGGTGGACGTGCCCGCGATTCTCGGCCACGACTACGCCGACCCGGAAAAGCCGGCGGAACGTCACCCGAGCGACGACGAGCCGTTCTCGGCGCTCGCGTTCAAGATCATGACCGACCCGTTCGTCGGCCAGTTGATCTTCTTCCGCGTCTATTCGGGCGTGGTGGAATCGGGCGACACGCTGCTCAATGCGACCAAGGACAAGAAGGAACGCCTGGGCCGGATCCTGCAGATGCACGCCAACGAGCGCAAGGAGCTCAAGGAAGTGCGCGCCGGCGATATCGCGGCGGCGGTCGGCCTGAAGGACGCGACGACCGGCGACACGCTGTGCGCCGTCAACGCGCCGATCATCCTGGAGCGCATGGAATTCCCCGAGCCGGTGATTTCGCAGGCCGTCGAGCCGAAAACCAAGGTCGACCAGGAGAAGATGGGCCTGGCGCTGAACCGTCTCGCACAGGAAGATCCGTCGTTCCGCGTGCAGACCGACGAGGAATCGGGCCAGACGATCATCTCCGGGATGGGCGAGCTGCACCTCGAAATCCTGGTCGACCGGATGAAGCGCGAATTCGGCGTGGAAGCCACGGTCGGCAAGCCGCAGGTGGCGTATCGCGAAACCATCCGCACCACCGCGAAGGATGTCGAGGGCAAGTTCGTCAAGCAGTCGGGCGGCCGCGGCCAGTACGGCCATGCGGTGGTGACGCTGGAGCCGAATCCGGGCAAGGGCTACGAGTTCCTCGACGAGATCAAGGGCGGCGTGATTCCGCGCGAGTACATCCCGGCGGTCGACAAGGGCATCCAGGACACGCTGAAGAGCGGCGTGCTGGCCGGCTACCCGATCGTCGACGTCAAGGTGCACCTGACGTTCGGCTCGTACCACGACGTGGACTCGAACGAAAACGCGTTCCGGATGGCCGGCTCGATGGCGTTCAAGGAAGCGATGCGGCGCGCCAAGCCGGTGCTGCTCGAACCGATGATGGCCGTGGAGGTGGAAACGCCCGAGGATTTCATGGGCAACGTGATGGGCGATTTGTCGAGCCGTCGCGGCATCGTGCAGGGCATGGACGACATCGCGGGCGGCGGCGGCAAGGTCGTGCGCGCCGAGGTGCCGCTGTCGGAGATGTTCGGCTACTCCACCTCGCTGCGCTCGGCCACGCAAGGCCGCGCGACCTACACGATGGAGTTCAAGCACTACGCCGAAACGCCGGCCAACGTGTCGGAAGCGGTGATCAGCGCCAAGGGCCGTTAAGCCCCGCGCGCATCGCCTGGCCGGGGCCGGTGCAGCCGCGCGAGCGGCTGCCGG
>NZ_BAAILN010000134.1:170719-198582 GCF_054589155.1 Burkholderia sp. 3C
GGCGCGGGCGGTTCATCGGCCGGCTCGGCCTCGACGACATCGATGATGCGATGACCGGCCGCCACGGCCGCCGCCTCGCCCGCCTCGCCCGCCTCATCCGCCTCCCGCGCCTGCCGCTGCATCGCGCGCCACGCCACCCAGGCGGCCACCACCCCGGCTGCCGCCCCCACGCCCAAGGCCCAGCGCGGCCCGCAGCGGTCGGCGATCCAGCCGACGATGGGCGCGCCGATCGGCGTGCCGCCCATCACGACCGCGACACGCAGCGCCGTCACGCGCCCGCGCATGCCTGGCTCAGTCGACAACTGCATCAGGCTGTTCGAGGAATTGGTGATGGTCAGCGAAGCGATGCCCGTCAGCACCAGCATCGCGCCGAAGATCCAGAAGCCCGGCGCGAGCGCCGCACACGCGCAGCCGAGCGCGAACAGCAGGCAGCCCGACAACAGCGTGCGCAGGCTCGGCCGGTCGCGGCCGGCGGCCACCAGCGCGCCGGCGATGGTGCCGATCGCCATGATCGACGACAGCAGCCCGAACCCGCTCGCGCCGGTATGGAACACGTCGACGGCCATCGTCGAAATGAAGATCTGGAAGTTGAGCCCGAACGTGCCGATCAGGAACAGCATGACGAGGATCGCGACCAGATCGGGCCGGCCGCGCACGTAATGGAGGCCCGCGGCCAGCCCGCCCTGCGCGCGCCGCGGCCGCGCCCCCGCAGGCGGCGCCGACACCTTCAGCCGCGACAGCGACAGCAGCACCGCGCCGAACGACAGGCCGTTCAGCACGAACGCCCAGCCGGTGCCGACCGTGGCGATCACGGCGCCGGCCACGCCCGGCCCGATCATGCGCGCGGCGTTGAACACGGTGGAATTGAGCGCGACGGCATTGGCCAGATCGGCGTCGCCGACCAGCGAGGTGACGAAGGTCTGCCGCACCGGCGCATCGAACGCGGCCACGCTGCCGAACAGCAGCGCGAACAGATAGACATGCCAGAGCCTCACCACGCCGGCCACCACGCTCACGCCGAGCGCCAGCGCGATCAGGCCCATCAGCGCCTGCGTCACGCGCAGCAGCTTGCGCTGGTCGAAGTGATCGGCGGCGTAGCCTGTCCACGGCAGCAGCAGCATCTGCGGCGCGTATTGCAGCGCCATCACGATGCCGACCGCCGACGCATCGTGATGCGTGAGCTGGGTCAGCACGAGCCAGCTTTGCGCGGTGCGCTGCATCCAGGTGCCGACGTTCGACACCAGCGCGCCGCCCGCCCACAACCGGTAGTTCGGATTGCGCAGCGAACGGAACGAGCGGGCCAGGTTCATCGCCATCGCGCTAGTCCTCGGCGAGCCGCTGCAGCAGCGCCACGGCCGCCGCCAGCTCGCGCCGCTCGGCGGCCGACAGGCGCGCGTCGAGCGCGCGGCCCAGCCAATCCTCGCGCGCGGCGCGGCTCGCCTGCAGCCGCGCTCGGAACGTATCGGTCAGTTGCATCAGCGTCTGGCGGCCGTCGGCCGGGTCGGGCGAGCCGCTCACGGCGCCGGCCGCTTCCAGCGCGGCCACCGTGGCGCGCATCGACTGCGGCCGTACGCTCTCCGCGCGCGCCAGCGCCGACACGGTGGACGGGCCATCGCGCTCCAGACGCAGCAGCACCGAGCGCTGCGACGACGTGAAATCGCCGGCGCGGCCCTGCTCGCGCAACCGCCGCATCAGCCGGGCGAGCGCGATGCGCAGGTCGCCGGCCAGATGGGCGGGCTCGGGGGCGATGGGAGATTCGGAGGATCGGGACATCGGCGCACGATAGCACTTCTACAGGAAAACTGCACAGCTAAACTGTATATCCTGCTTCAACCCCGCCGAGCCGCGCGCAGCGGCTCGTCCGGTCATACCACCGGATTTTTGCTCGTGTCAGAATGCCCGCATCCCAGCCGCCCACCCTGCTCCGTCCGATCATGCCGACCTCGCCCCGCCGCCAGTTGTTCACGCTCTATGCCGCGCTGCTGGGCGCGAATCTCGCCGCCTGGATCTGGGCGCTGGTGGCGCTGCACGACCATCCGCTGCTGCTCGGCACCGCGGCGCTCGCCTACGGCTTCGGGCTGCGCCACGCGGTCGACGCCGACCACATCGCCGCGATCGACACCGTCACGCGCAAGCTGATGCAGGACGGCAAGCGGCCGTTCTCGGTGGGCCTGTTCTTCTCGCTCGGCCATTCGACCATCGTGATCGTCGCGACGCTCGGCATCGCCGTCACGGCGCTCGCGCTGCGCACGCAGTTCGACACCTTCAAGGCGGTCGGCGGCACGATCGGCACGGCCGTCTCGGCGAGTTTCCTGCTGGTGCTGGCGATCATCAACCTCGTGATCCTGCGTGATATCTGGCGCCGTTACCGCCGTGCGCGCGCCGGCACCGGTCAAGACGGTCACGGTGCTCACGACGCTCACCCGGGCGATGCCCATCACCACCCGGCCGGCGGCCTGCTGACGCGTCTGCTGCGCCCGCTGTTCCGGCTCGTCACGAAGAGCGCGCACATGTATCCGGTCGGCCTGCTGTTCGGCCTCGGCTTCGACACCGCCACCGAAATCGGCCTGCTCGCGATCGCCGCCGCGCAGGCCAACCAGGGGCTGCCGCTGCACGCGGTACTGGTGTTCCCCGCGCTGTTTACGGCCGGCATGACGCTGATCGATTCGACCGACAACGTGCTGATGGTGCACGCCTACGGCTGGGCGATGGACGACCCGAAGCGCAAGCTCGCCTACAACCTCAGCATCACGTTCGTGTCGGCGGCGGTGGCGCTGGTGATCGGCGGCGTCGAGGCGCTCGGCCTGGTGGCCGACAAGCTCGGGCTGGCAGGCGGCGTGTGGGACCTGGTGGGCGCCATCAACGATCGCTTCGGCGCGATCGGCTACGGCATCGTCGGCCTGTTTCTGGTGTGCTGGGTCGGCTCGATCCTGTTCCATCGCTGGCGCCGCGCCAGCTCGCAACTGGCCTGAACGAGCGCGGGCGCGCGGCTGCGTCTACAGCATTTCGAGCGGCTGCTTGCGGCGCGGCGGCCTGAACGCCACGTCGAGCCGCGCCAGCGCCGCGTCGTCGAGCAGCAGATCGAGCGCGGCGCGGTTCGCGCGCACATGCTCGACGGTGCCCGCCTTCGGAATCGCCAGCACTTCCTCACGCCGCAACACCCAGGCCAGCGCCACCTGCTCGGGCGAAGCGCCGCGCTCGGCCGCGATCTCGTCGAGCACGGTGCCGCGCGGCAAGCGCTGGTGATCGATCGGGCTGTAGGCCATGGCCGGCATGTGGCGTGTCGCGAGCCACGGCAGCAGCTCGAACTCCGGCCCGCGCCGCGCCAGGTTGTAGAGGATCTGGTTGGTCGCGCAGCCCGCGCCGTTGGCGGCCACCAGTTCTTCCATGTCGCGGGTGTCGAAGTTGCTGACGCCCCAATGGCGAATCTTGCCGGCCGTGCGCAGCGCGTCGAACGCTTCGAGCGTTTCGTCGAGCGGCACGCCGCCGCGCCAATGCAGCAGATACAGATCGAGGCGATCGGTGCCGAGGCGCTTCAGGCTGGCCTCGCACGACGCGATCATGCGGCGGCGGTCGGCGTTGTGCGGATAGACCTTGCTGACCAGGAACACCGAATCGCGCAGGCCGCCGATGGCTTCGCCCACCAGCTCCTCGGTCGCGCCGTCGCCGTACATCTCGGCCGTATCGATCAGCGTCATGCCCAGTTCGATGCCGGCGCGCAGCGCGGCGATCTCGGCGGCGCGGCGCGCGGGCCGCTCGCCCATTTCCCAGGTGCCCTGCCCGAGCTTCGCGACGCGCTCGCCGTCGGGCAGCGCGATCGTATCGGTAGTGTTCGCCATCTCGTCCTCGCGGGTGATCCGGCAACAGGCCGGGCTGGCCAGTGTAGCGATTCATGGCAGGGATCGCCGGGCTATAACGGCGGTCCGCGATGACATAAAATGGCCCCCACCCTGTTTCACGCCGCCCTCATGAAGCCATCGACGGAAGACCGTTGGCACGATCTGCGCCCGGACCCGGACAACGATACGCCGCTCTATCTGCAACTCGCGCGCAAGCTCGGCGAGGCGATCCACGACAACCGCTGGTCGGCCGGCGAAGCACTGCCATCCGAGCGCGTGCTGTCGGAGGCGCTCGGCGTGTCGCGCATCACGGCCCGCAAGGCGATCGCGCTGCTCGTCGAGCAAGGCCTGATCCGCCGCACGCACGGCGCCGGCAACTTCATCCAGCCGCGTTATGAAGATCCGCTCTCGCGGCTGTCGAGCTTCAGCGAAATGCTGCGCCGGCGCGGCTTCACGCCCAGCTCGCGCTGGATCGCGGGCAGCGTGCAGCCGGCCAACCGCGACGAGGTGATCCAGCTCGGGCTGTCGCCGGCCGCCTCGGTCACGCGGCTCAAGCGCTTGCGGCTCGCCGACGGCATCGTGATGGCGGTCGAGAACTCCACGTTCCCGGCCACGCTGATTCCCGATCCCGCCGTGATCGGCGATTCGCTCTATTCCTACCTCGAACAGCGCGGCACACCGATCGTGCGTGCGCTGCAGCATTTCCGCGCCGTCAACGCCAGCGACGAGATCGCCGCGCAGATGGGCATCGCGCCGCACGACGCGCTGCTGCTGATCACGCGCATCGGCTACACCCACGACCAGCGCGCGATCGAACTGACCGATACGTACTGCCGCAACGATTACTACGATTTCGTCGTGGAATTGCGGAAGTAAGTCTCCGTGCAGCGCGCAATTTCCGTGCGTGCCGCGCCGCCCGTTTTATCGATTCGCGCCGATCAATCGAGCCATGCCGGCGCATCGGTGCCGGGCGGCACCGGCGGCCGCGCGAAATGCGCGGGCGTGGCGTCGAGCCGCTCGGCCGGCCGCACGCCCTGCACCGCGCCGAACGGCGAGGCGAGCGGCGTATCGAGGTGATCGCGCACGTCGTCGAGCGAACGATCGGGCACCGCGCGCCCGCCTTCCACCAAGCCGAACGATTGCAGCCAGCGGCCGGTCTGCGCCAGCGACACGCGCACGCGCCAACTGCCGCCCTCGGTCGCGCGCCGCGCCAGCGCGATCATCGCGCCGAACGCGGCGAGGTAGCCCGTCGCATGATCGAGCGCCTGACACGGCAAATGCACGGGGCCATCGGCGCCGGCCGCGCGCTGCTCGTGCCAGGCGATGCCGCTGGCCGACTGCACGAGGCTGTCGAAGCCGCGCCGCGTCGCCCACGGGCCGTCATAGCCGTAAGCACACACCGACACGCTGACGATGCCCGGATGCCGATGCGCCAGCGCGTCGTCGCCGAAGCCGCGCGCGGCCAGCGCGCCGGGCCGGTACGACTGCAGGAACACGTCCGCGCCGCCGGCCAGCGCGTCGAGCGTGGCCTGGCCTGAGTTCGTGCGCAGATCGACGTGCGCCGAGCGCTTGCCGCGGCCGTTGTCGATCACGAGCGCCGGGATGTTCGGCAGATGCGGGCCGTTCACCAGCAGCACGTCGGCGCCATGCTGGGCGAGCGTGCGCCCGGCCACCGGCCCGGCGATGATGCGCGTCAGATCGAGCACGCGGGTGCCGGCCAGCGGCCGCGCCGGCGGAGCGCCATCGCGCGCGGCGCGGCCGATCGGGCGCGGCGGCGCGTCGCCGATCCGCTCGATCTCGAACAACGGCCGGCGTGCGAGCGCGCGTGCCGCGTCGAGCGCGGCCCATTCGTCCGGGGTGCGAATCAATGCCGCGCACAGGCCCGCATCAGCCAGCGTGGCGTCGAGTTCGGCGCCGTCGCGGCCGAGGATCGCCGTGGCGATCGCTTCGGGGGTATCGGCGCAGCCGAGCACGGCGACGATGCCCTGCCGGTGATGCGCAAAGTTCGCGTGCAACTGGATCCAACGGCCGTCGCGGGTCGGGTAGAAGCCGGTGGCCGGATCGCGCGGGTCGGGCGCGGGCTGGCCATCGACGCGCAGGTAACGCTCGCTGCGAAACGCGGCCAGCGCCGCCTCCTGCGAAAGCGCCACGCGCTGCACGCGGCCGGTGCGCAAGCGGTCGCACTCGGCGGCGGCCAGGCCGGCCGCCGCAATGGTGGCCTGGGCCAGCGTGCCGACGCGATGCACCGACGGCAGCCCCGGATCTGCCGCGCCGGCATCGAAATCGACGCGCGCCAACGCGGCCGGATCGCCGTCCGCCAGTTGCCAGAGGGTCTGCAAGGCTTGTCGTGGCTCCATCGTCTGCTCCGTTCATAAGGGGTGCGACGAGTCTAGAATCGCGCTACCGGGGCGATCAATCTTGATGGCCCGAATCAATACATACAGATTTGTTCGGTTATGCGCGCGCGACTGCGCGCCGGAGCCTGCCGATGCCCAGAATCAGCGCCGCCGACGCCGCCCGCCAGCTCGGCGTGAGCCTGCCCACGCTCTACGCCTATGTCAGCCGCGGGCTGCTCGCGTCCTATCCCGACGGCCGCTCGAAGCGCCGCCACTACGATGCCGACGAGGTCACGCTGCTGGCGCGCCGCCGCGCCGACGCGAAACGCGCGGGCGGCGTGGCCGAACGCTCGCTCGATTTCGGCGTGCCGGTGCTCGAATCGCGCATCACGCGAATCGCCGACGGCCGCCCGCGCTATCGCGGCCACGATGCCGTCGAGCTGGCCGGGCGCGCCTCGCTGGAGGAGACCGCCGCGCTGCTGTGGGAATGCGAGCCGGCGCGCCTCGCCGCCGAGCCCGCGCTCGACGGCATCGACGCCGCGCAATGGCAGCGCTGGCTGCACGACTGGGCCGATTGCCCGCCGCTCGACCGCGCGCTGGTCATGCTGCCGGCCGCCGCCGCGCGCCTGCCGCGCGTCTGGGCGAGCGGGCCGCACGCGCAGATCGACGTGGCCGTCGCGCTGCTGCGCGCCACGCTCGCAGCGCTGGCGGGCACGACGCCTTCCGCGCAGCCGGCGCACCACCAATTGGCCGCCGCCTGGGGCCTGCGCGGCGGCAAGGCGGCCGGCCTGCTGCGCGCCGCGATGGTGCTGTGCGCCGATCACGAGTTGAACCCTTCGACCTTCGCGGTGCGCTGCATCGCCTCCACCGGCACGCATCTGTTCGGCGCGATCGCGGGCGGCCTGGCTGCGCTGTCGGGGCCGCGTCACGGCGGCGAGACGGTACGCGTGCGGGCGCTGTTCGAAGAAGCCGCGCGCGCGGCGGACCTCGACCGCTACCTCGCGATCCGGCTCGCCCACGACGAGCGCGACGACGGCGGCCGCACCCGGCTCGCCGGCTTCGGCCATCCGCTCTACCCGGACGGCGATCCGCGCTGCATCGCGCTGATCGAGATGCTGCGCGAGCACGCCGGCACGCAAGCGGCGCTGCGCCAGGGGCTGGCCGTGGCCGCGCGCGTGGAGGCGGCCACCGGCGAACGGCCGACCGTCGATTTCGCGCTCGCGCTGATCGAACGCGTGCTGGCGCTGCCCGAGGGCGCGGGTTTCGTGCTGTTCGCGGCCGGGCGCACCGCGGGCTGGATCGCGCACGCGCTGGAGCAGCAGCGCGACGGCAAGCTGATCCGCCCACGCGCCCGCTATGTGGGCAGCGACGCGCCGGGCGGGTGAGCGGGTGGTAGGCAGGCGCTTTGGTCGCTTTGGCACATTCGGTTGCAGTCGTTGTGTCCGTGGTGTCCGTGGTGTCCGTGGTGTCCGTGGTGTCGGCCGTGTTGACCACATCGGTCGCGTCGGTCGCGTCCGTCGCTTCGTCGCTTCAGTACTTCAGTCTCTTCCTGCGCGACCACTGCGCTTTTTCCTACAATGGCGGCTGTCCGCGACTCCGAACCCCACCCATGTCCCGTCCCCCCGCCGCTCCGAGCGAATCGTCCCTGACCGTGATGCTGTGGGTCGTCGCCACCGGCTTCTTCATGCAGACGCTCGACTCCACCATCGTCAACACGGCGCTGCCGTCGATGGCCGCGAGCCTCGGCGAATCGCCGCTGCGCATGCAATCGGTGGTGATCGCCTATTCGCTGACGATGGCGGTGATGATCCCCGTCTCGGGCTGGCTGGCCGACACGTTCGGCACGCGCCGGGTGTTCTTCAGCGCGATCCTGATCTTCTCGGCCAGTTCGCTGCTGTGCGCCAACGCGCACACGCTGCCGCAACTGGTGGGGTTCCGCGTCGCGCAAGGGGTGGGCGGCGCGATGCTGCTGCCAGTGGGGCGGCTCGCCGTGCTGCGCACGTTCCCGGCCGAGCGCTACCTGCCGGCGCTGTCGTTCGTCGCGATCCCGGGCCTAATCGGCCCGCTGATCGGCCCGACGCTCGGCGGCTGGCTCGTCAAGATCGCTTCATGGCACTGGATCTTCCTGATCAACGTGCCGGTGGGCGTGGTCGGCTGCCTGGCCACCTACTACTCGATGCCCGATTCGCGCAACCCGGCGGTGGGCCGCTTCGACCTGCGCGGCTACCTGCTGCTGACGATCGGCATGATCGCGGTATCGCTGTCGCTCGACGGGCTGGCCGATCTCGGCATGGACCACGGCGCCGTGCTGGTGCTGATGATCCTCGGCCTCGCCGCGTTCGTCGCCTACGGGCTGTACGCGGTGCGCGCGCCGCATCCGCTGTTTCCGCTCGACCTGTTCAAGATCCACACGTTCAGCGTGGGCCTGCTCGGCAACCTGTTCGCGCGGATCGGCAGCGGCGCGATGCCGTACCTGATTCCGCTGCTGCTGCAGGTGAGCCTCGGCTACTCGGCGTTCGAGGCCGGCCTGATGATGCTGCCGGTGGCGGCCGCCGGAATGTTCTCGAAACGCCTGATCACCCAGCTCATCACGCGCCACGGCTACCGCAAGGTGCTGCTGCTGAACACCATCATGGTCGGGCTGATGATGGCCAGCATGGCGCTGATCAGCGACCGCCTGCCGTTGTGGCTGCAGGTGCTGCAACTGGCCGTGTTCGGCGGCTTCAACTCGATGCAGTTCACGGCGATGAACACGCTGACGCTCAAGGATCTCGGCACCGGCGGCGCGAGCAGCGGCAACAGCCTGTTCTCGCTCGTGCAGATGCTGGCGATGAGCCTCGGCGTGACGGTGGCCGGCGCGCTGCTCGCCACGTTCACGGGCGTGATGCACAGCGTGACGCCCACCCACACGCTGCCGGCCTTCCACGCCACGTTCGTGTGCGTGGGCATCATCACCGCGTGCTCGGCGTGGATCTTCGCGCAGCTCTCGCCTGACGTGCGCGGCAGCACGGCGAAGAAGACCGATCCGTCGGAACGCGCATAAATCGGGACGAGCGGCCGGGGATTCGGCGGGGGATTCGGCGGGGGATTCGGCGGGGGATTCAGTGGGGGATTCAGTGGGGGATTCAGTGGGGATTTGGCAGGAACTCGGCGCAGAACTCGGCCGGGAACTCGACCGCTAACCCGACACGCCAGCGCAGCCGGAAAAGCCTCGCCCGGCGCGACATCCGGCTCGACATCGAAGCCGACCGGCAGCGCCGCGCCATGCACGACCGCGCCCGCATCACCGCACCAACTCGGTGCAAACGCACCATGCACACCGCCAGCACCCGCCCGCGCGAGCGTTGCACAACGGCTGCACGCGGCGCGGCCGCCGCGCATGTTTCTTGCTCGTTCACCGGTGCTAGGTAAACTGTCACCCTCTTCCCCGCCGCACCATGACGACCATGATCGATATCGATCCTCCCGGCTTCCAGCCGCCGCGCCCCGTCGCGGGCGACGACGGTAACCGGCGTACCGTGCTGTACGGCGACTACACCGTGTTCAGCGTGTTCCAGCCGGTGTTCTCGGTCTCGCACCGCCGCGCGATCGGCTATCACGCCTCGCTGCGCGCGCATGGCGCCGACGGCGCCCAGGTGCCGTCGCACGAAGTGTTCACGCAGGCGGCGCGGCGCGGTGACCTGCTCGAACTGGGCCGGCTCGCGGAATCGCTGCATCTGGGCAACTTCCACGCGTTCGACAGCCACGAGGAATGGCTCTTCCTGAGCCTGCACCCGGCCGCGCTGATGGACACCATCTACGGCGACGCGCTGCTCGCGAACCTGAAAACCCTGGGCCTGCCGCCGCAGCGCGTGGTGCTCGAAGTGCCCGAGCAGGCCGGTGGCGACACGCCGCGCTTCGGCGCGATCATCGACGGCCTGCGCAAGGCCGGCTTCCTGATCGCGCTGGGCGGCTTCGGCGCGAAGCATTCGAACATCGATCGCGTCTGGCATCTGCATCCCGATATCGTCGCGCTCGACCGCGGCATTCTCGCCCAGGCGAGCGAGCACTCGCACCTCGAACGCGTGCTGCCGGGGCTGGTCTCGCTGCTGCACGAATCGGGGCAACTGGTGCTGATGGGCGGGCTGTCGACCGAGCGCGAGGCGTTGATCGCGCTCGAATGCAACGTCGATTTCGTGCAGGGCACGTATTTTTCGGGGCCGAGCGTCGAACCGGTGCAGCCGCAGGCGGCGGCCGGCTCGATGGACACGCTGTCGGCCGCGCTGCGGCTGCGCGTGGCCGAGCGCGAGCGCACCCAGCATGCGCGGCTCGCGCCGTACGTGGCCGCGCTCGAACAGGCCAGCACGCGAATCGCGGCCGGGCAGGATATCGGCACGGCCGCCGCCGACCTGCTCGCCCTGCCCGACGCGGCGCGCTGCTTCCTGCTCGACGCCTCGGGCCGCCAGATCGGCGACAACGTGCTGCCGCGCACCCGCGCCTCGCAGCGCGCCAAGCGCTTCCGGCCGCTGCTGCATTCGGAGGGCGCGAGCTGGGAGCGCCGGCCGTACTTCATCGAGGCGATGCGCGCGCCGGGCAGCGTGCGCGTGACGCCGCCCTATCTGTCGATCAACGAGGCGCACCTGTGCGTGACCGCCTCGATCGCCGCCGTGCGCACGAGCGGCATGCAGGTGCTCTGCGTCGACATCAACTGGTAACGCGCGGCGCGCGCTCAGGCCAGGCTCAAGCCTGGTCGGCGGGCAGCGGCGGCGGCTCATCCGCCGCGTCGCGCAACGTATGCAGCAAGGCATCGGCGCGCCAGCGCGTGTGCGAACGATCGCTGCTCGCCAGCCGCACCAGCTCGCGCAGCCGCTCATTGACCGGCGCGCGCATCCCCGATTCCGCCGCCAGCCGCACGATCTCGCCGTTGAGCCAGTCGATCTCGGTCTGGCGGCCCGCGGCGAGATCGTCGGCCATCGACGAGCGCGCATGCGGATCGATCGACAGCATCGGCCCCGCGAATCGCGCGAACAGCGCATCGGGCAACCCCAGCACCGCCGGCAGCCAGCCGGGCGGCAACGGCGTGAGCCACGCCGGCCGAATCCCCGAACGATGCAGGATGCGCAGCGCCTCGGTTTGCGCCAGCGCGAGGCAGCGCCGGTAATCGCGCTGGCCCAGTTGCTCGCGCAACGGCAGCCACGACAGCGCGTTGATCGCGTTGTTGAGGTTGAACAGCAGCTTGGCCCACTGCACCGGCAGGATGTTCTCGCAATGCCGCAGCGGCAGCACCGCGCGGTCGAACACGTCGTTGATGGCGTCGAGCCGCGGCGACGCCTCCACCACGAGCTGGCCGCCCGAGCCCTGATGGAACACGCCGTTGCCGCGCGCCACCACGTTGAACGGCACCATCGCCGCGAGCACCGTGCGCGCCGGCAGCGCGATGCGCAACGCATCGGCCTGGCGCACGCCGTTCTGGAAGCTGATCACGAGCGTGCCGGGGCGCAGCACCGGATCGAGCGCGGCGGCCGCGGCCGGTGTCGCCGTGCATTTCACCGTCACGAACACCACGTCGGCATCGGCCAGCGCACGCGCGTCGGTGTGGAAATCGATCCGCTCGGGCGCGACCTGCGCCTCGCGGCCGAAGTAATCGTCGAGCGTGAGCCCGTGGGTGCGCAGCATGTCCCCGGTGTCGGCGCGGCCGACGAAGCGCACATTGCCGCCCGCGACCGCGAGCCGGCCGCCGATATAGCAGCCGATGGTGCCCGCGCCGAACACCGCGAGCCGGGTCATGGTCGGGTCAGACGCGTGCGCCGTGCGGCCCGTGACGCTGCGGGCCGACACGCCGCTCGATCGCGTCACGCACCTCGCGGCGCAGGCCCGCGTGGAACGCGAGCTCCGCCACCACGAACAGCGGCCCGATCGCCAGGCCGATGACGTCGTCGACGAAGGCCGGCTTGCGGCCCTCGAACGCATGACCGACGAACTGGATCACCCACCCCGCCACGAACAAACCGATGCCCGCCGCAAGCCACACGCCGGTGCGCTCGGCGGCCAGCGCCTGGCCGAGCCAGAGCGTCAGCGCGAGCAGCACGCTCATGGCGGCGCCGAAGCGCAGGTCCAGCCGCAGGTAGTAAAGCGCGGCCGCCACGGCCATCACCAGCGCCGGGCTCAACGCGACGCCGGCCAGCGCGCCGGCCGCCGGCCGCGACAGCAGCACGGCCACCGCGGCGACGATCATCGGGATGCCGAACAAGTGGGTGACGATATTGCGCGTATCGCGGTGATACGCGGCGTAGTTTGCGAGTTGATCGACCAGTGTCTTCATCGTGTCTGCCTCCTTGACGAGCGCTATGATGCGGATTGCCCCGCGCCTTCGCTGTCAGCTACCCGACATCCCCCATGCTCGCGCCGCCCGATCCGCTGCTTCCCCTGCTCGACGCGAACCCCTGGTTCCGCGCCCTGCCCGACGCCTTGCGCGCCAGGCTGCGCGCCACCGCCACCGTGCGCGAACTCGCCGCCGGCGAGACGCTGTTCCGGCGCGGCGATCCGCCATGCGGGCTGTACGCGGTACTAACCGGCGCACTCAGCATCGGGGCCGTCGATCCCGACGGCCGCGAATCGCTGCTGACCGTGCTCGAACCCACCACCTGGTTCGGCGAGATCTCCCTGTTCGACGGCCAGCCCTGCACACACGATGCGATTGCCGTGGAGAACACACGACTTTTGCATCTCGCGCAAGCTGCGCTGCAACAACTCCTCGCCGAGTCGCCGCATTACTGGCGACACTTCGGGCTCCTGATGGCCCAGAAGCTGCGGCTGTCGTTCCTGACCGTGGAGGCGATCAGCGTGATGCCGGCCGCCCAGCGCCTGGCCGCGCGGCTGCTGATGATCGCCGAGGGCTACGGCGGGATCAGCACCGGCCACACGCGCATCCGGCTCTCGCAGGAGCGGCTCGCGTCGCTGGCTTCGCTCACGCGCCAGACCACCAACCAGTTGCTGCGCGAGATGGCCGCGCGCGGCGTGGTGCGCTTGCAGGTGGGCGAGATCGAGATCCTCGATCTCGCCGCATTGCGGGCCGCGAGTGGCGATATCGGGCGGGCGCTGTGAGCCCTGCGCGCATCGCGGGCTGCCGCGCCGCCGGATGTTGATAGCATGAGCCTCTCGGCGCGGGCGGCCGGCAGTGTGTACTCCCCTCGCCCGTCTCCCCATCCCGCTTCACGTCACTTCATTCCACGAGGACCCACCCGATGTCGTCAGCCCCGCCGCTCTTCAACCGCATCCTGCTCACCAACGACGACGGTATCGACGCGCCCGGCCTCGCCGTGCTCGAACGGGTCGCCCGGACGCTGGCGCGCGAAGTCTGGACCGTCGCGCCGGCCTCGGACCAAAGCGGCACCTCGCATTCCTTGAGCCTGCACGAGCCGCTGCGCGTGGTTCCCGCCGGCGAACGGCGCTTCGCCGTGCGCGGCACGCCGGGCGACAGCGTGGCCGTGGCGCTCGGCAGCCTGATGCAGGAGGCGCGGCCCGAACTCGTGCTGTCCGGCATCAATCGCGGCGCGAACCTCGGCACCGAGACGGTGTTTTCGGGCACCGTCGGCGCGGCCATGACGAGCATGCTGATCGGCGTGCCGGCCATCGCGCTGAGCCAGGCGTTCGCGAACCGCAACGCGGTGCCGTGGGACACGGCCGGCGAGCATGCGGCCGGCGTGATCCGCCGGTTGGTGGCGGCCGGCTGGGATGCCGACGCGTGCCTGAACGTGAACTTCCCGCCCGTGGCGGCCAGCGAGGTGGGCACGCTGAAGGTGACCACGCAGGGCCGGGGCCTGCTCGGCGGCGTGGAGATCGTCTCGCGCACCGATCCGCGCGAACACGGCTATCACTGGCTCAAGCTCGCGCGCGGCCCGCGCGACGACGCGCCCGATTCCGAAACGCTGTCGCTGCGCGCCGGCCACATCACCGTCACGCCGCTGAAGTTCGAGCGCACCCACGACGCGGCGCGCGAGCGGCTCGCGGCGAAACTGGCGGGCTGAACCGCACGCCGTTTCGCCCGGACGAAAAAAAGCCCTCGCATGCGAGGGCTTTTTTCATCGGCGGCAGCCCGGAAGCTGCTTGCCGATCAGAACCGAAACCGTAACTTACGCGAAGTTCTTGGCTGCGAAGTCCCAGTTCACGATGTTCCAGAACGCTTCGACGAACTTCGGACGCGCGTTGCGGTAGTCGATGTAGTAGGCGTGTTCCCAGACGTCGATCGTCAGCAGGGCCTTGGCATCGGTCGTCAGCGGCGTGGCGGCGTTGCTGGTCGAGACCAGGTCGAGCGAACCGTCGGCCTTCTTCACCAGCCATGCCCAGCCCGAGCCGAACGTGCCGATTGCCGTCTTGGTGAACGCTTCCTTGAATGCGTCGAACGAACCCCACTTGGCGTTGATCGCGTCGGCCAGCGCGCCCGTCGGTGCACCGCCACCCTTCGGCGACAGGCTGTTCCAGAAGAACGTGTGATTCCAGATTTGCGCGGCGTTGTTGAAAATACCGCCCGACGACTTCTTCACGATCTCTTCGAGCGAGAGGTTTTCGAACTCGGTGCCCGGGATCAGGTTGTTCAGGTTCGTCACATAGGTCTGATGGTGCTTGCCGTAGTGGAACTGGATCGTCTCGACCGAGATGTGCGGAGCGAGCGCGTCTTCAGCGTACGGCAGCGGCGGGAGCGTATGAGCCATGGCGATTCCTTTGAAGTATGTGTGGGGGGACAGGGTCCTGCGAGCGTCCGATTGTAGGCGAGACCGAATAACCCCGCAAACTCGCGGGTATTCGGGCGCGCCGCCATCCGTCCGGCTGTCGGAGCCGCTGTCATAGCGGCCTGCCGACACGCGTGCGACATATTTCCGGCATCGGGAACCGCCGGGAAACGCGCACGCGTCGATGGAAATGCAGCACGATTCGATCCCGTTGCGCGGCGCGGCGAACCGCGCCGGCCGCGCAGGGTTCAGAACGATTCGTCGAGGCGCGGCTGGACGTCGGCCAACGTCACGTCGACAGTGCCCTCGGCCAGATGCACGGCCAGCCGGCGCTGCGGCTTCAGCGTGCCCGGCGAGCGCACCGCGCGGCCGGTTTGCGTGTCGATCAGCGCCGCGTAGCCACGCTCCAGCGTGCGCTGCGGGCTCAACACCTCGAGCCGCGCCGCCAGGCCGGCCACACGCGACGCCTCGCGCTCGTGGCGGTAACGCAGCGCCGTGCCCAGGCGCTGCGCGTGCCCGGCCAGTGCCTGCCGGGCCGCCGCCGGATCGGGACGGGTGCGTTGCCAGCGCAGCATGACCAGCGCGAAACGGCCGCGCGCATCGCGCACCGGCCGCGCGCCGGCCGAGGCGAGCCGTACCGACAGTTGCTGCAAGTGGGTGCGCTGACGCGCCAGCCGCTCGGTCGGGCTGACCAGCCGGCGCGCGAGCCAGTCCAACTGCTGGCCACGCGCGTCGAGCCCGCGCCGCAGGCCGCGCGCGAGCGCCGCGTGACGCTCGGCCAGCTCGCGCAGCAGCAACGCGCGCTGCGGGCTGACGAGTTCGGCCGCGCCGGTGGGCGTGGGCGCGCGCACGTCGGCGGCGAAATCGGCAATCGTGAAGTCGATTTCGTGGCCCACGCCGCTGATCACCGGCAACGCGCTGGCGGCAATCGCACGCGCCAGCGCTTCGTCGTTGAACGACCAGAGATCCTCGATCGAGCCGCCGCCGCGGCAAACGATCAGCACGTCGGTGCGATCCTCCTCGCGGCGCGCGTTGGCCGCCTCGACCATCGCCGTCAGCCGCTCGGCGGCGCCCGCGCCCTGCACCGGCGCCGGGTAGACGATCACCGGCACGTGCGGCGCGCGGCGCGCCAGCGTGCTCAACACGTCGCGCAACGCCGCGGCCTGCAGCGACGTGACGATGCCGATCGCGCGCGGGTGCGCGGGCAGCGGCCGCTTGCGCTCGGGCGCGAACAGCCCTTCGCTTTCGAGCTGCGCCTTGAGCTTCAGGAACGCCTCGAACAGCCGCCCCTGACCGGTCCGCCGCACCGCCTCGACGCTCAGTTGCACCTCGCCGCGCGGCTCGTACATCGTGACCAGCGCCCGCACCTCGATGCGATCGCCCTCGCGCGGCGTGAACGGCGCGTGCTGGGCGCGGCCGCGGAACATCACGCAGCGCATCTGCGCGTCCTTGTCCTTGATCGAGAAATACCAGTGGCCGCTGGCCGCACGCGTGAAATTCGACACCTCGCCCGACACCCAACTGAGCGGGAACGCGCGCTCGAGCATCGAGCCGATCGCGCGATTGAGCGCGGAAACGGGGATCACGCCGTCGCCGGATGAGGCGCCGCCGGGGCCGGACAGGAAGGAATCGGAAGGCATCGCGTCGGAAGAAATGGGAGCGGGCACACGATAGCCCCGCCGCGCCGCGCCGGCAAGCGCCACCGCCAGCCGGCGGCGGAGCGGCGAGAAGTGTCCACACCCGCGCGGCGGCATTCACAGAGCCGTAACATACCCCTTAAAAACAGCATCAAAAATACTTAAACCATTGATTTAAAACAACTAATGTGTGACATATTGTGACTTGCCACCGACCGGAAGGCCGCCATACGGGCGTTTGCGCAGATCGTCGGGGTAGTTCTTCACAGAGTTATCCACAGACTGCGCGGGCAAGCGCCCGGTGTGCGCGACTTGCCGCACGCGCCGCCGCCGCGCTAGAGTGCCGCCTTTCGAGGGGTCATTGCCGAGGCCGGCCGAGCGGCCGTCAGCCCCTCGTCCTGCCTCGACGATCCCGCCGCCGCTTCCGGAGATTTGCCCTTGACCGATCCGTTCGCCCTCCGTCCGATCCGGCCCGCCGCCGGCGCCCTTCGATGAGCCGCCCCGCGGGCTGGGTGGCGCGCATCGAGGCGACGCTCACGCGCGAATGGCAACGGCGCGGGCCGCTCGCATGGGCGCTGACGCCGTTCGCCGCCGTGTTCGGCGCGATCGCCGCCGGCCGCCGCGCGGCGTTCGCGGCCGGCTGGAAGGCGCGCGTCGATCCGGGCGTACCGGTGGTGGTGGTCGGCAACGTGACGGTGGGCGGCACCGGCAAGACGCCCACGGTGATCGCGCTGGTCGACGCGTTGCGCGCCAACGGCTTCCATCCCGGCGTGGTGTCGCGCGGCTATGGCGCCGAGATCCGCGAGCCGACCGAGGTCACGCCCGATTCGCCGGCCTCGCGCGCCGGCGACGAACCGCTCCTGATCGCACGCCGCACCCAGGCGCCGGTGTGCGTGTGCCCCGACCGCATCGCCGCGATCCGCGCGCTGCGCGCCGCGCATCCCGAGGTGGACGTGGTGATCAGCGACGACGGCCTCCAGCATTACCGGATGGCGCGCACCGTCGAACTCGTGGTGTTCGATCACCGGCTCGGCGGCAACGGCTTCCTGTTGCCGGCCGGCCCGCTGCGCGAGCCGCTGTCGCGCCGTCGCGACGCCACGCTCGTCAACGATCCGTACAGCCGGGCGCTGCCGCCCTGGCCCAACACGTTCGCGCTGCAACTCGCGCCGGGCGACGCCTGGCATCTCGACGCGCCGTCGCGGCGACGCCCGCTCGCGCAATTCGCGGGCGAGCGCGTGCTGGCCGCGGCCGGGATCGGCGCGCCCGAGCGCTTCTTCGCCACGCTGCGCGCGGCCGGCCTCGCGCCCGCCACGCGTGCGCTGCCGGACCATTACGCCTTCGCCGAGAACCCGTTCGCGCACGACGATGCCGATGTGATCCTGATCACCGAGAAGGATGCAGTAAAATTGGGCGCTTCCTGGCGCGATGCCCGACTGTGGGTTGTCCCTGTCGAAGCCGCGCTCGACCCCCGCCTTATCGCTCTCGTTGTGGAGAAACTCCGTGGACGCTCGCCTGCTTGAAATCATCGTGTGCCCTATCTGCAAAGGCCCACTCCAGCATGACCGCGCCGCGCAGGAACTGATCTGTCACGCCGACAAGCTCGCGTATCCGATTCGCGACGGCATCCCCGTGATGCTGGTCGACGAAGCGCGACAGACCGTCGAAGGCACGCCCGTCGACCCTGCCGGCCCCGCGAACTGACGCGCGGGCGGGCAGCCTTGGCGCCCGCCTCGCCGCTCGCGCCCGCCCTCGTGGCGGGCGCGGCGTTTCAGCCGCCCGAATCCCATTGCCGCGCGCGCCGCGAAGCGCGCCGGTAGTTCCGCCTCCTGGTTCCGTCTCCTGCTCACCGCCCGAACTCCGATGACCAACCCGCCGCCCTTCATCGCCGTCGTCCCGGCCCGCCTGGCCTCGACGCGCCTGCCGAACAAGCCGCTCGCCGACCTCGGCGGCAAGCCGATGGTGGTGCGCGTCGCCGAACGCGCGCGTGAAGCGGGCGCGGCCCGCGTGCTGGTGGCCTCCGACGCGCAAAGCGTGCTCGACGCCGCCCGGGCCGAAGGCTTCGAGGCGTTGATGACGCGCGCCGACCATCCGTCGGGCACCGATCGGCTCGCCGAAGTCGCCACGCTGCTCGCCCTGCCGGACGACACGATCGTGGTGAACGTACAGGGCGACGAGCCGCTGATCGACCCGGCGCTAATCCGCGACGTAGCGTCGCACCTTTCATCGCACCCCGATTGCGCAATCGCAACCGCCGCCCATCCGATTGACGATCCCGCCGAAGTGTTCAACCCGAACGTGGTGAAAGTGGCGCTCGACGCGAAAAGCGTGGCCCTGTATTTCTCGCGCGCGCCGATTCCGTGGTCGCGCGACGCCTACCAGCCGCACTGGCCGGCCGTCGAAACCATGCCGGAGCCGGCCTTTCCGGTGTATCGGCACATCGGGCTGTATGCTTACCGCGCGCGCTTCCTGCGCAGCTATCCGTCGCTCGCGCAGGCGCCGATCGAGCAGGCCGAACAGCTCGAACAACTGCGCGCGATGTGGCACGGCGAGCGCATCGCGGTGCGCGTGACGGCCTCGGCGCCCGCGCCGGGCGTCGATACGCCGGCCGACCTGGCCCGCGTGCAGGCCCTTTTTCGGTCGACGGCAAAATAAGCCGTGGCATAATCGGACGACTGTGCGAGCCGTCAGGCGCCGCCCACGATGAGTCGCGCTCGCCAGCTCTCCCGCCGGCAGCCGCGCCGGCCCCGCTGCCGGCGCCGCCGTCAGTCCGGCCGGAGCCTGTCTGTTGCAGCCGACCTCCGGGCCGCGCGCCGATGCCATTCCCCTCGCGCCACATATTCACGAAACTTGGAGATATCACCATGCGTTTGATCCTGTTGGGCGCGCCCGGCGCCGGCAAGGGCACTCAGGCTACCTTCATCAAGGAAAAGTTCGGCATCCCGCAAATCTCGACGGGCGACATGCTGCGCGCCGCCGTCAAGGCCGGCACGCCGCTCGGCGTCGAGGCCAAGGGCTACATGGACGAAGGCAAGCTGGTGCCGGATTCGCTGATCATCGGCCTCGTCAAGGAACGCCTGAAGGAAGCGGATTGCGCGAACGGTTACCTGTTCGACGGTTTCCCGCGCACGCTGGCGCAAGCCGACGCCATGAAGGACGCCGGCGTCGCGATCGACTACGTGCTCGAAATCGACGTGCCGTTCTCGGAAATCATCGAGCGCATCAGCGGCCGCCGCACGCACCCGGCATCGGGCCGCATCTATCACGTCACGTTCAACCCGCCGAAGGAAGAAGGCAAGGACGACGCCACCGGCGAAGCGCTGATCCAGCGCGACGACGACAAGGAAGACGTCGTCAAGAAGCGCCTCGAAGTGTACGAATCGCAAACCAAGCCGCTGATCAGCTACTACGGCGACTGGGCGCAACGCGGCGAGGAAAACGGCCTGAAGGCGCCGGCCTACCGCAAGATCTCGGGCCTCGGCAGCGTCGACGAAATCCGTCAGCGCGCGTTCGACGCCTTGAAGTAAGCGCCTCGCGCGCCACGCGAAACCGCCCTGCCCGGGCGGTTTTTTTTCGCCTGCGCGCATGAAAGCGCACGGGCGTTCGCTTCACGCCACCGTCAAGCCGGCTTCCGTACAATCGGTCGGCATCCACACGACCCACGCAACAGGAGCAACGATGGAACTACGCGACAACGTCTTTCTGATCACCGGCGGCGCCTCGGGCCTTGGCGCCGGCACCGCGCGCATGCTGGCCGCCGCGGGCGGCAAGCCCGTGCTCGCCGACCTGAACCGCGAGGCAGGCGAGGCGCTCGCGCGCGAGCTGGGCGGCGTGTTCGTCGCCTGCGACGTCACGCGCGAGGATCACGCGCAGGCCGCCGTCGAGGCCGCCACGCAACTGGGCACGCTGCGCGGGCTGGTGAACTGCGCCGGCATCGCGCCGGCCGCGAAAACAGTCGGCAAGGATGGCCCGCACGCGCTCGACCTGTTCGCGAAGGTGGTGTCGATCAACCTGATCGGCACCTTCAACATGGCGCGCCTGGCCGCGGCCGCGATGGCCACCAATGCGCCGAACGGATATGGCGAGCGCGGCGTGATCGTCAATACCGCCTCGGTGGCCGCGTTCGACGGCCAGATCGGCCAGGCCGCCTACGCCGCCTCGAAGGCCGGCGTGGCCGGCATGACGCTGCCGCTCGCGCGCGACCTGTCGCGCAATGCGATCCGCGTGATGACGATCGCGCCCGGCATCTTCGAAACGCCGATGCTGCTCGGCATGCCGCAGGAGGTGCAGGATGCGCTCGGCGCGATGGTGCCGTTCCCGCCGCGCCTCGGCAAAGCGGACGAATATGCGATGCTGGTGCGCCAGATCTTCGAGAACCCGATGCTCAACGGCGAGGTGATCCGCCTCGACGGCGCGATCCGCATGCAGCCGAAGTAAGCGACGGAAAAGCGAACCAACGGGCTTGCCGAGCAAACGACGAGCCCGCCACACCCATCGCAAAACAACGAGGCCCGCACGCGCCGGTAACGGCAGGTGCGGGCCTCGGTCATTCTCCGGAGCAGGCCGAAAGCGCGGGATTTCACGCGTCAGTCCTCGTCGCCGCGCCGCATGCGCTGCCGCAGCTCGGTCAACTGCGCCTCGACCACGGTCGCATCGACCGCTTCCGGGCGTTCGTCGAGATACGCTTCGAGATCCTCAAGCGCCGGGCGCAGGTAATCGAGCCGGGCATAGGCGAAGCCGCGATCGCGCAGCTCGTCGGGCTGCCCCGGCAGCAGCACCACGAGCCGCTGCTGCACCGCCAGCAGCCGTTGCCAGCGCTCGGTCTGCAGATAGATCGCCTTCAGGTTGTTGAGCATGCGCGCCAGCACTTCGCGGCTCGCGGCCGGCTGCAGCAGCGCGCGCAGCGTGCTCGCCATGGTGGCCTCGGGATGCGCGACATAGGGTTCGAGCATCTCGATCAGATCGGTTTCGGACAGCGAGCGCCCGGTGGTCGGGTCGATCATCGCGTCGCCGTCGGCCAGCGTCGCGCGCAACAGGAAATGCCCCGGGAACGACACGCCACGCACCGCCAGCCCGAGCTGCCCGGCCAGTTCCAGATACAGCACCGCCAGCGAGATCGGAATGCCGCGCCGGCGCTTGAGCACCATGTTCAGGTAGCTGTTGTCGGGATCGTAGTAATCGTTGTGATTGCAGGCGAAACCCAGCTCGCGGAAGAAGAAATCGTTCAGCGCGTCGACCTTGCCGCGCTCGCCGAGATCGGCACGCACGCGGCGGCGAAAGCGCACGGCCAGCATGTCGAGCTCGGCCTGCACCGCCTGCATGTCGAGGTCGGGATAGGCGTCCTGCGCAAGCGACAGCGCCGCCTCGGCGAGCGGCAGGCTGTCGTCTTCGGCAACGAGGGTGCTGAAAAAATCGAGGACGCGGGTCATGGCTTTCGTCATTTGGCTCGGCGGCGGAAATACGCGTATTTGAAGCCCATCAACCACAACATACCGAAATATAGAGCGGCGAACAGAACCAGGCACGCGGCCGTCAGCGCGACGCGCGCGAGCGGTTCGGCGCGCAGGCCGGTCCAGTCGAAGCTGATCGAGAACCAATGCATGACGCCGGCCAGCACCAGCGAGGCGCCCAGCAACTGCAGGAAGAAACGCGGCCAGCCCGGCGACGGCGTGTAGATGCCGCGCCGACGCAGGCCGAGGAACAGCAGCAGCGAATTGAGCGTGGCGCCCACCCCGATGCTCAGCGTCAGACCCGCATGACCGAGGATCGGCACGAACACATAATTCGACAACTGCGTGACGATCAGCACGCCGACCGCGATCTTGACCGGCGTCTTGATGTCCTGCTTCGCGTAGAAGCCCGGCGCCAGGATCTTGATCAGGATGATGCCGACCAGGCCGATGCCGTAGGCGGCCAGCGCGCGCGACACCATCTCCACCGTGTGCGCGTCGAACTTGCCGTAGTTGAACAGCGTGGCCGTGAGCGGCTCGGCGAACACCAGCAGGCCGAGCGCGCTCGGCGCGGCGAGCAGGAACGTCACGCGCAGGCCCCAGTCGAGCAGCGCCGAATATTCGGTGGCGTCGGCGTCGATATGCGCCTTCGACAGGCTCGGCAGCAGGATCGTGCCGAGCGCCACGCCGAGCAGCGCGGTGGGAAATTCCATCAGCCGATCGGCATAGTTGATCCACGACACGGCGCCCTGCCCGAGCCGCGACGCGATATTGGTATTGATGATCAGCGAAAGCTGCGCGACCGACACGGCGAAGGTGGCCGGCACCATTTTCACCAGCACGCGCTTGACGCCCGGGTGAGCCAGCGCGCGCATCGGGTTCAGGCCGATGCGCGGCATCATGTCGATGCGCTTGAGGCCCGGCCACTGCACGATGAACTGCAGCACGCCGCCGACGATCACGGCCCACGCCAGCGCATACACCGGCATCTTCATATAGGGCGCGACGAACGCGGCCGCGCCGATGAACGACACGTTCAGCAGCACCGGCGCGAACGCCGGCAGCGAGAAGTTCTTGTAGGTGTTCAGCACGCCCGAGGCGAGCGTCGTCAGCGAGATGAAGATGATGTACGGGAACATGATCCGCGTCATCGCGACGGCAAGCGGAAAGGCCTGGCCGTCGGTGCGCAGGCCGGACGCCACCGCGTACACCACCCACGACGCGCCCACCACGCCCACCACCGACAGCGCCGCCAGCGCCCAGGCCAGCACCGTCGACATCGCATCGACCAGCGCCTTGGTGGCGTCGTGCCCCTGCTGGTTCTTGAATTCGGCGAGGATCGGCACGAACGCCTGCGAGAAGGCGCCCTCGGCCGACAGCCGGCGCAGCAGGTTCGGAATGCGGAACGCGACGTAGAATGCGTCGGTATATTGACTGGCGCCGAACGCTCTCGCGATCAGCGTCTCACGGGCCAGACCGGTCACGCGCGACAACAACGTGAAGCCGCTGACCGTCAGCAGGGCGCGGAATAGATTCATGGGGCACCGATTATACGGAACGCCCGCGGCGAACCGCCGATCGCCGCCGAAAAACGCGCCACGAGGGCGCCGCAGCGCAGATGCGCGTCGAGCTTGTCATTGCCTTGATTTTGTTGCTATAATCCGCCGTTTCTGAGTCTGCATTCGCGCTGCGTAATCATCGAGCACGTTGCCGGCCTCGGTGAAACCTACGTTTTTTGGGCCCCGGGCAATCGCTCTCGAGGGTCGGATCGAAAAGCAGCGCTTGGCCGTCAGGCTCCAAGCTCTGGGAACAGGACAGGATAAGGAACCGTCAATGGCTAACTCCGCACAAGCACGCAAGCGCGCCCGTCAGGCAGCGAAGGCAAACTCGCACAACTCGGCACTGCGCTCGAAATTCCGCACCGCCATCAAGGCCGTTCGCAAGGCGATCGACGCCGGCGATCAAGCCAAGGCTGCCGATCTGTACAAGGCCGCCACCAAGACGATCGACACGATCGCCGACAAGAAGATCGTTCACAAGAACAAGGCTGCTCGCCACAAGAGCCGCCTGTCGGCAGCGGTCAAGGGCCTGCAGGCCGCCGCGCAGTAACTCCGGCACGCCCGCCTCGCGCGGGCGGCCCTGTTTCCTGCCGATCACGAAAAGCCCGCCTTGGCGGGCTTTTCGTCGTTGCCGCGGCAGCGCTTTTTCGATTGCGACGAACGCGGGTCGGCTGCGGCGCAACGCGGTGCGCCCAGCGGGCTATCTCGATAGGGAAACCGGAATCTCGATGCGAAGCCGGGGCGGGAATGCCCGGCACATCGATTGAACGGCAGGCAACCTGGTGATCAGGCCTTGTCGTGCTTGTGGAGCGTCAGCTCGCAGGCCTCGGTCACGACCAGATCGTTGTCGCGCGCGAAATTCATGACGAAGTCGAAAGCCATCGGCTCGAGCTCGCGCAAGCGCGAATCGATGATCACGCACTTGACGTTGCCGACGATGGTGGGACGCACATACAGCGAATACTTCATGTAGGCATTGCGCCCGCTCGCGCCCGGTCCGAATTGGGCCATCACGCCGGCCAGCCGCTCCGACCAATCGCTCGGACGAAACGTCTTCCCTTCTGTCGTGATGCCTTGAATGAAAAATTCGATCGGGGGAGTTTCTGCCATGAAGGGTCCCAGATGAGGGGCCGACGGCACGATGCTGCCGCGGCGGAAGCAGGGCCTGGCTTCGCTTGCCGGCTGCGGGATGCGATGTTGCCGGCGCTGCCCGACGACCACCGCGAGCATGCCGGGACACGCATCCGCACGCTTGCGCACGGGTGCCGCCCTCACCCGGCAACGAGAGCCGCCGGGCTTCGGAAAACCGCGAAATTATACCGCACCGCCGCATGCTGCGGCGCCACAAAGCCCCCTGCGCGCGCCTCGGCCACAACCCGACGGCCCGCAACGGCGGCCGGCAGCGGCCTCCGGCGCAACTCGTCAAAGCCCGGAAAATCCTTTATGCTCGATCGGGTTATCACCTCCGACGGCGGGCGCCGTACGGCGCACCGCGCCGGCTGCCTCCCGCCGCGTTTCGTTTCATGACCGCCAAAACCATTCGTCACTACCTGCAGTTCAAGGATTTCTCGCTGGAAGACTACGAGTACGTGCTCGAACGCACGGGTATCCTGAAGCGCAAATTCAAGAACTACGAAACCTACCACCCGCTGCACGACCGCACGCTGGCGATGATCTTCGAGAAGAACTCGACGCGCACGCGCCTGTCGTTCGAAGCCGGCATCTTCCAGCTCGGCGGTCACGCGGTGTTCATGAGCACGCGCGACACCCAGCTCGGCCGCGGCGAACCGGTGGAGGATTCGGCGCAGGTGATCTCGCGCATGGTCGACATCATCATGATCCGCACGTTCGAGCAGGAGATCATCCAGCGCTTCGCCGCGAATTCGCGCGTGCCGGTGATCAACGGCCTGACCAACGATTTCCACCCGTGCCAGGTGCTCGCCGACATCTTCACGTACGTCGAGCAGCGCGGCCCGATCCGCGGCAAGACGGTCGCCTGGGTCGGTGACGCGAACAACATGCTGTACACCTGGATCCAGGCCGCGCAAATCCTCGGCTTCAAGCTGCGCCTGTCCACGCCGCCGGGCTACGCGCTCGACATGAAGCTCGTCGATGCCGAAAGCGCGTCGGCCTACGAGGTGTACGAGGATCCGAACGAAGCCTGTCGAGGCGCCGACCTGGTCACCACCGACGTGTGGACCAGCATGGGCTTCGAAGCCGAGAACGAAGTGCGCAAGCAGGCGTTCGCCGACTGGTGCGTCGACGAGGAAATGATGGCGTTCGCCAACCCCGACGCGCTGTTCATGCACTGCCTGCCCGCGCATCGCGGCGAGGAAGTGACGGCCGGCGTGATCGACGGCCCGCAAAGCGTGGTCTGGGACGAAGCCGAAAACCGTCTGCACGTGCAGAAGGCGCTGATGGAATTCCTGCTGCTCGGCAAGCTCAATCACTGAGCCGGCGGCATCAATACCCCGCTGGCTTGATATGAAAAACCCCGCTTCGGCGGGTTTTTTTCATGGTTGCGCGGCGGAATCGGCCGAGCGGGGCTCAGATCGCAACCGGCTCGGCTTCGAGTTCGACGCCGAAGCGCGCGCGCACGTCGGCCTGGATCGCCCGCGCCAGCGCCAGCACGTCGGCACCCGACGCGCCACCGCGATTGACCAGCACCAGCGCCTGACGGTCGTGCACGGCCGCCGCGCCCAGCGCGCGCCCCTTCCAGCCGCAGCGGTCGATCAGCCAGCCGGCCGCGAGCTTCACGCGCCCGTCGGGCTGCGCATAGGCCACCAGCTCCGGCTCGCGTTCGCGCAACGCCGCGCACTGCGCCGCGTCGATCACGGGGTTCTTGAAAAAGCTGCCGGCATTGCCGAGCACGGCCGGATCGGGCAGCTTGGCGCGCCGGATCGCCACCACGGCGTCGAACACGTCGCGCGGCGTGGCGGCTGCGGCCTCGATGCCCCGCGCGGCGAACTCGCGCTCGACATCGGCATAGTTCATGCGCGGCTGCCACTGCTTCGGCAGGCGGAAGCACACCGACACGATCGCGAAACGCTCGCGCGCCGCCTGCTTGAACACGCTGTCGCGATAGCCGAACGCACAGGCCGCCGCGTCGAATTCGACGATCTCGCCCGTGGCCAGCTCCACCGCCTTCAGCGACGCGAATCGCTCGCGCATCTCGATGCCGTAGGCGCCGATGTTCTGGATCGGCGCCGCGCCGACCGTGCCCGGAATCAGCGCCAGGTTCTCGAGCCCCGGCATGCCGGCGTCGAGCGTCCAGGCCACGAATTCGTGCCAGTTCTCGCCACCCCCCGCCTCGACGTACCAGCCCTCGTCGTCCTCGCGCACCCGCGCGCGGCCATGCACGCGGTTGATCAGCACCAGCGCCTCGACATCGCCGGTGAACACCACGTTGCTGCCGCCGCCCAGCACCAGCACGGGCAGCCCCGCCGCACGCGGGTCGCGTAGGGCGGCCGCGAACCCGGCCGGCGTGTCGATCGTCGCCGCGAGACGGGCGCGCACGTCGAAGCCGAAGCTGTTGTGTGCGCGCAGCGAATAGTCGGGCGTCAACTCGGGCGCGGACGGGGAGGAAATCGGGAGAGCGGAATCGGACATCGGCGGAGAATGGGCGGTACGGGTGCGGTACGAGCGCGGTGCAGGCGGGTTGGCGGGCGCGGCCGGCCTGAAAGAAGGCGGCGTGCGGCCTTGGGCAAAACGCGGGGGCATCGGTAAAATGGCAGCCGGTCTGCAATTATAGCGAGTGGCCGCGCACCCATCGCGCGGCCCGGATGTTTTACAGGGAGAACAGCATGCCATCGTTCGACGTCGTTTCCGAAGCGAACATGATCGAAGTGAAGAATGCAGTCGAGCAGTCGAACAAGGAAATTTCGACGCGCTTCGACTTCAAAGGGTCCGACGCGCGCGTCGACCACAAGGAAAACGAACTGACGCTGTTTGCCGACGACGATTTCAAGCTCGGCCAGGTCAAGGACGTGCTGATCAACAAGATGGCCAAGCGCAACGTGGACGTGCGCTTCCTCGATTACGGCAAGGTCGAGAAGATCGGCGGCGACAAGCTCAAGCAGGTGGTCACGATCAAGAAGGGCGTGTCGGGCGATCTGGCCAAGCGCGTGGTGCGCACCGTGAAGGACAGCAAGATCAAGGTGCAGGCCAGCATCCAGGGCGATTCGGTGCGCGTGACGGGCACCAAGCGCGACGATCTGCAAAGCGTGATCGCGCTGCTGCGCAAGGAAATTGCCGACACGCCGCTCGATTTCAACAACTTCCGCGACTGATCGCAGCGCTGCCCCGGCAGCACATGGCGGGGGGGGGGGGGGGGGGGG
>NZ_BAAILN010000134.1:198706-224696 GCF_054589155.1 Burkholderia sp. 3C
TTGCACCGATCCGGCTTTCCTGCCCGTTCAGCAGCTTCGAGATATTGGCGCGGTGCCGCCAGATCAGCAGCACGCTCATCGCCAGCACTGCCCAGGCCACCGGGTTGCCCTGCGTGCCGAACAGGTACACGTCGAAGATCGGCGCGAACACGGCCGCCACCAGCGCGGCGAGCGACGAATAGCGAAAGCAGAACGCGATCACGAGCCAGCTCAGCAGCGTGGCGATGCCGAGCGCGGGCGAGATGGCCAGCAGCACGCCGGCCGCCGTGGCCACGCCCTTGCCGCCCTGGAAGCGGAAGAAGATCGGATACAGGTGGCCAAGGAACACGGCGATCGCGGCCAGCGCCACGCCGATCTCGCCGCCGATGCCGAAATGACGCACCAGCCACACCGCGAGCCAGCCCTTGAAGGCGTCGCCGAGCAGTGTGAGGACCGCGGCCTTGCGGTTGCCGCTGCGCAGCACGTTGGTCGCGCCGGGGTTCTTCGAGCCGTAGGAGCGCGGATCGGCGAGGCCCATCAATGCGCTGACGACGACGGCGAACGACACCGAGCCGATCAGGTAGGCAGCGACGGTAGCGATCAGAATCTGCATGACGATGGTGTGTTTCCACGAATGATGAAAGGACGGCGCGGCGCGCCTCGATGTTGCGCTGCGGCCATGCCGCGCACCGGTTGCGGCTGCGCGGCGGCGCTCATTCTACCGAAGCGCGCCGGCCGGCGTTCCCGGTGAAACCCTCAATCGACGCTCGCGCATTGCACCGGCTTGGCCGCGAGTACCTCGACCAGCACCGCCGGCGCGAGGCTGACGAGGTAGCCGCGCTTGCCGCCATTGACGAGGATCAACGGCAGGTCGAGCACCGACGCCTCGACATACACGGGCATCGCCTTCTTCGTGCCGAATGGCGAGGTGCCGCCGACCAGATAGCCGGAATGGCGGTTCGCCACCTCGGGCTTGCACGGCTCGACGCGCTTCGCGCCGATCTGCCGCGCGAGGCTCTTGGTGGAGACGGTGCGGTCGCCGTGCATCAGGATCACGAGCGGCTTGGCGTGCTCGTCTTCCATCACCAGCGTCTTCACCACCTGGTGCTCGTCCACGCCAAGCTGGCGCGCCGATTCGCCGGTGCCGCCGTGCTCGACATAGTCGTAGGTGTGCTCGCCGAAGGCGACGCCATGACGGCGCAGCCACTGCGTGGCCGGCGTTTCGGATACATGTCGGGATTTGCTCATGGGCGCATTTTAATTGCGGCCGCGTTGAAGCACTATTGTCCGTTCGGCCGATTGCCCCAGGGCGGTGCACATGGCACGATCGGAGCCTTCTCGATGTAAGGCCATGCCGCCCGGCCTGTTTCCGGAGCCACGATGCCAACCTCGCCCGCCTCGCCTGCCACCGCCCGCCTCGATGTCGATGCCCTGCTCGCCGCGCTGCCCGCGCGCATCGATCACGTGCCGCGCCGCATTGCCACCCGCACGCCCGATCACCCGGCGCTGATCGAGGACGCGCGCCGGCTCACCTATGCGCAACTGGTCGCGGCGATCGACGCGGCCGCCGCGCAATTGCGTGCGCTCGGCGTGAGCGGCGGCGATCGTGTCATGATCGTGGCGGAGAACAGCATCGCGCAGATCGTCCTGCTGTTCGCCACGGCCGCGCTCGATGCCTGGGCGCTGCTCGTCAACGCCCGCCTGTCGGATGCCGAGCTCGACGCGATCGCGGCCCATGCCCGCCCGCGCGCGCTGGCCTTCGTCACCGCCACCTCGCCCGACGCCGTCGCGCATGCCGCCCGCCATCACGCCGAGCCGGCCGCCGCCATCGCGCCCGACATCGGCGGCTGGGCCATCGCGCTCGATCCCACCGTCAATACCGAAGCGGTCGAGGCCGACGGCGCGCGCCAATGCGCGGCGCTGATCTACACCACCGGCACCACCGGCACGCCGAAGGGCGTGATGCTGTCGCACCGCAACCTGCTGTTCGTGGCGGCCGTGTCGAGCACGCTGCGACGCGTCGGCCCGCAGGATGTCGTTTATACGGTGCTGCCGGTCTCGCATGTCTACGGGCTGGCCTCGGTGTGTCTCGGCAGCCTGTACGCCGGCGCGACGCTGCGCCTCGTGCCGCGCTTCGTGCCCGAAGCCGTGCGCCGCGCGCTGGCCGACGAGCAGGTCACGATCTTCCAGGGCGTGCCCGTCATGCACGCCAAGCTGCTCGAGCATCTGCACACGCACGGCCATCCGTGGCACGCGCCGCACCTGCGCTTCGTCTACTCGGGCGGCTCGCCGCTCGACGCCGATCTCAAGGCGCGCGTCGAACGCATCTATGGGCTGCCGCTGCACAACGGCTACGGCATGACCGAGAGCAGCCCCACCGTCGCGCAAACGCCACTCGATGCACCGCGCAGCGATTGCTCGGTCGGCACGCCGATTCCCGGCATCGAGGTGCGTCTCGTCGATCTCGCCGGGCAGGACGTGCCAGCCGGCGAGGTCGGCGAGATGATCGTGCGCGGTCCGAACGTGATGCTCGGTTATTACCGCAACCCGGAAGCCACGCGCGCGGCCGTGTCGGCCGACGGCTGGCTGCGCACCGGCGATCTCGCGCGCGCGGCGCCCGACGGCTCGCTGACCATTGCCGGGCGCAGCAAGGAATTGATCATCCGTTCGGGCTTCAATGTCTATCCGGCCGAGGTAGAGCATGTGCTGAACGCGCACCCGGCCGTCGTGCAGTCGGCCGTGATCGGGCGGGCCGTGGAGGGCAACGAGGAAGTGATCGCGTTCGTCGAATTGATGCCGGGCACGGCGCTGGCCGCTGAAGAACTCGACGCCTGGTGCGCGGCGCGGCTCGCGCCTTACAAACGGCCCGCGCGGATCGTGCCGGTGGATGCGTTGCCGGCCGCCTCTACCGGCAAGGTGCTCAAGCACCGGCTGCGCGACCATCGCGGCTATCAGGGCGGCTGACCGGGAGCCGCCGCGTGCTCATCCGCGCGGGTGATGCTCGGCGTGCAGCGTGCGCAGGCGCTCGCGCGCGACGTGGGTGTAGATCTGCGTGGTCGAAATATCGCTGTGCCCGAGCAGCAGTTGCACGACGCGCAGGTCGGCGCCGTGATTGAGCAGATGCGTCGCGAATGCGTGGCGCAGCGTGTGCGGTGAAAGGTGCGCGCGCACGTCGGCGCTGGCCGCGTGGCGCTTGATGATGTTCCAGAATTGCTGGCGCGTCATGCCGTAGCCGCGCGCGGTCACGAACAGCGCATCGGCCACCCGCGCGCCGAGCAGCGCCGGCCGCGATTCGCGCAGGTAGCGCTCGATCCAGCCGTGCGCCACCTCGCCGAACGGCACGAGCCGCTCCTTCGCGCCCTTGCCCATCACGCGCACCACGCCTTCGTTGAGGCCCACCTCGACCGTCTTCAGCGTGACGAGCTCGCTGACGCGCAACCCGCTCGCATACATCAGTTCGAGCATCGTGCGGTCGCGCAGCCCGAGCGGCGTCGCCACGTCGGGCGCGCCGAGCAGCGCCTCGACCTGCGCCTCGGACAGCGTCGACGGGAACCGCGCCGGCTGCTTCGCCGACAGGATTCGCAGCGTTGGATCGGCGCTCGCGCGGTGCTCGCGCAAGGCCCAGCCGTAGTAGCGCCGGAACACCGACAGCCGCCGGTTCGACGAGGCCGCCTTGCCGTCGCTGCGCGCGGCGATATAGCCGGTCAGCATTTCCTCGTTGACCGCATCGACGCTCGCGCCATGCGTGGCCGACAACCATTGCGCGAACAGGCTCAGGTCGCGTCGATAGGCGTCGAGCGTGTTTTGCGACAGGCCGTGTTCGAGCCAGAGCGCATCGCAGAACAGGTCGATCGAGGTACGGCTCGCCTCGCGTTCGGGCGAGCCGCCGAGCGCCTGCGCGCCACCGTCGGCCTCGCCGTCTGCATCGGCACCGGCGCCACGCCGGGCGCGCACAACGCGAGACGCCGAGCCTGCACGCGGCTTGCGGCTTGAACCCGTCACTTTGGCTGCTTCGGCCCTGCGCTTCGCGCGCGGCTTTTTCGCGCCGGCCGCCTCCACCGCGCCACCGTCATCCGCCACGGCTTCGCCCACGCCCGCTTCCGTCTTCCCCGCCATCGATGCCATCAGTATTGAATCCCTTCGTGCGCGAGCAGCCAGCGCTTGACCGTCAGGTAGTAGCCGTCGCCGGCGTGATTGGAGAACCCGCCGATACCGCCGGCCGCGACAACGCGATGGCATGGAATCACGAGCGGGAACCAGTTCGCGCCGCACGCCTGGCCGACCGCGCGCGGCGCGCTGCCGATGCGCCGGGCGATCTGTCCGTAGGTGGCGACGGTGCCGGGCGGCAGCTCGCCGATCGCCTGCCAGACGCGCCGCTGGAACGCCGAGCCGACCTCGGCCAGCGGCAGGTCGAAACGCGCCGACGCGCGCGCGAAATAACGTTCCATCTGCTTGGCGGCGCGCCGTGCAAGCGCATTGTCGGGTTCGACGCTGCGCACCGATTCGGGCAGATAGACGATCTCGCGCACGCACGCGCCCTCGGTGCGAATCCCGACCTTGCCGAACGGCGCGTCGATCACTGCATTGAACATGGCCCGCTCCTGGATGCCGCCCGCGCCGAAACCGTCACTGTACGCTGCCTAGGCCGCCCGCAGCGCCCATTCGACATGCTCGCGAACCAGCGCCGAGGCATCGTCGGCACGCGCGGCCAGCGCCGCGACGATCGCCGCGCGCGCTTCGCTGGGCAACTGCCCGGCCGGCGCGCGCAGCGCATTGCCCAGCCCTACCGCGAGATTGCGCAGCCAGCGCTCGTAACCGATGCGCCGGATCGCGCTGCCCTGCATGCGCTCGTCGAATTCGGCGGCGCTCCACGCGAACAGTTCGGTCAGCGAGGCGCGATCGAGCCCGTGCCGCACATCGAAATCGGCGACCGGCGCGGCCTGCGCGAACTTGTTCCACGGGCACACGAGCTGGCAGTCGTCGCAGCCATACACGCGATTGCCGATCAGCGGGCGCAGCGGCTCGGGGATGCTGCCTTTCAATTCGATGGTCAGATACGAAATGCACAGCCGCGCATCGACGCGATACGGCTCGGTGATCGCGCCGGTCGGGCAGGCGTCGAGGCAGCGCGTGCAACTGCCGCAATGCGCGCCCGGCGTTTCGGGCGCGGCATCGGGGTGGGTTTGCGCGTCGGTGGGCAGCGGCACGTCCACGAAGATTTCACCGAGAAAGAACAGCGAGCCGGCGTCGCGCTGCAACAGCAGGGTGTGCTTGCCGCGCCAGCCGGTGCCGGCCTTCTGCGCGAGTTCGACTTCGAGCACCGGCGCCGAATCGGTGAACACGCGATAGCCGAACGGGCCGATCTCGGCCTCGATGCGATCGGCCAGCGTCTGCAAGCGGTTGCGCAGTACCTTGTGATAATCGCGGCCGCGCGCATAGATCGACACCACGGCGGCGGCCGGATCGTCGAGCCGCGCATGCTCGTGCGCCCGCCAGCCGCCCGCGTCGGAGGCCGCGCCGGCCGCCACCGTGTCGGCCGGCAGATAGGCGAGACGGGCCGAAATCACACGTCGTGTACCGGCCACAAGTTCGGCCGGCCGCGCGCGTTTCATGCCGTGTTTCGCCATATAATCCATTTCGCCGTGGCAACCGGCTTCCAGCCACGCGGCAAGCCCCGCCTCGGCATCCGAGAGGTCGATATCGCTGATACCGATCGCCCCGAAACCCAGTTCGCGCCCCCAGTCCTTGATGCGCGATGCGAGCGCATCCAGCGCGGCATCGTCGAGGCGGCGCGACGCAGCGCCCTCGGCTTGCGTCGAGGGTGCGTCCATCACGTCGAGTTCCGGTTTACGGTTCATCGCGCTATTTTACGAGAATGCCCGCGCAGCCCAGCCATCCGATCGCCGCGATCGTCGCGTCCGCCCCGCTCGCCGAGCGCGTCTTCGCGCTGCCCGACGAGGCCGCGACCGCCGCGTTCGGCACGCGTTTCGCGCACGCGATCGACGCGGTGCGCACGCAACCGAGCTTCTCCGGCCTGCAAATCCAGCTCGTCGGCGATCTCGGCGCGGGCAAGACCACCCTGGTGCGCGCCGTGCTTCGCGGCCTCGGCCACGCCGGCCGCGTGAAGAGCCCGACCTACACGCTCGTCGAACCGTATGCCCTGCCGCGCGAAGATGGGGAACTCGCGGTGCATCACTTCGATCTCTATCGATTCAGTGATCCGGCCGAATGGGCGGACGCAGGCTTTCGCGAATATTTCAACGCCGGTGCGATTTGCCTGGTCGAATGGCCGCAGCAGGCAGGTACGCTGCTCGGCGTGCCGGATCTCGTGTTCGCGCTCGATGTCGACGGCGAAGGCCGCCGTCTCGTGGCGCGGGCCTACAGTGTTTCAGGAAACGCATGTCTCGAAAGATGTTGATCAAACCGTTCCGCTCGATCGAGTCGGCCGCCACCACCACCCACAACTGGCGCCGCCGCAAGGTGCTGGTTGCCGGCGCGTCGACGCTCGTGCTCGGGCTGGTCGCGCCGCGCATGGCACTCGCCTCGTCGGTGCTCGGCGTGCGGGTCTGGCCCGCGCGCGATTACACGCGCGTGACGATCGAATCCGATCAGCCGCTGCAGGCGGCGCAGCAACTGCTGCAAGGCCCGGATCGGCTGGTCGTCGATCTCGACGGCCTCGATCTCGACCAGGCGCTGCGCGACCTGGTGTCGAAGATCGCGCCGAACGATCCGCAGATCCAATCCGTGCGCGTCGGCCAGTACCAGCCGCATGTGGTGCGCATGGTGTTCGATCTGAAAGGTTCGGTGAAGCCGCAGATGTTCACGCTGCCGCCGGTCGGCACCTATCGCTACCGGCTGGTGTTCGACCTGTATCCGGCGGTCGCGCCCGATCTGCTGTCGGACCTGATCACGCAGACCGAGCACAAGGAACGCCAGCTCAACGACGACGTGCGCACCCAGCAGGCCCAACAGGCGCAACCGCCGCAGGCCGCGCTGAACGGCCCCGGCACGCCGCCGCCCGGCGCGCACGACAACAGCGACGCGTTCTTCCAGCAGTTCGCGCAGAACACGCCGCAGGCCGCGTCACCGGCCACCCCCACCTCGCCCGCCAGGCCCGCGATCAAGCCGCCGCCGGTGGTGGCGAAGAAGGACGATGACGACGACGGCATCCCCGACACCTATGCGTTCACCACGCCGAAAAGCGGCAAGAACGGCACGGTGCGCCTGCTGACGGTGGCGATTGATCCGGGCCACGGCGGCGAAGATCCGGGCGCGATCGGCGGCGGCGGCACCTACGAGAAGCACGTCGCGCTCGACATCGCCAAGAAGCTGCGCGCGAAGATCGACGGCGCGCCGAACATGCGCGCGATGATGACGCGCGACAACGATTTCTTCGTCCCGCTGAACGTGCGCGTGCAGAAGGCGCGGCGCGTGGGCGCGGATCTGTTCGTGTCGATCCATGCCGATGCGTTCACCACGCCGGAGGCGCACGGCTCGTCGGTGTTCGCGCTGTCCGATCACGGCGCGACGAGCGCGGCCGCACGCTGGATGGCGAACAAGGAAAATTCGTCGGACAACATCGGCGGGATCAACGTGAAGACGCAGGACGTGTCGGTCAACCGCGCGCTGTTCGACATGTCGACCACGGCGCAGATCCGCGATTCGCTGCGTTACGGCAACTTCGTGCTGCGCGAGGTGGGCGGCATCAACAAGCTGCACAAGGGCTCGGTCGAACAGGCCGGCTTCGCCGTGCTGAAGGCGCCCGACATTCCGTCGATCCTGGTGGAAACGGCGTTCATCAGTAATCCCGACGAAGAGCGCCGCCTGAACGACGACGCCTATCGCGAGCAGATGGCCGACGCGATCTTCCGCGGCATCAAGCGCTATTTCGCGGCCAACCCGCCGCTGGCCAAGAACCGGATGGCCTGAGTTTCGGCCATCGGCGGCCATCGGTCGGGCCGCAGCCCCCACAAAACGCCTCGCCTTCGCGCGAGGCGTTGTTCATTGGCGCGCCGTGCACCTCACGCCACGCGCCGCATCCAGCGCCCGCCGAACACGTTGATCACGAGCCCGGCCATCACCAGCGCCGCACCGGCGAATTCGGCCGTGCTCATCTGCTCGCCGAGAAAGAACGCCGACGACGCGATGCCGATCACCGGCACCAGCAGCGAGAACGGCGCGACCTGCCCGGCCGGATAGCGCCCGAGCAGCCGGCCCCAGATGCCATAGCCGAGCAGCGTGGCGACGAAGGCCAGATAGACGATCGCGAAGATCGACGCGCCCGAGATCGAGGCCAGCGCCGTCTCGATGCGCGCCGGCCCCTCGAAGGCCAGCGACGCCGCGAAGAACGGAATCGGCGGCACCAGGCTGCCCCACACCACCAGCGGCACCAGTTCGACCGGCCCGATCTTCTTGGTGACGACGTTGCCGAGCGCCCAGCACACGCCGGCGCAGATCGTCAGCGCGAAGCCGGCCAGCGTCATCGCGCCGCCGCTTTGCGCCGCGATCGCGGCCAGGCCGGCCGCCGCGATCACGAGGCCGATCAGGTTCCAGGCGCGCACGCGCTCGCCGAGGAACACGCGCGCGAAGCCGAGCGTGAAGAACGCCTGCGACTGCAGCACGAGCGAGGCCACCCCGGCCGGCATGCCGACATACATCGCGGTAAACAGGAAAACGAATTGCCCGAGCAGGATCGTGCCGCCGTACAGCAGCAGCATGCGCCAGGCGATGCGCGGACGCGGCACGAACAACACCGCCGGCACCGCCGCCAGCGTGAAGCGCAGCGCGCCGAGCAGCATCGGCGGCACGCCGTGCAGCCCCATCTTGATCACGACGAAGTTGACGCCCCAGGCGACGATCACCACCAGCGCCAGCAACAGATCCTTCATGGCCATCATCGCGACGTTTCCTCCGTGATTGCATGCGCAAAGGCAGCAGTCTACCGGCCGCCGCCGCAACGCGCGAACGTCGCCGAGGCCCGATACAATGGGCAGCCTCCCCACCCCGCGTCCCATTCCGACCATGAGCGAATCGATCAAAGCGGTCCTGAAGCCTCACGTGCGCGACATCGGCAACCTGCAGGTGCGCCGCACGCTGCCCGCGATGGCCGCACGCCTCGTCGGCCCGTTCATCTTCTTCGACCACATGGGGCCGGCCGAGCTGCCGCCCGGCAGCGGCCTCGACGTGCGCCCGCATCCGCATATCGGCCTGGCCACCGTCACCTACCTGTTCGACGGCGCGATCCTGCATCGCGACAGCCTCGGCTCGCTGCAGACCATCGTGCCCGGCGACGTCAACTGGATGACGGCCGGGCGCGGCATCGTGCACTCGGAGCGCACGCCCGAGGACGTCCGCCAGCGCGGCCAGACGATCCACGGCATCCAGACCTGGGTGGCGCTGCCCGTCGAGCACGAAACCACCGAGCCCTCGTTCGAGCATCATCCGGCCGCCTCGCTGCCGAAGCTGACGCGCGACGGCGTGGCGCTGACGGTGATCGTCGGCGACGCGTTCGGCCTGCGCTCGCCGGCCACCACGTTCTCGCGCACGCTGTACGTGGCCGCCGAATTCGCGGCCGGCGCGACGCTTACGCTCGACGCCGATCACGAGGAACGCGGCGTCTACCTGGTCGACGGCGACCTGACGATCGACGGCACGCCGCTCGACGCCGCCACCATGGCGGTGCTGACGCCGGGCGCAACGGTCGCGCTGGCGAGCCGGGGCGCCGCACGCGTGATGCTGCTCGGCGGCGCGAAGCTGGCCGGCGAACGCTTCATCGAATGGAATTTCGTGGCCAGCACGCGCGAGGCGATCGAGCAGGCCAAGCTCGACTGGACCGCCCAGAAGATGGGCACGGTGCCCGGCGAGACGGACTGGATCCCGCTGCCCGAACGCAAGCCGCAACATTGAAACGCGGGGTTTCGGCCCCAACTACACGATCTTTCCGACTCACGAGGACCTCATGGACACCACGCTCGCCACCTTCGAACGCGACGTCATCGAAGCATCGCTCGACGCACCGGTACTCGTCGATTTCTGGGCGCCCTGGTGCGGTCCGTGCAAGACGCTCGGCCCGATGCTCGAACGGCTCGAAGCCGATTACGCCGGGCGCTGGAAGCTCGTCAAGGTCAACGTCGACGAGAACCCGGAGCTGGCCGCGCACTTCCAGACGCGCAGCATCCCGCACGTGATCGCGTTCGCCGAAGGTCGCGCCGTCGATCAATTCGTGGGCGTGCTGCCGGAAGGCCAGTTGCGCGAATTCATCGACCGGCTGCTGCCGTCGGCCGAGGAAGCCGAACGCCACGCCGCGCAGGTCGCCATCGCCGAGGAACGCTATGAAGATGCCGCCCGGCATCTGCAGGCGGCCCTCGCGCTGAACCCGGGCGACGACGACATCCGCCTCGACCTGATCGAACTGCTGCTGGCCGTGAACCGCGTCGAAGCCGCGCGCGACGAGGCCACCCGGCTCTCGCCGCAAACCGTGAACGGCGTCGATCCGCGCTACCAGGCAATCATGACGCGCTTCGAGGCGATCGACGCGGCGGTCGAGCTGCCGCCCACCGACGCGCTCGAGGCCCGCATCGCCGCCGACGCGGGCGACCTGGAAGCGCGCTTCGATCTGGCGCAGATGCTGATCGCGCACCGCCTGTACGAAGGCGCGCTCGAACAACTGCTCGAAATCGTCCAGCGCGACCGCGCGTTCAAGGACGACGTGGGCCGCAAGACGATGGTGTCGGTGTTCGAACTCGCGTCCGACCAGCCGAACCTGATCGCGGCATGGCGCCGCAAGCTCAGCGCCGCGCTGTATTGATCGCGGCACGCATCGCCGCCATCCGGCGATGAAAAAACGGGCGCGGGCCGCAAGGGCTCGCGCCCGTTTCGTTTTGGGCTGCAAAATATCAAAGAATTGAAAAATCGGCAGAAAACAGCCTCGAAAACACGAAATAGTCAGATCTGAGCGGCAAATTCCCTGGTTTCGCGCGAAGCCGTTGACATGCTTTCAAATTGCCTTCGAAGTCGCCTCGCAGCCAGGCCGCATCACGTCATGCGTCACGCGCGCGCAGCGATCGCCCTCAACACATGCGCGGCGGCCGCGAACCCGAAGGGGGCCGTCACGCACACGCTCGAACCGAAACCCGCGCAGTTCAGCCCGGCCGGCCCGGCCTGCGCCACGTCCGCCGCGCCATCCTCGTCGATCTCGCCGGCGGCGGCTTCGGGGTAGATCAGCGGCTCGTCCGAATACACGGCGCTGACCTTGAACTTCGCCTTCGGCCCGCGCGGAAAGCCGTGCTGCTTGCGTAGTTGCGCGCGCACCTTCGACAGCAGGGGGTCCTGAATGGTCAGCGCCAGGTCGTCGATGCGAATGCGCGTCGGGTCCAACTGGCCGCCCGCGCCCCCCACCGTCACGAGCGGCTGGCCGCGCGCGACGCACCACGCGATCAGCGCGACCTTGGTGCGCACGCTGTCGATGGCGTCGATCACGAAATCGAAGCCGCCGCCGAGCAGTGCCTCGAAGTTGTCGGGCTCGGCGAACTCCTCGATGCGATCGACCCGGCAGGCCGGATCGATCAGCGCGATGCGCTCGGCCATCGCGTCGACCTTGGCCTTGCCGTAGTTGCCGTCGAGCGCGTGGATCTGGCGGTTGGTGTTGCTTTCGGCGATGTTGTCGAGATCGATCAGCGTGAGCCGCCCGATCGCGCTGCGTGCGAGCGCCTCGGCTGCCCACGAGCCCACCCCGCCGATGCCGATCACGGCCACGTGCGCGTGCTCGAAGGCCGCCAGCGCGGCCGGGCCGTAAAGCCGGCCGACGCCGCCGAAGCGCCGCGCGCGGTCGGCGTCGCCAAGCTGATTTGGCGGGCTCGGAGTAAGATCGTCCTGCGTGGTGACGGCGTCGATACGAGACATACGTTAGGTAAGCGAAATGAAAGCGGAACAGCCGCGAAAGCGCTTATTTTGCCTGATCGACGCCATGCCGACCGGGCGCGGCACGCCAACGCAGGAATTTGTTTCCTTGGCTATACTCGCCTCAGATTGAAGCGTTCGCAGAAAAAAATGTCCACTCTTGCCGACCTCCGCATCAACTATTCGCGCGCCTCGCTCGACGAAGCCGACGTCGCGCCCGATCCCGTCCGGCAATTCGAGAAGTGGTTCAACGAAGCGCTCGACGCGCAACTGCCCGAACCGAACACCATGACGCTCGCCACCGTGAACGCCGAAGGCCGGCCGTCCGCGCGCATCGTGTTGATCAAGGGCGTGGACGAACACGGCTTCGTGTTCTTCACCAACTATGAAAGCCGCAAGGGCCGCGAGCTCGCGCACAACCCGAACGCCGCACTGCTGTTCTACTGGATCGAGCTCGAGCGCCAAGTGCGCATCGAAGGCCGCATCGAAAAAACCAGCGCGGCACAGAGCGACGCCTATTTCGCGTCGCGTCCGGCCGGCTCGCGCATCGGCGCCTGGGCCTCGGAACAAAGCGCGGTCATCGCGAACCGCGGCGTGCTCGAAGCGCGCGAACGCGAATTCAGCGAACGCTATGGCGAGCATCCGCCGCGTCCGCCGCACTGGGGCGGTTACCGGCTCGTGCCGGACGCCATCGAATTCTGGCAGGGCCGGCCCTCACGGCTGCACGATCGGCTGCGCTACACGCGCGACGCGGCGTCCCATACGCCGTGGACGATCGAGCGCCTCTCGCCGTAACGCCACGCGCGCCGCGAGTCACCCCCGCAGCGCCCTCTCGTATCTCGGATTTGCATGACGGCCCGCCGCCTCGACGCGGCGGACCGAAAAGATGGCTTGGCTGTATTCGTTTCAACAGACAACGGAGAATTCTTATGTTCTGGGAAAAGAAGCTGGCACAGTGGGCAGACGAAGTACGAGAAAAAGCCAATATTCCGGCGCGGCTGGTGCTCTGGAATGGCGATCAACACGATTTCGGCAGCTTCAGCGCGCCGGCCGTGACGCTGAAGGTCAATCACGCATCGGCGCTGCCGCTGCTGCTCGACCCGAGCCTCGACAATCTCGGCGAGGCGTACGTCAAGGGCAAGATCGACATCGAGGGCCGCCTGCCCGACGTCATCGACATCGGCTACTCGCTCGCGCGCAGCACCGTCACCAATGCGAGCAAGCTGGCGCGCGTCACGCGTTACTTCACGCACACGAAGAACTCGGACAAGAAGGCGATCCAGTATCACTACGACGTCTCGAACGATTTCTACAAGCTCTGGCTCGACGAGAACATGCTGTATTCGTGCGCCTACTTCGAGAACGGCGACGAGGATCTGGCCACCGCGCAGCTCAAGAAGATCGATCACATCCTGACCAAGATCCAGCTCCAGCCGGGCCAGCGCCTGCTCGACATCGGCTGCGGCTGGGGCGCGCTGGTGCTGCGCGCCGCGCAGAAGTTCGGCGCGCACTGCGTGGGCGTCACGCTCTCGCAGAACCAGTTCGACCTGGCCACCGAACGCGTGCGTCAGGCCGGCCTCGAGAACCAGATCGAGATCCGCCTGCAGGATTACCGCGACGTCGAAGGCCAGTTCGACCGGATCACGAGCGTCGGCATGTTCGAGCACGTCGGCCGCAAGAACCTGCCGGGCTACTTCACCAAGGTGCGCGAGCTGCTGGCCGACGACGGCGTGGCGATGAACCACGGCATCACCTCGTCGGACGCCGACAGCGGCGAAACCTCGCTCGGCGGCGGCGAATTCATCGACCGCTACGTGTTCCCGGACGGCGAACTGCCGCACGTGAGCCTCGCGCTCGAAGCGGCGCAGCGCGGCGGCCTCGAAGTGGTTGACGTCGAAAGCCTGCGTCGGCACTATGCGCGCACGCTCGACATCTGGACCGAGAACTTCGAGGCGCACGCCGAACAGGCCCGCCAGCTCGTCGACGACGAGAAGTTCCGGATCTGGCGCGTGTATCTCGCCGGCTGCGCGTATGCCTTCGAGAACGACGACGTGTCGATCTATCAGCTCGTCTGCCGCAAGGCCGGCCGCAGCGCGAAAACGCTGCCGTGGTCGCGGCGCTACATGTACGAGAACCCGCTGCCGCGCTGAGGCAGCCTGACGCAAACGACCACGATGCATGGGTGACGGCAGCACGCGGCGCGATACCGCGCGAACCACGAAGCAGGACGATTCGCCGGACGACGCCGCGCAGTTCGATCTGTTCGGCGAACCGCTGCCTGCCGCACCCGCCGGTCAATCCGACCCCGGCGCATCCGCTCGCGCGCGGCGCTTGGTCGTTGCGTCGCCCCCCGCCTTGTCTGAAGAACCCGCTGCCGCACCGCTTCGCGACGGCGTCGCGCCGTCCCGCGAGAACGAATCGGAACCCACGCCATCCGACGCCACGGCCTCCCTGTTCGGCGACGATGAGCTGCCCGCCGAAACCCACGCACCCGCCACCGACGCCAAGCCCGCGCGCGCCCGCCGCTCGGGCAAGCGCGGTGTGACGCCGGCCCCGATCAGCGACGCGGTGGCCGCCACGGCGGCGGCGCTGCCGCCCAACGTGCGGCTCGGCACCTCGACCTGGTCGTTCCCGGGCTGGAACGGCATCGTCTACGGCGACGACTACTCGCCGCAAAAACTCTCGCGCGACGGCCTCGACGCCTACGGCGCGCATCCGCTGCTCAAGAGCGTCAGCATCGACCGTTCGTTCTACGCGCCGCTGTCGATCGCCGACTACCTGCGCTACGCGCAGCAGGTGCCCGACGATTTCCGCTTCGTCGTGAAGGCGCCCGCCTCGGTGACCGACGCCGTGGTGCGCGGCTCGCGCGGCGAGCCCGCCGGCCCGAACCCGGCGTTCCTCGACACGCGCATCGCCATCGACGAATTCGTGCGGCCGTGCCTCGACGGCCTCGGCCGCAAGGCCGGCGCGCTGGTGTTCCAGTTCTCGCCGCTGCCCGACGCGCTGCTGGCCGATCCGGCCGGCCTGATCGAGCGGCTGGCCGCGTTCTTCGCGGCGCTGCCGCCGCTGCCGGCCGAGCCGGACAGCCCGCGCTACGCGATCGAGATCCGCGATTCGATCCTGCTCACGCCGCGCTTCATCCGCGCGCTGGCCGCCTCGGGCGTGCGCTATTGCGTCGGCCTCCATGCGCGGATGCCCGACCCGCTACGGCAAGCCGCGGCGCTGGCGCTGCTCGACGGCGACACGCCCGGGCCGCTGGTGGTGCGCTGGAGCCTGCACGGCGGCTTCAAATACGAGCAGGCCAAGGCCAAGTACGACCCGTTCGATCGGCTCGTCGACGAGGACCCGCACACGCGCGAGGCGCTCGCCGAGCTGGCCGCGCGCTACGTGCTGGCCGGCCAGCCGGTGCTGATCACCATCAACAACAAGGCCGAAGGCTCCGCGCCGTTGTCGTGCATCGAGCTGGCGAAGGCGATCGCCGAATCGATCGAACGGCACCGCGCCGAGCCGGGCTGACCGGCAGCGGCAACCACGACGGCAACCGCACAAAAAAACGGCGGCGTCGCGATCGACCCCGCCGTTTCGGTCTATCCGGCCGCCCGAGCCCGGGCGGACACACTCACACGCCGCGCGATTTGAGCCGGTGCGCGAACTTCTGGCGGAATTTCGCGATCTTCGGGCCGATCACGGCCGCGCAATAGCCCTGCTGCGGATTGCGCGCGAAGTAATCCTGGTGATATTCCTCGGCCGGCCAGTAATTGCCGTCGAGCGGCTCGACCACCGTGACGATCGGCGCACCGAAGATCTGCTCGCGGCCCAGCGTGGCGATCACGTCGAGCGCGGCCTCGCGCTGCGCGTCCGAATCGGCGAATACGATCGAACGATATTGCGTGCCGACGTCGGCGCCCTGCCGATTCAACTGCGTCGGATCGTGTGTGGCGAAGAAGATTTCAAGGACTTCGCGATAGCTGATGCGCGCCGGATCGAACGTCACCTTGACGACCTCGGCGTGGCCCGTATCGCCCTCGCACACGGCCCGGTATGTCGGGTTGCGCGTCTGGCCGCCCGCGTAGCCCGATTCCACCGCGAGCACGCCTTCCACATCGAGGAACACCGCTTCGGTGCACCAGAAACACCCGCCGCCGACGATGGCGACGTCCTGCACTGCCTGATTCATGTTCGCTCCTGACAGAAGATCCGGCCGCGGTTCGACCGGACCGTTGCGGGCCGCCGGGTCGGGCGGCCACCGATTCCGCTAAAATCGGGACAATTTCCCGGATTTCCAGATGACGTCACTTTTCGTGTTTTCCAGCTACCCGAAGGCGGTCTCGCGATGACGCTGCGCGCCACGCCGCCCGATTTCGACGTCGCCGCGTTCCGCCAGGCGCTCGGCCAGTTCGCCACCGGCGTGACGGTCATCACCACGCGCGCGCCGTCCGGCCAGTTGATCGGCATGACCGCCAGTTCGTTCAATTCGGTATCGCTCGATCCGCCCCTCGTGCTGTGGAGCCTGGCCACGCGCTCGGCGTCGCTGCCGGTGTTTCGCGGCAACAGCCATTATGTGATCAATGTGCTGGCGGCGTCGCAGCTCGACTTGTGCAAGCGCTTCGCGACCGCCAAGGGCGACCGCTTCGAAGGGGTGTCGCACGAGGCCGGCCAGTCGGGCATGCCGGTGCTCGACGGCGCGCTGGCCTGGTTCGAATGCCATAACCGCAGCCGCTACGACGAAGGCGACCACGTGATCTTCGTGGGCGAGGTCGAACGCTGCGGCCTGCATCCCGATGCCGGCTCGCTCGCGCCGCTGGTGTTCCACGGCGGCGCGTTCCACGACCTCACTCGGCTTTGAGCGCACCCGTGCGCGCCAGCGAGACGGGCGGCCCCGCCTCGTCCTTGAGCGTCTGCAAGACGATGTTCGAGCGGATGTCCATCACGCCCGGTGCCTTGTAGAGCTGGTTCAGCACGAAATCGGAGTAGTGCTTCAGGTTGTGGGCCAGCACGCGCAGCAAGTAATGCGTTTCGCCCGTCACCACGAACGCCGACGCCACCTCCGGCCAGGCCTTGATCGCCTCGGCGAAGCGCTCGTGCCATTGCTCCTGGTCGTTGCGCATCGACACCTGCACGAACGCTTCCAGTTCAAACCCCAATTTTTCACGGCTCAGGCAGGCGCGATAGCATTCGATCACGCCCTGCTCCTCCAGCAGCCGCATTCGCCTCAGGCAGGCGGATGGCGACAGCGAGATGCGCTCGGCCAGATCGAGGTTGCTGATCCGGCCCTCCTGCTGCAATACGGCGAGAATACGGCAATCGGTAGCGTCGAGCGAGATTGCATGCATTTCTGGTCCCCGTTTTGGCTATCGTTCAAATTATCTGCGATATTTGCGGAATGTCCATGTTTATTTCGCAAGCACCTTTCAATGTCGTTTGCTTATCATTCGACGGATCGGAACTTGCTCAACGACGATGGACACGCTCTGGGACATTTCCCCCTCCCTTTCTCCCGCCACGCCTGTCTGGCCGGGCGACACGCCGGTGTCGGTCGAGCGCGTCTGGCGCATCGAGGCCGGCTCGCCGGTCAATGTCGCGCGGCTGACGCTGTCGCCGCACACCGGCGCCCACGCCGATGGGCCCCTACATTACGACGCCGATGGCGCGCCGATCGGTGCGGTATCGCTCGACGCCTATCTCGGCCCGTGCCGCGTGATCGACTGCCGCGGCACGAAGCCGCTCGTCACGCCTGAACAGCTCGCCGGTGCGCTGGCCGGCGCGCCGCCGCGCGTGCTGTTGCGCACCTACGCCATCGCGCCGCAAGACGCCTGGGACAGCGCGTTCTGCGCCGTCGCCCCGGCCGCGATCGACCTGCTGGCCGCGCACGGCGTGCGGCTGGTCGGCATCGATACGCCCTCGCTCGACCCGCAGGAATCGAAAACGATGACCTCGCACGGGCGCATCCGCGCACACGGCATGGCGATCCTCGAAGGGCTGGTGCTCGACGCGGTGCCGGCCGGCGATTACGAGTTGATCGCGCTGCCGCTGAAATTCGCCACGCTCGACGCCAGCCCGGTGCGCGCCGTATTGCGCGCGCTGCCCGGCACGGCCTGAGCGCGCCAACCGATCCGGCGTCCCGCGCCGCCGCCCTTAATTCCATGAGATTCGACGCCATGACTACCCGCGAAGACGCGCTCGCCCTCGACCGCGACGATCCGCTCGCCCCGCTGCGCGAGCGCTTTGCCCTGCCCGACGACACCATCTACCTCGACGGCAACTCGCTCGGCGCGCGCCCGAAGGCCTCGGCCGAACGCGCCCGTGCAGTGATCGAGGCCGAATGGGGCCACGACCTGATCCGCAGTTGGAACACGGCGGGCTGGTTCGCACTGCCGCGCCGCCTGGGCGATCGCCTCGCGCCGCTGATCGGCGCGGCCGACGCCGAAGTGGTGATCACCGACACCATCTCCGTCAACCTGTTCAAGCTGCTGGCCGCGATGCTGCGCGAGCAGGCGAAGCGCGCGCCGGCGCGCCGCGTGATCGTTTCGGAGCGCTCGAATTTCCCGTCGGATCTGTATATCGCGCAGGGCCTGATCGCCCAGCTCGATCGCGGCTACGAGCTGCGCCTGGTGGACGACGCCTCCGAGCTCGAGGCGGCCATCGACGAACACTGCGCGGTGGCGATGATCACGCATGTGAACTACCGCAGCGGCGCCATGCACGACATGGCCGCGCTAACGCGCCACGCGCAGCAGGCCGGCGCGCTGATGCTGTGGGATCTCGCGCATTCGGCCGGCGCGGTGCCGGTGGACCTGAACGGCGCGGGCGCGGACGGCGCGGTGGGCTGCACCTACAAATACCTGAACGGCGGCCCCGGTTCGCCGGCTTTCGTGTGGGTGCCGAAGCGCCATCAGGCCAGCTTCGAGCAGCCGCTGTCGGGCTGGTGGAGCCACCGCGCGCCGTTCGCGATGGAGCCTGGCTTCCAGCCCGATGCGAGCATCTCGCGCTTTTTGTGCGGCACGCAGCCGATCGTGTCGATGTCGATGATCGAATGCGGCCTCGACATCTTCCACGAAACGAACATGGCCGCGATCCGCCGCAAATCGCTGGCGCTGGCCGACGCGTTCATCGCGCTGGTGGAAACGCGCTGCGCCGGCCTCGACCTGACGCTCGTCACGCCGCGCGAGGCGGCCCGGCGCGGCTCGCAGGCCAGCTTCGAGCATCCGCACGGCTATGAGGTGATGCGCGCGCTGATCGCGCGCGGCGTGATCGGCGACTACCGCGAGCCGCGCATCCTGCGCTTCGGCTTCACGCCGCTCTATACGCGCTTCGTCGACGTGTGGGATGCCGTGGAGACGCTGCGCGAGGTGCTCGTCACGCGCGCCTGGCAGGCGCCCGAATTCGCGGCGCGCACCGACGTGACCTGAGCCAGTGAACCTCGCCGAATCGAACCCTATCGCCCTCTGGAGCATTTCATCGTGAATCCTGATCAATCGGCCCCGAACGGAGCCGGGGCCGGCGCCCCGCCGCGCTGCCCGTTCTCGGGCGCGCCGGCCGAGCCCGCCGCCCACGGCGAAGGCTGGCACGAGGCCCAGCTCGACTTCTCGAAGTCCATGAGCTACGGCGATTACCTGTCGCTGACGCCGATCCTCAACGCGCAGCACCCGCTCTCGCCCGACCACAACGAGATGCTGTTCATCATCCAGCATCAGACCAGCGAGCTGTGGATGAAGCTGGCGCTGTACGAATTGCGCGGCGCGCTCGATTCGATTCGCGGCGACGCGCTGCCGCCGGCCTTCAAGATGCTGGCGCGCGTCTCGCGAATCCTCGAACAACTGGTGCAAGCCTGGAACGTGCTGGCCACCATGACGCCGTCGGAGTATTCGGCGATGCGGCCGTATCTGGGGGCGTCGTCGGGCTTCCAGTCGTACCAGTATCGCCAGCTCGAATTCCTGCTCGGCAACAAGAACGCGCAGATGCTCAAGCCGCACGCGCACCGCCCCGACATCCTCGCGGAAGTCGAGGCCACGCTCGACGCGCCGTCGCTGTACGACGAGGTGGTGCGCCTGCTCGCGCGGCGCGGCTTCGCGATCGCGCCCGAGCGGCTCGAACGCGACTGGCGCGGGCCGACCGAGCACGACACGTCGGTCGAGGCGGCTTGGCTGGCGGTGTATCGCGACCCGTCGGCGCACTGGCAACTGTACGAAATGGCCGAGGAACTGGTCGACCTGGAAGATGCGTTCCGCCAGTGGCGCTTCCGTCACGTCACCACGGTCGAACGCATCATCGGCTTCAAGCAGGGCACCGGCGGCACCAACGGCGCGCCGTATCTGCGCAAGATGCTCGACGTGGTGCTGTTCCCCGAGCTGTGGCACGTGCGCACCACGCTGTAACGCTCCACCGGCGTGCCCACGCGGCACGCATCGCAACCCGAACGCGCGGGCGCCCTGCCCGCGCCGCCCGCCGCTTCCTTCGTCTCACTTCTCCCGTCTCGCCGTTCCCGCCCCGCTTCACGTCCCGCTTCACATTCCGCCTCACGCCGCAGCGCAGCATCGAAATCCGCGCGTTCCGCCTTGACTTTCGCAGGCCCGAACATGATCATTCGTTCACAAAGCGAGCAAATGATCTTAACAAGGCCGTGACCGGCCACAAGGAGACAACGGATGAATCCTTCGCCGACCGCCGCGCCTGTGATCCTCCACATCGGCGCCGGGTCCTTTCACCGCGCCCATCAGGCCTGGTATCTGCACCGCGTCAACGAAGCCGCCGCACCGCACGAGCGCTGGTCGCTCGCGGTCGCCAACATCCGCGACGACATGCAGGCGACGATGGACGCGCTGGCCGCGCAGCAGGGCGTCTACACGCTCGAAACCGTGACGCCGGCCGGCGAGCGCACCTACGAGGCGATCCGCTCGATCTCGCGCGTGCTGCCCTGGTCGATCGACCTGCGCGCGCTGATCGAGGCCGGCGCGGACCCGTCCTGCCGGATCGTCTCGTTCACGGTGACCGAAGGCGGCTACTACCTCGACGAACACAACCGGCTCGACGCCGGCAACCCCGATCTGGCCGCCGACCTGCAAGGCGCGCGCACCACCATCTACGGTGCGCTGGCGGCGCTGCTGGCCGAACGGCAGGCCCGCGCGGGCGGCCCGGTCACGCTGCAAAGCTGCGACAACCTGCGCAGCAACGGCGCTCGCTTCGAGGCCGGCATGCGCGAATTCCTCGAACGGCGCGGCCTGACCGACCTGCTGGCCTGGTTCGACGCGAACGTGTCGTGCCCGAGCGCGATGGTCGATCGCATCACGCCGCGCCCCACGCCCGACGTGGCCGAGCGCGTGAAGGCCGCCACCGGCATGGACGACGCCTGCCCGGTGATGGGCGAATCGTTCATCCAGTGGGTGATCGAGGATCGCTTCGTGGCCGGCCGCCCGGCCTGGGAAAAAGCCGGCGCGGAAATGGTGGACGACGTGCATCCGTACGAGGAAGCGAAGATCCGCATCCTCAACGCCACCCACAGCTGCATCGCCTGGGCCGGCACGCTGGCGGGCCTGTCGTATATCCACGAAGGCACCCACGACCCGGCGATCCGCGCGCTCGCGCACGCCTACGTGAGCGACGACGTGATCCCCTCGCTCACGCCGAGCCCGCTCGATCTGGCGCGCTACCGCGACGTGGTGCTGGAGCGCTTCGGCAATCCGTACATCCTCGACACCAACCAGCGCGTGGCCGCCGACGGCTTCTCGAAGATCCCCGGCTTCATCGCGCCGACCTTCGCCGACTGCTTCGCACGCGGCGCCGACCCGGTGTCGACCGCCGTGCTGCCCACGCTGTTCCTGCGCTTCCTCGAACGCTGGGCACAGGGCCTGCTGCCGTACGCATACCAGGACGGCGTGATGGACCCGGGCGTGGCGCGCGCGATCGTCGCGGCCGACGATCCGGTGGCCGCGCTGGCCGCCGATCGCGGGCTGTGGGGTTCGCTGGCGGGCGACGCGCGCCTGCTGCACGCGCTGCGCGCCGGGCTGGCGCGCGTCGACGCGTGGCGCGCCGCATCCTGATCCTGCATTGACCCCGCATTACCCCACGCCCCGTCGCCGTTGCCCGCATGCCGAACCGGCACGGGCAGCCCCGGCGGCCGGCGCCGTGTCCGGGTCATCCGGCATTGGCACCGGCCACGGCGCGCGGCTACAGTAGCGACTCTCTGACGACGGACTGCTTCCGCCCATCATGTATCTCGGCATCGATCTCGGCACCTCGGAAGTCAAGGTGCTGCTGCTTTCCCCCGACGGCACCGTCGTCGGCACGGCGGGTACGCCGTTTACCGTCACGCGCGCGCATCCGCGCTGGGCCGAGCAACAGCCCGAGGATTGGTGGGCCGGCACCTGCGCGGCGCTGGCCGCGCTGCGCGAGCGTCACCCATCCGAGTACGCGCAGGTGCGCGGCATCGGCCTGTCGGGCCAAATGCACGGCGCGGTGCTGCTCGATCGCGAGGATCGCGTGCTGCGGCCCGCGATCCTGTGGAACGACATGCGCAGCGACGAGGAATGCACCGCGCTGACCGAACGCGCGCCCGACCTGCACCGGCTCGCCGGCAACCTCGCGATGCCCGGTTTCACGGCGCCGAAGCTGATGTGGGTGGCCCGTCACGAACCGGACGTGTTCCGCCGCATCGCCTGCGTGCTGCTGCCGAAGGATTACCTGCGGCTGCGGCTGACCGGCAACCGCGTGTCCGACCCGTCGGACGCGGCCGGCACGCTGTGGCTCGACGTGGCGCGCCGCGACTGGTCCGACACGCTGCTGGAGGCCGGGGGCATGACGCGCGATCAGATGCCGCGCGTGATCGAGGGCAACGCGCCGTCGGGCACGCTGCGCGGCGAGGTGGCGCGCGAACTGGGTTTGAAGGACGGCATCGTGGTGGCGGGCGGCGGCGGCGACAACGCCACCAGCGCGCTCGGCATCGGTGCGACCCAGCCCGGCGACGGCTTCGTCTCGCTCGGCACCTCGGGCGTGCTCAGCATCGTCGGCGACCGCTTCATGCCCTATCCCGAACGGGCCGTGCACGCGTTCTGCCACGCGATCCCGAACCGCTGGCAACAGATGAGCGTGGTGCTGTCGGCCGCCAGTTGCCTGCGCTGGGTCTGCAAGCTGACCTCGACCGACGAGCCCACGCTGATCGCCGAGGTGGCCGCGCTCGATCCGGCCGAACTGGCCGACGCGCCGATCTTCCTGCCCTACCTGTCGGGCGAGCGCACGCCGCACAACGATCCGTACGCACAGGGCGTGTTCTACGGCATGACGCACGGCACCGACCGCGCGCGGCTCGGCTACGCGGTGCTCGAAGGTGTGACGCTGGCGATCGCCGACGGCCACGACGCGCTGGTGGCGGCCGGCTCCGAAACCGGCTCGCTGGCGCTGATCGGCGGCGGCGCACGCAGCGCGTACTGGGCGCAACTGGTGGCCGACGCGCTCGACGTGCGCACCCACCAGCTCGGCGGCGGTGCGACCGGCGCGGCGCTCGGCGCGGCGCGGCTGGGCTGGCTGGCGGACGGCGGCGATCCGTCGCAAGTGCTGACCAAGCCGCCACTGTCGGCCGAGTACGCCCCCGATGCGGCCCGCCACGCGCGGCTGCGCGAGCGGCTCGAGACCTATCGCGCGCTGTACCGCCACGTCCGGCCGCTGTTCGAACCGTCGCGCCCGCGTCTCGCCTGACGCCGATTGCGATAGGATCGCTACCTTTTCCGCCCGCCCCCGTTCCGAGCGACCTCGCACCGTGTCCAAGTCATCCGAAAAACTCGATCTCGCCACGCGTGCCGCCTGGCTCTACTACGTGGCCGGCGACACGCAGAACGAGATCGCCGAGAAGTTGCAGGTGTCGCGGCCGGTCGCGCAGCGGCTGGTGGCGTTCGCGGTTGAGAAGAACCTGATCCGCGTGCGCGTCGATCACCGCGTGGCCGATTGCCTCGATCTGGCCGCACAATTGTCGAAGCGCTACGGCCTGTCGCTCTGCGAGGTGGTGCCGATCGACGCCGACACGCCCGATTCGATCGACCGCAAGCTGGCCGTGGCCGGCGCGCAGGTCATGGAGCGCTACATCAACGAGGAACGGCCGATGGTGATCGCGGTCAGCAGCGGCCGTACGCTGAAGGCGGCCGTGGCGCAGATCGCGCAGATCGAGCGGCCGCAGCACCGGCTCGTGTCGATGGTCGGCGCGATCGCGCAGGACGGCTCGTCGAACCCGTACGACGTCGCCCAGCACATCTCCGAGAAGACCGGCGGCAAGCACTTCCTGCTGCCCGCGCCGCTGATCGCCGACAACGAGGCCGAGCGCGCGCAGTGGTGCAATCACCGGCTGTACCGGATCGTCGAGCAACTGACGGCCGACGCCGACGTGGCCTTCGTCGGGATCGGCAACGTGGGCGTCGATTGTCCGCTGCACGTCGACGGCTTCATCACGGCCGACGAGCTGAACGAGATGATGGAATACGGCTCGGTGGCCGAGATGGTCGGGCTGCCGATGGATGCGCGCGGCGCGCGCGTCATCACGCCGTCCACCGCGCGCGTGACGAGCGTGCCGCTCGACGCGCCGCCGCGCCGGCCGACCATCGGTTTCGCGGGCGGCCCGCGCAAGCAGGCGGCGGTGCTGGCCGCGCTGCGCGGCGGCTGGCTGTCGGGCATCGTGACCGACGAAAGCTGCGCGCGCGCGGCGCTGGCGGACTGAAGCGGGCCGATGGCGGCCACGGCCGGTTCGAAGCACCGGCGGCACTGACGAGAACGGCGGCACACGTCATCGACGTGGCCGCCGTTTTTTCATGCGCGCTCGCTCATGCCCACGCCCACCGCCACGCCCAACAGGCCGCACCAACGACAGGGCCGCGCAACCCTCGCGCGGCCCTGTCGTTGGCATGACGGCACCGGAACCCCGGCCTCGCCACTCACCGAGTATTACGCGGCCTTCGCGTGCGGCGAACAGCGCTCGAACGCCAGCCCTTGCGCGTCGAACAGATGGCAATGCTCGGGCGCGGTCTGCACGCGCAGGATCGTGCCCGGACGATGCGTTTCGAGCGGCGGAATGCGCGCGATCATGCCGTCCGGCGCGACCGCCGATTCGGCATACAGGTAGGCCGAATCGCCGAGCGACTCCACGGCCATGGTCTTGACCGCCACGCCCGCGCCCTCGGCCACGCCGACCTGCAGATGCTCGGGGCGAATGCCGACCGTGACCTTGTCGCCCGTCTTCAGCGTGCCGGTGCGCACCGCCGCGCGCTGCGTCTCGCCCGATTCGAAGCGCACCGTCACTTCGTCGGCCGACACGGCCTGCGCCACGCCTTCGAGGAAGTTCATCTTCGGCGAGCCGATGAAGCCCGCCACGAAGCGGTTGGCCGGCGCGTGATACAGCGTGTTCGGGCTGCCGACCTGCTGCACGTTGCCGCCCGACAGCACCACGATCTTGTCGGCCAGCGTCATCGCCTCGACCTGATCGTGAGTCACGTAGATCATGGTGGTCTTCAGCTCGTCGTGCAGGCGCGCGAATTCGAGGCGCATCTTCACGCGCAGCGCGGCATCGAGGTTCGACAGCGGTTCGTCGAACAGGAACACCTTCGGCTTGCGCGTGATCGCGCGGCCGATCGCGACGCGCTGGCGCTGGCCGCCCGACAGTTGCTTGGGCTTGCGCTCCAGCAGGTGATCGATGTGCAGGATCTTCGCCGCGTTGCGCACGGCCGCATCGATCTCGGGCTTCTTCGCGCCGGCCAGCTTCAGGCCGAACGCCATGTTGTCGTACAGCGTCATGTGCGGATAGAGCGCGTAGGACTGGAACACCATCGCGATGCCGCGCTTGGCGCTGGGCATCTCGTTCACGCGCACGCCGTCGATCATCAGGTCGCCGCCGGAAATATCCTCCAGCCCCGCGATCATCCGCATCAGCGTGGACTTGCCGCAGCCGCTCGGGCCGACGAACACCACGAACTCGCCATCGGCGATGTCGAGGTTCACATTGCTCAGCACTTCGTTCTCGTCGTAGCGCTTGCCGATATTGCGCAGAAGCACGCTTGCCATGATTTGTCTCCGCTCCATTGACGGCCGCCCGTGAGCGGTGCGGCCGGTTCGACGTGCGCGGCGGTGTCGCCCGCGCACG
>NZ_BAAILN010000135.1:0-430 GCF_054589155.1 Burkholderia sp. 3C
TGCGCGTCGCCAGCGAGGAAGTACTGAATACGGTGTTCGAGCGGGTGTCCGAATGGCCGGGCGCGCGAGTGGAATTTTCGCCCGAGCAGCTTGGTAAGGGCACCAAGCGCCATGCGATGGTTTATGAGCCGGGCGGTATCCGTATCGAGTTCGATTACGACACGGGCGTGGCGGCGAAGTAATTCGACGCTATTGGCTGGTATGACAGATCGCCCCTGCTTTTAAGACGTCGGGCGATTGGTCGTCGCCTGCATCGTGGTGGTGGTGAAACGACCTTTTTTGACGCGTTAGGTGATTCACCACTCATGACTTATCGGCTCTACTATTCGCCCGGTGCCTGTTCCCTTGCTGTCCATATCGTGCTGGAAGAACTGGGCGTGCCTTACTCGCTGGCGCCTACCGTGATCGCCAACGGGGCCACGCAGTCGGC
>NZ_BAAILN010000136.1:0-28200 GCF_054589155.1 Burkholderia sp. 3C
GGCGCGCGCCGGCGTGACGGGCCTGTCGATCGGGCCGATCGACGCCTACACGCATTATTCGGGAATCCGTAAATCATGAGCACGCTCAAGACCGGCCCGCTGGGCCTGCGGCTGCGCACCTCGGTGTCGGCGGCGTCCGCGATCGCCGCCACGCTGTTCGGGCTGGTGCTCGTCACGTTCCTGATCGGCCGCGCCATGCCGGTCGATCCGGTGCTGGCGATCGTCGGCGACCGCGCCACGCCCGACGTGGTGGCGCGCGTGCGGCTCGAACTGGGCCTCGACAAGCCGCTGCTGACGCAGTTCTGGATCTACCTGCAGCACCTCGCGCACGGCGATCTCGGCACCTCGGTGATGACGGGGCAATCGGTGGTGGCCGATATCCGCCAGTTCTTCCCGGCCACGCTGGAACTGGCCACCGCCGCGATCCTGATCGCGGTGCTGGTGGGCGTGCCGCTCGGCGTGCTGTCGGCCGCGCGCGCCGGCTCGCGCCTGGACGGGCTGATCCGGCTGGTCAGCCTGAGCGGCCAGTCGATTCCGGCGTTCGTGCTGGCGCTGCTGTGCCTGCTGGTGTTCTACGTGAAGCTGAACCTCGCGCCCGGCGTGGGCCAGCAGGACGTCGCCTACGAGGGCATGGTGCCGTTCGCCACCGGCGCGCTGGTGATCGACGCGGCGCTCGACGGGCAATGGGATGTGTTTCGCGATGCGCTCGCCCACCTCGCGATGCCCGCGCTGATGCTGGCCTTCGTCAGCATGTCGATGCTGGTGCGGATGACGCGCACGTTCATGCTCGACGCGCTGGCCGGCGAGTTCGTGGTGACGGCGCGCGCCAAGGGGCTGTCGCCGATGCGGATTCTCTGGCGCCACGCGTTCGCGAATATTTCAGGACGCCTGATGGTGGTGATTGCGCTGGCCTACGCGAGCCTGCTCGAAGGCTCGGTGCTGACCGAAACGGTGTTCAGTTGGCCGGGGCTCGGGCAATACCTGACGCGCTCGCTGCTGAACGCGGACATGAATGCGGTGCTGGGCGCCACGCTGGTGATCGGCGCCGTCTACGTCGGCTCGAACTTCCTGGCCGATCTGGCCTACCGGTGGCTCGACCCGCGCGTGAAGTGAGACAGGAGGAGACATGACGATGAATACGCTCTCGACAGGGAGACGCATGCGCAACTGGCGCAACTGGGTGCTGACCGACACGCCGCAATCGCGGCGTCAGGCGGCGATCGGCATGGCGTATCGCGGCTGGCTGCAGTTTCGCGGCAACTGGCTGGCCATGACCGGGCTGGTGATCCTGCTCGCGCTGTTCGCGGTGGCGATCTTCGCGCCGCAACTGGCCACCCACGATCCCGACGCGCAGGACCTGGCGCTGCGGCTCGCGCCGCCGTCGGCCGCGCACTGGCTCGGCACCGACCAGCTCGGCCGCGATCTGTACAGCCGGCTGCTGTTCGGCGCGCGCATCACGCTCGGCATCGCCGTGATGATCGTCGCGATGGTCGCGCCGCTCGGGCTGCTGGTGGGCAGCGTGGCCGGCTACGCGGGCGGCTGGGTGGACCGCGTGCTGATGCGCGTGACCGACGTGTTCCTGGCGTTCCCGAAGCTGGTGCTCGCGCTCGCCTTCGTGTCGGCGCTGAAGCCCGGCCTGACGAGCGTGGTGCTGGCGATCGCGCTGACGGCGTGGCCGCCGTATGCGCGGATCGCGCGCGCCGAAACGCTGGTGATCCGCCGGGCCGATTTCGTCTCGGCGATTCGCCTGACGGGCGCCTCGGCGGCGCGCATCGTGCTGCGTCACATCATGCCCTTGTGCATCTCGTCGGTGATCGTGCGGGTGGCGCTCGACGTGAGCGGCATCGTGCTGACCGCGGCCGGCCTCGGCTTTCTCGGCATGGGCGCGCAGGCGCCGTCGCCCGAGTGGGGCGCGATGATCGCCAGCACGCGCGGCTTCATCCTGCAGCAATGGTGGGTGCCGGCCATCCCGGGCCTGGCGATCTTCGTCGCCTCGCTCGCCTTCAACCTGCTCGGCGACGGTCTGCGCGACGTGTTCGACCCGAAATCGGAGTAATCGATGGAAATCCAGGTCAACAACCTCAGGGTGAAGTTCGCCTCGCCGGCCGGTGAAGTGGAGGCCGTCAAGGGCGTGTCGTTCCGGCTCGGCCAGGAGAAGCTCGGCATCGTCGGCGAATCGGGTTCGGGCAAATCGCTGACGGCGCGCTCGATCCTCAAGCTGCTGCCGAGCCGCGCGACGATGTCGGCCGAGCAACTGAGCTTTGACGGCATCGATATCCAGGCCGCCGACGAGGCGCAGATGCGCCGGATTCGCGGCAAGCGCGCGGGCCTGATCATGCAGGACCCGAAGTATTCGCTGAACCCGGTGATGAGCGTGGGCGCGCAGATCGCCGAAACCTGGCGCGCGCATCGCGGCGAGGGCCGCAAGGCCGCGTTCGAGGCCGCGCTCGATTTGCTCGACCAGGTGAAGATTCGCGACCCGCGCCGCGTGGCGGCGGCCTATCCGAACGAGCTGTCGGGCGGCATGGGCCAGCGCGTGATGATCGCGATGATGCTCGCGCCCGATCCGGAAATGCTGATCGCCGACGAGCCGACCAGCGCGCTCGATGTCTCGGTGCAGGCCGATATCCTGCGGCTGCTCGAAACGCTCGTCGCGCAGCGCGGCATGTCGCTGCTGCTGATCAGCCATGACTTGCCGCTGGTTTCGCGCTTCTGCGACCGCGTGATGGTGATGTACGCGGGCCGGGTGGTCGAGGAACTGAAGGCGAGCGAACTGGCGCAGGCGCGCCATCCCTATACGCGCGGCCTGCTCGAATGCATGCCGTCGCTCGCGCGCCCCCGCGCGCGGCTGAAGACACTGGAACGGAGCGCGGCATGGAGCGAATGATCGAAGTCGAGAACCTGGACGTGCGGTTCGGCTCGTATCAGGCGGTCAAGCGCGCCTCGTTCACGGTGGGCAAGGGCGAGGCCTTCGGGCTGGTCGGCGAGAGCGGCTCGGGCAAATCCACCGTGCTGCGTGCGCTGGCCGGGCTGAACGGCGACTGGAGCGGCACGGTGCGCATCGGCGGCCGGGCGGAAGGCGCGAAGCGCAGCAAGGCGTTCTATCGCGACGTGCAGATGGTGTTTCAGGACCCCTACGGATCGCTGCACCCGCGCCAGACGATCGACCGCGCGCTCAGCGAGCCGCTGGCGATCCACGGTCTGGGCGACGTGGACAGCCGCGTGGCGCGCGCACTGAGCGAGGTGGCGCTGCCGCTGTCGGTGCGCTTTCGCTATCCGCATCAATTGTCGGGCGGCCAGCGCCAGCGCGTGGCGATCGCGCGTGCGCTGATCGCCGGGCCGAAGGTGCTGCTGCTCGACGAGCCGACCAGCGCGCTCGACGTGTCGATCCAGGCCGAGGTGCTGAACCTGCTCGCCGACCTGCGCGTGTCGCTCGGGCTGACCTACATCATGGTGGGTCACAACCTGGCGGCGGTGGCGCATCTGTGCGAGCGGATCGCGGTGATGCAGAACGGCGAGATCGTGGAAACGCTCTCGGCCGACGATCTGCGCGAACGCCGCATCGCCACCGACTACACGCGACGCCTGCGCGAGCTGAGTGACGACATCGAGGACCCGTTCGCCACTGAATCGCACTGACATTCCGGGCGGCGCGACGTGCTCGCGCCGATTTTCATTTTCAACGAATTCATATCACTTAGTTATGCAAACTGAATCGGATGTGCGTCAAGTCCTGGACCAGGCGATCGCCTGGGACAATCACGGTTGCATGCCGCTGCGTGCGGACGACGATTTCCTGCCGCAGCTCGAGCGTTATCGGCAGGCGGGCTATTCGGTCGTGACGCTCAATATCGGCATGGACCTGAACACGATCAACGAGGCTGTCGGCACGCTGGCCCATTTCCGTAACTGGGTCAAGCGTCACGCCGACCGTTTCTTGCTGATCGGTGGCGTGGCCGACATCGAGCGCGCCAAGACGGAGGGGCGGCTCGGCATCTGCTTCGACATCGAGGGCGCGGGGCTGCTGGGCGGCCAATTGAGCATGGTCGAGATGTACGCGGAACTGGGCGTGCGCTGGATGCTGATGGCCTACAACCGCAACAACGACGTGGGCGGCGGCTGTCTCGATGAAGACACCGGGTTGACCGCGTTCGGCCGCAGCGTGATCGACGAGATGGCGCGGGTCGGCATGGTGCCGTGCTGTTCGCACACCGGCTGGCGCACGGCGCGCGACGTGCTCGATCATGCGCGCGGGCCGGTGATCTTCTCGCATTCGAATGCGCATGCCGTGTACGAGCATCCGCGCAACATTCCCGATGAACTGATCGTGGCCTGCGCGCAGTCGGGCGGGGTGGTGGGGATCAACGGCATCGGCCGCTTCGTCGGCAAGGATGCGCAGGGCGATCTCGACAGCCGCAACGAGGCGATCTTCCGGCATCTCGACCACATGGTCGAACTGGTCGGCCCCGATCACGTGGGCCTCGGCTTCGACTACGTGTTCGATATCGAGGAGCTGGTGTCGTTCTACACCTCGCGTCCCGACCTGTTCCCGCCGTCGCGCGGCTATCCGACGCCCGCGCCGATGGTCGAGCCGGAGCGCCTGCCGTCGCTGGTGCGGATGCTGTTCGACAAGGGCTACCCGGCCGATGCGATCGTCAAGATTCTTGGCGGCAATCACCTGCGCGTCGCTCGTCAGGTGTGGAAGTGAGCGTCTGACAAAAGGCCGCGAACGACCGGTTTTCCGGCGCTTCGCGGCCTCCCGAATTTGCAGCCTGTTGTCCCTCGAAGCCGTTCCGGAAAGCCGCTCAAATTAATTCGGGATACTAATTTCAAATCTGCCCCGAGGCGATGCGGAACACCGGATCGGTTGTTACCCACACTGGAGATCACCATGAAACGGAAAATCATTTCGGCCGCCGCGCTTCTGATGGCGTTGGGCGCGGCATCCGCCGCGCATGCGCAAAGCTCGGTCACGTTGTACGGCATCATCGATGCCGGCATCGGCTTCACGCACAACGTCGCCAGTGCGGCCGACAAGAGCCGCAACGCCAATCAGGTGTCGTTTACCAACAGCCAGTTGATCGGCAACCGCTGGGGCCTGCGCGGCCGTGAAGACCTCGGCGGCGGCCTGCAGGCGGTGTTCGTGCTGGAAAGCGGCTTCCGGCCCGGCACCGGCGCGCTGGGGCAGGGCGGCCGGGAGTTCGGGCGTCAGGCCTATGTGGGCATCAGCAGCCAGGCGTGGGGGACGGTCACGCTGGGCCGTCAGTACGATGCGTTGAAGGATCTGCTGCAACCGCTGTCGGCCGACAACGTGTGGGGCACCGTGAACGTGACGCCGGGCGATCTCGACAACTACGACAACAGCGGGCGCGTCAGCAATGCGATCAAGTACACGAGCCCGTCACGCGACAACCTGAAGCTGGTCGCGATGTACGCGTTCGGCGGCGCGGCCGGCGACATCAGCATGGGCCAGACCGCCGCCGTGGCGGGCACCTACAAGTTCGGCGGGGTGACGCTCGGCGCGGGCTACTACATCGCGAAATTCAATCCGAGCAATACCGCGTTCAACACGTCGGACGTGATCAACAACTCGCTCGCGAGCAGCGCCTACGCGCTGGCGGCGCAATCGCTGCAGATCGCGCGGGCGGTGGCCACCTACGATATCGGCGGCCTCACGGTGGGCGCCGGCTACAGCAATACGCGCTACAAGCCGGCCGTTGCGCTGCAAACGGCGTTTTCCGAAACCGAGGCGTTCAACGCGTGGTCGGCGTTCGTCAACTACAAGTTCACTCCGGCCGTCATCGCGGGCCTTTCGTACAGCTACACGAATGCGAACGGGGCGCAGTCCGCGCATTACAACCAGGTGGGCGCGGGCGCGCAGTATCTGCTGTCGGTGCGTACGTCGCTCTACGCGCTGGTGGGCTATCAGCGCTCGGCCGGGCAAACCTTGAACGGCAAGCTCGCGGTGCCGGCCACGGCGTCGATCGGCGATGGCGGCTTGCAGTCGGCGAGCGGCTCGCAACTGGGCGCCTACTTCGGCATTACGCATCGCTTCTGACGCGCCTGCCGCCGCCTGCCGCCGCTTACGACGCGATCGAGATCAAGTCGGCTTCCTTGAACGACAACGCGGCGGCCACGGCGGGGATCACCTGCCGCGTGAACGCTTGCACGATCAGGCCGCGCAATTCGTCGGCGAGCGGGCCGAGGTCGTTCTCGCGATACAGCAGGTAGAAGGTGCGCGACAGGTCCGGGTAGGGCTTGTCCTTGCGCCGGAACGCGCCGAGCGGCAGCACCCGAAGCTGCGGAATATGGTGGCGCGCCTGCCAGATGCAGAGCGGCGTGGTGATGGCGAAGCCCAGGCCCGATCCGACCATGCTCAACAGCGGCTCGGTCGTGTCGAATTCGCAGGTGTTCTCGATCGCGTCGCCGTTTGCGCCCAGGTAGGCCTCGATGGCCCGGCCGTTGTTGCTGCGCGCCGAGTAGCGGATCAGCGGCAGCGTTCGCGCCAGCTCGGCCAGCGAGCCGGGCTGGCCGGGCTGGCCGGTTTCGGCGGACGCCGGCAATACCACCACGAACGCTTCCGAGAACAGCTTCACGCGCCGAATGCCCGCCGCGGCCGGGCCGCCGACCGGCGTGATGGCGATGTCGACCTGGCGCTGTTCGAGTTCCTGCTGAAGCAGGTCGGCCGAGCCGGACCACAGGCGGATCTGGTGCGCCACCGAGGACAGCGCGCGAATGATGATCGGCCCGCCGGTGGCGGCGAACGAATCGACGCAACCGATGCGCACCACCGGCCGCCGCGAGCGCGAGATGCGCCGCACCGCCTCCATCATCTGATCGGCGCCGCGCAGCAGCCCGCTGGCGTGTTCGAACAGGCGATCGCCGGCCGGCGTCGGGCGCGCCGGGCGGCTGGTGCGATCCAGCAGCAGCGTGCCCATGATTTCCTCGAGCAGCTTGATGCGTTGCGAGACGGCTGCCTGCGAGATGCCGAGCTTGCGCGAGGTGTCGGCAAAGGAGCCCGTCTGGATCAGCGTGACCCAGGTGAGCAGCGGCTCCCATTCGGGATAGCGTTGGGGCAATGGCTCGGCCATGTCGATACCGGAAAGAGGTCGGGCACGCCCCGGCGCGTTGCGCGGCGTGGGCGCGCCATCATACCGTGGCCATAATCCGGCCGATGCCCGTGTAATCCATGTACAACGGGCGCGTCGCACCATCAGGCATGCCGCGCTACACTATTAGAATTCCTGATACTCGGTTCACCTATGCTGTTTTCCTGAACCTGTCGCCCTACACTCGTTTCCATGGCGCATCGCCCGACATGGCCGATAGGCGCCGCCTTGGAGACCGGAGACGATGGTGAACAGACAATTACTTGAAGACCTGCCGCTGCGCCCCTTTCATGTCGGGGTGGCCTTCAGTGGAACGGGCGGGCAATTCAGCGACGGCTTCGTGCTCGGCATCATCGGCATTGCCGTGAGCATGGCGGCCGGCCCGCTGCATCTCGATGCGGTGTGGATGGGGCTGCTCGGCGCGGCCTCGCTGGCGGGGCTGTTCTTCGGCAGCATGCTGGCCGGGCCGATCGCGGATCGTTACGGACGCCGTACGATCTTCGCCTACGACATGCTGCTGTTCGCGGTGGTGTCCGCCGCGCAGTATTTCGTGACCTCGCCCACCCAATTGCTGGTGCTGCGCGTGATTCTCGGGTTGATTCTCGGCGCCGATTACGTGGTCAGCAAATCGCTGGTGACCGAATATTCGCCGCGCCGCTATCGCGGCCGCCTGCTCAGCGTGCTCGCGGCGGCATGGGCGGCCGGCTACGTGGGCGCCTATCTGGCCGGCTTCGCGATGAAGGACATCGGGCCGGACGCGTGGCGCATCATGCTCGCCGCGAGCGGCGTGCCCGCCTTGCTGATCCTGCCGTTCCGCCTGATCGTGCCGGAATCGCCGATGTGGCTCATGAAGCGCGGCCGGGCCGACGAAGCGCGCGCCATTATCGCGCGCCGCTTCGGGCCGAACGTGATGCTGCCCGAGCCGGCCGCCGCGCCGCAGGCGCATCGCGGCGCCTGGGCCGAGCTGTTCTCGCCGCGCTGGCGCCGCAACACGCTGGTCGGCTGCGTGTTCTACGCGTGCCAGGTGATTCCCTATTTCGCACTCGGCACCTTCGCGCCGAAGGTGCTCGAAGCGCTGCACGTGAAGGACAAGTTCCTCGGCGGCCTCGTCTACAACGTGCTGATCCTGGCCGGCGCGGTGATCGGCCTGCTGTTGATCGACCGGATCTCGCGCCGCCAATTCCTGATCGGCACGTTCTATCTGGCGGCGCTGGGCCTCGCCGTGCTCGCCTACGGCAACTTCGGGCCGGTCGGCACGATGCTCGCGTTCGGGCTGTTCGCCTGCGTGCTGTCGGCGGCCGCGAACCTCGAATTCGTCTATCCGCCCGAGCTGTTTCCCACACACCTGCGCGCGTCCGGCGTGGGTCTGGCCGTCGCGTCGAGCCGCTTCGGTTCGGCGATCAGCACGTTCCTGCTGCCGCTCGCGGTGCAGCACGTGGGCGTGCATGCGGCGCTCGGCGCCTGCGTGGCCGTGCTGCTGTTCGGCGGTGTTTTCTGCCACAAGCTGGCGCCGGAAACCGGCCGCGACAACCTCGCCGACATGACGGACGACAATCCCGCGGCCAGCGCATCGGCACACGGCACGTCCGCCGGCGTGAACCCCCATCGAACCCGAGCCTGACCGGCAACGCAAGCGCGTGCCGCACAGGCTTCCACCAGGAACCGAGATGCCGCTGAACAAACCGATCGACATGCATGCCGTCCACGTGTTCGTCGCCGTGGCCGAGGAGGGCAGCATGTCGGCCGCCGCGACGCGCATGGGCATGTCGCAATCGGGCGTCTCGCAGATCGTCCGGCAACTGGAAGAGGAACTGGGCGTGGTGCTCGTGAACCGCACCACGCGGCCGCTCACGCTGACGCCGTTCGGCATCGCGCTGCGCAACCGGGGCGCGGTGTTGAGCGAGGAAATCGCCAACCTCAAGGCGCAGGTGGTGGAGGCCGGGCGCGGCATCAAGCCGGACCTGCGCATCGGGCTGGTCGATTCGTTCGCCTCGACCTGCGGCTCGGTGTTCACCAAGGCGTTGCTCGGCAAGGTGTCGCAACTGTCGATCCGCACCGGCCTGAGCCCGCAGCAGGGCGAGGCGCTGCTGCGGCGCGATCTCGACCTGATCGTGACCAGCGACCCGCTGATCGACGCGAACGACGTGGTGCGCTACCGCTTGTTCTCCGAACGCTACTTCGTCATTACGCCGAAGGACTTTCGCAAGCCGGTGCGCAATGTGGACGAGTTGCGCGAGTTGGGCGCGCGCCTGCCGATCGTGCGCTTCAATCGCTCGTCGCAGGTCGGCCTGCAGATCGACCGCTACCTGCGCCGCATCGACCTGCGGCTGCCGAACCGGCTCGAACTGGACAACGCCGACGCGCTGACCTCGATGGTGGCCGAAGGCATCGGCTGGGCGATCACCTCGCCGATGTGCCTGCTGCAAGGCATCACGCATGCGTCGAACGTGGCCGTGCATGTGGTGGAGAAGCTGGAGCTGGAGCGCTCGCTGTACCTGGTGGCGCGCCGCGACGAATACAACGCATTTTTCGATGATGCCTGCGATACCGCGCACGGCGTGATCGAGACGTCGTTCCTGCCGAGGGTGAAGGCCGTCGGCAAACAGATCGAACAACTGATCAGCTTAGGAAACAGGGAAACTTATGAGTGAGCAGAACCAGGCCGGACAACGTACCGAGCGCGATTACGTGGGCGACGTGACGATTCCCGGCGATCGGCTGTATGGCGTCAACACCGTGCGCGGCGTCGACAACCTGAGCGTGTCGCCGTTGAGCATCGCCCACTATCCGGCGTTTCGCGATGCGTTCGCGCAAGTGAAATGGGCCGCCGCGCTGGCCAATCGCGACAACGGCGTGATCGGCGCGGCGCAATGCGACGCCATCGTGCAGGCGTGCCGGGAAGTGATCGAAGGCCGCTTCGACGCGTCGCTGGTGGTGGACCTGATGGAAGGCTCGGGCGGCACCTCCACCAACATGAACTTCAACGAAGTGATCGCCAACCGCGCCCAGCAGATTCTCGGGCACCCGGCCGGCAGCTACGAAGTCGTGCATCCGAACGATCATGTCAACCGCTCGCAATCGACCAACGATGCGTATCCGGCCGCGCTGAAGATCGCGACCTACGCCATGTTCGCGCCGCTGATCGACGAGGTGGCGCAGCTCGCCGCGCTGTTCGACGCCAAGGCCGCCGAGTTCGCCGACATCCTGCATCTGGGCCGTACCTGTCTTCAGGATGCCCAACCGATGCGGCTCGGCCAGGTGTTCGGCGGCTACGCGGCGCTGACACATCGCCTGGCCGGCGAGCTTGCCGCCGTACGCGACAAGCTGCGCACGCTGCCGCTCGGCGGCACCGCGATCGGCACCGGCTTCGGCGCGCCGGCCGGCTATCGCGTCGCGGCCTACACGCATCTGCGCGATATCACCGGCGTGAACTACGAGGCGCCGGCCAATTCGTTCGACGCGATGCAGAACATGGACGTGTTCTCGCGCGTCTCGGCCGAGCTGCGGACCTGCGCGGTGTCGCTGGCCAAGATCGCCTCGGACCTGACGGTATTGTCGTCCGGCCCGGTGGGCGGGCTGGGCGAACTGCGCCTGCCCGAGGCGCAGGCCGGCTCGTCGATCATGCCGGGCAAGGTGAACCCGGTGCTGCCGATGGCGATGATCCAGTTGAGCTTCGCGGTGGTCGGCAACGACGTGGCCGTGGCGCAGGCCGTGCAATACGGTGAACTGGAAATCAATCACTTCGAGCCGGTGGTGGCCTCGCGCGTGTTCGACAGCATCGCACTGCTGACGAATGGCATCGCGCGCTTCGCGCGGAAGTGCGTGACGGGCATCCAGGCCGACGCGGCGCGCAACGAGCAGCATTTGATCGAATCGATGGCGGTGGCTACCGCGCTGGTGCCGAAGATCGGCTATGCGCGCGTCAGCAAGCTCGCGCGTCAATCGGTGGCCGAAGGGCGCCCGCTTGTCAGCATTCTGGAAGAAACGGGGCTGCTGTCGAAGCAGGACACGCTGAAGGAAATCGACGTGGCGTCGCATCCGGTGTTCGGTGCGTAAGATGGCAGCCTGGCGATAACGGCCCGCGCCCGCCCGGAACGGTTCCGGGCGGGCGTGCCCATGATGGAGCGAACGATCGGCATGTTGGGAAAAGACGAAGTATTGACGTGGCTGGCGCAACGCGGCATCCCGTTTGCGTACGAGCAGCATGACGCCGTGCTCAACATGGCCGAATCGGGCCTGTTGACGCTGACGCTCGACGGCGCACGCTGCAAGAACCTGCTGCTGCAGGACAAGAAGGGCCAGGTTTTCCTGGTGGTCACCACGTCGAACAAGGCGCTCGAGCTGGGTGCGGTGGCCGAGGCGATCGGCAGCAAGCGGCTGTCGTTCGCGTCCGGCGACCGCTTGCTCGAACTGCTCGGCATTCGCACCGGCTCGCTGAGCCCGCTCGCGCTGGTCAACGACCATGCGCGGCGCGTGCGCCTGATTCTGGATACCGACCTCGAAGGCGAACCCGTTTTCCTGTTTCATCCGCTGGAGAACACGGCGAGCGTCGCGCTGTCGCGCGCGGCGCTCGATGCGTTCCTGGCGAGCCTCGACCGGCCGGGCGAATGGCTGGCGTTGCCGGCGCGCGTGGCGGCAGGCGAGTGAGGCGTTGCGGGAGCAGTTGCGCGGTGGTTCAGACATAGCACAAACTTCTGCCACATATCCTCACAGTCACGCCACAATTGCCGCCGTATTCCGCGTACGATTAGCACATCGAGGTCAACTGCTTTGAGCCTCGTACCTTATCTAAGGTGTTAGCCGGTGGATCGATTGTTCGGTCCCCCGGCATTTTTTTGTCCGTCGAAAATAGCCGGTTTAAACACCTCCTCGGCCCATTGGCGGAAGCTTGTCCGCCCGATGATCGCGGTGTCGCGCGACGCCGCGTTGTCCATCCCTTCTTCCTTGGCGCGCAGCATGTCGACGAAGCCTTGTGCGAACGCCTCGGTGAAACCGCGACCGATGCAAGCCTGCTTGTATGCTTCGTAGGACTGATGTTCGTATTGCACCGGTTTCCCGATCGTCTCCGAGACGATCGCCGCAAGTTCGCTATACGACAGTTCTTCCGGACCGAGCACGGCAATGTCCTCTTGGCCCGACCACGAGCGATCGAGCAGCAGGCCGGCGGCGGCGAGGCCGGAATCGAGCGTCGCGGTGTGGGGCAGCTTCCGGTGCGGGTCGATCGGCCCGACCATCTTGCCGTGACGGATAGCTTCGATCTGCCGCAGCGCGTTGTCCATGAATGCCGGCAAGGCGAGCCCGCGAACCGATGCCCCGGTCTGCCGCATCAGATCGACCATCCGGATCGAGCCGGTGACGGTCCCCGCGCGATCTTGCCACTGCGTGCCACGCCCCAGCGTGGTGACGGCCACCACATGCGCGATGCCATGCCGACGTATTGCGTCTGCCGCCGGCCGGGCGAAGTCGACCGTGGCGGCATCCGGTGTTGCCGATGGCGTGGGTGGACACAGCCAGAAAACCGCATCGGCCCCGCGCAATGCCCGATCGACGATCGTGGCGTCGCCGTGAGAACCTTCGACGATATCGACGCGTTCGCGAACAGCCGGTGGCAGCGTGTTGGCGTCGCGCACGATCAGGCGCAATGCCGCGTGGGCGTCGAGCAGGTGCCGAACGACGTGACGGCCGATATTTCCGGTGGGGGTAGTGACAACGATCATGGCGCCTCCAATGAAAATGGAAGCCTACCTGCCGTGCAATCGTCGAGCTATAGTCCATCGTCGCTGATTTCTTCGCAATCGTCCGAGCACCGTGGACCCACTCTCCGAAATCCTCTCGATTCTCAAGCCCGAAAGCTTTCTGACCGCCGGCGTCGATGCAGGCGGCGCATGGGCCATCCGTTTCGGCAGCCGGCCCGGTACGATCAAGTGTCATGCGGTGATAGCCGGCGCATGCTGGCTGTCGATGGACGGTATCGACCACGCGGTCCGGCTGACGGAAGGCGACTGCATCATCCTGCCGGCCGGGTTGCCCTTCACGCTGGCCAGCGATCTCGCCCTGCATCCGGTGCAGGCGCGAGACGTGTTGGCCGGCATACAACCGGGCGATGTCCTCGTTCACAACGGCGGCGGCGGTTTCGCGTTTGTCGGCACGCGCTTCGAAGTCGATGCGCGCGAAGCCGGAAGTCTGCTCGGCGCGTTGCCGCCGTTGATTCATCTGCATCAGGCCGAAGATCGTGCCGCCATGCACTGGTGCATTCAACACATGATGATCGAGATGCAACCGGGAAGGCTGGGTGGCGCGCTTGCGGCGCGTCATCTGGCGCATTTCATATTGCTGCAGGCTTTCCGATTGCATCTGTCTCGGCAGGCGGCCGAACGGGTCGGCATTTTGTATGCGCTTGCCGATCCGCACGTCGGCAAGGCGATCGAAGCGATGCATCTCGATGCGGCGCATCGCTGGACCATTGCCGAGTTGGCCGACCATGCCGGCCTGTCGCGATCCGTTTTCGCGCAGCGATTTCGGGAGCGGGTCGGCGAAACGCCGATTGCCTATCTGACGCATTGGCGCATGCGGTTGGCGAAAGACAAGCTGCTGAACAGCCGCGAGACGCTTGGACAGATCGCGGCCGCGCTCGGCTACGAATCGGAGAATGCGTTCAATACGGCATTCAAGCGGGTGGTGGGCTGTTCTCCGCGTCGCTATGCCCGGACTGACGTGGACGGTCTGAATACGCCGGATTGATGGTTCGTTGGATGGGCGGCCCGGAAGGCGATGTGCCGGTCCCGGCGGCGCGATGTCGAAATTGGATGGAACGTTGTCGCAAGCGTACTAGCCCGGGCCGGGCTTTTGGAATAACGTGAACGCCTTCTCATCCGACCGTCTGGAATCGACATGTCCGACTTCATCACCGTTTTGCGCGAAACCTGCCCCGTTCCCGTTGTCGACGCCACGAAGTGGAAGCGCATCGGCGGCGATCCGCACACCGTGAACCTCAACGCGTATCTCTCCAAGGACGGCAGCAAGATCATGGGCACGTGGATCTGCACGCCGGGCAAGTTCGAAGTGAACTACGAGAAATGGGAGTTCTGCCACTTCCTCGAAGGCTATTGCATCATCACGCCGGAAGGCGAGGCGCCCGTGCATTTGAAGGGCGGCGACGTGTTCGTGATCGAGCCGGGCATGAAGGGCACGTGGGAGGTGGTGGAGACGGTGCGGAAGTATTTCGTGTTTGCCTGAGCGAAGCATCGCGGTTCGATTCCGGGCGGCGTTCGGCTGCGAACGGTGCGCCGATCGCTGCTCGGAACCTATCGACAATCGATCACTGAGGATCGGCGTCGAGCGTCGATGCGGACCAACCGAATGCCGCCTTCATATGGCCGACTTCTTCTGTCGGCGATCGACCGAATTCCCGCTTGAATTCCCGGCTGAATTGCGAAGGGCTTTCGTAGCCGACCGTGGCGGACGCGGCGGCGGCCGTCAAGCCGGTGCGAATCATCAACAGGCGCGCCTGATGCAAGCGCGTCGATTTCAGATATTGAGCCGGCGTCGTGTGAGTCACGGCCTTGAAATGGCGGTGAAACGTCGGCACGCTCATGCCGCTTTCGTTGCTCAAGCTATCGACGTCGATCCGTTTGTCGTAATCGCTGTGGATGCGGCGCAGCGCCCGCGCGATCTGCGAGAAATGGCCGGTCGTCGCAAGCGACGCACGCATGGCATCGCCTTGCTCGCCGGTCAGCACCAGGAAGCATAGCTCGTGCACCACGAGGGGGGCGACGATTCGCGCCTCCAGCGGCGAGCCGAGCGCTTCCAGAAGACGAAGCAGCGTGCTTGAAAGCCGATCGTTCAAGCGTGTGGAATAGATGCCTCGCGGCGTCGCGGGTGTTTTGCTGCCGGGCGTATCCACATCGAGCATCAGATCCGCAGTGACGCTGGCATCGAGGCGAACGGTGACGGCGAGAAACGGTGCCTCGGGCGTTGCTTCCGTTTCCGTGGAAAACGGCAGCGGTACCGAAAGCACGAGATAGTGACTGGCGTCATAGAGAAAGACCTCGTCGCCAAGGAACCCGCGCTTGCGGCCCTGACAGACGAGCACGATGCTCGGTTTGTACAAAACCGGCGTGCGGCCGAGCGAGCGGTTGGCACGAACAAAGCTGACCGCATCCAGCATCGATGCCGTATATCCCTCGTTGGGCGCGAGCCGTTCGATCTGCCTGACGATTTGCTTCTGCCGCTCCGGCATCTCCCCTCCCGCGTTTTTCACTGACCCTCGCCAATATATTCGATATGCGAGGCCGGGATGCCCGTTTGATACTTATAGGCAAGAGTCCGAGAACCACAGCCATGGCTCGTCGAAAATCCGGCAGGTACATTCGTTTTCACGATTTCGAACCCTGATCGTCAGGTGACTCGGCAAATCGATTTTCGAGGAAACGACCATGCAGGATATCAACGAGGTTGAAGGAAAAGTTGCAATCGTCACCGGCGCGGCCAGCGGCATTGGACGCGCCATCACCGAGCTGCTCGTGGCGCGCGGCGCCTGCGTGGTGGCCGAGGATATCGATCCCGCCGTCGAAGCGCTGGCCGGGCCGCATGTCGTGCCGCTGGTCGCCGATATCTCCGCCGACGGCAGCGCGGAAAAAGCGGTGGCACTTGCCGTTGAACGGTTTTCACGGCTGGATCTGCTCGTCAACAATGCCGGCATCATCATCAACAAGCTCGTGGTGGACATGTCGCGCGACGACTGGGAGCGGATCATGAACGTCAACGTGACAGGCGCCTTCCTGCATTCGCGCGAGGCCATGAAAGCGATGATGCCGCAGCGCGCCGGCGCCATCGTCAACGTGGCGTCCTATGCGTCGTATTTCGCATTCCCGACGATTGCCGCCTACACCGCCTCGAAAGGGGCGCTTGCGCAGCTGACGCGGACGCTTGCGCTGGAGGCGATCGAGTACGGCATCCGGGTCAATGCGGTCGGTTCCGGCGATGTCCTCACCCACATCCTCGATCGCGTCGCGCCCGACGGCAACGGCGCCGCAGCGTTGGCGGCTCACGGAGCGCGTGCGCCGATCGGACGGGCGGCGCATCCCGAGGAAATCGCGGAGGTGGTGTTGTTCCTTGCCTCCGGGCGAGCCAGCTTCATGGTCGGATCGGTCGTGATGGCCGATGGCGGCATGAGCGTGAAGGCCGGAGCCTGAGCGAGCGCCAAAAGGGGCGGATTGCGGCGAGCGGCGGTGTCGGAGACGTCCGCCAAACGTGTCGATTTCCCGCTCCTTCCAAACTAACTGGATAGCATTCCCTCACCAAGCGGATAGCCGCAGAAAATAGTCCGGTTTCTAATGCATCTCACCCCCACCCGAATCCCGCAACCCGGCCCGAGATGCCATTGGAGATGCAATCGTGAACGCTGAAATGAACCCGGTCCGCTGGCGAAATTTCGTCAACGGCTGCATCGACTTTCGTCCGGACGAGGGCATCTATCGTATTGCACGCGATATGTTCACCGAGCCGGATCTGTTCAATCTCGAGATGGAGCTGATCTTCGAGAAAAACTGGATCTACGCTTGCCATGAAAGCGAGATTTCGAAGCCCAACGATTTCATCACGATACGCGCGGGTCGCCAGCCGCTGATCGTCTCGCGCGACGGCAACGGCGCGCTGCACGCGATGATCAACGCCTGTCAGCATCGGGGCGCCACGCTCACGCGCATGAGCAAGGGCAACCAATCCACCTTCACATGCCCGTTCCATGCGTGGTGCTACAAGAGCGACGGCCGCCTCGTCAAGATCAAGGCGCCGAGCGAGTACGGTGACGATTTCGACAAGGCCGGGCGCGGCCTCAAGAAGGCGCGTATCGCGAGCTACAAGGGCTTCGTGTTCGTCAGCCTCGATGCGCAAGGCACCGATACGCTGGACGATTATCTCGGCGACGCCCGCGTGTTCCTCGACATGATGGTGGCGCAATCGCCGACCGGAGAACTCGAAGTGCTGCCCGGCAAGTCCACCTACACGTTCGACGGCAACTGGAAGCTGCAGAACGAGAACGGTCTCGACGGCTATCACGTCAGCACCGTGCATTACAACTACGTGGCGACGGTCCAGCACCGCCAGGAAGAAAACCTCAAGAAGGGCGCCGGCAACAGCGCGACGCTCGACTACAGCAAGCTCGGCGCGGGCGATACCGAAACCGACGATGGCTGGTTCGCATTCCGAAACGGCCACGCGCTGCTGTTCAGCGACATGCCGAATCCTGCCGTGCGCCCCGGCTATGCGAGCGTGATGCCGCGGCTCGTGAAAACGCATGGCCAGAAGAAGGCGGAATGGATGATGCACCGCCTGCGCAACCTGAACATCTATCCGAGCCTGTTTTTCATGGATCAGATCAGCTCGCAATTGCGCATCGTGCGTCCGATCAGCTGGAACAAGACGGAGGTGATCAGCCAGTGCATCGGCGTGAAGGGTGAATCGGACCAGGATCGCGAAAATCGCATCCGGCAGTTCGAGGATTTCTTCAACGTGTCGGGCATGGGCACGCCCGACGACCTCGTGGAGTTCCGCGAGCAGCAGCGCGGGTTCCAGGCGCGCCTGGAACGCTGGAGCGACATCTCGCGAGGCCACCGGAAGTGGGTGGCGGGCACGACGGTCAACGCCGAACTGCTCGGTATCGCGCCGGCGCTGACCGGTACCGAGCTGACGCACGAAGGCTTGTACGTCAATCAGCATGGCGCCTGGCGCGACGCCCTGCTCAAGCGCCTCGACGTGATGAGCGCCGATCGTCAGGAGGCCTGAACCATGTCGAACCCGGCCATCCAGTATTCCGTCGAGCAATTCCTGTATCGCAAGTCCGAGCTGTGCGATCTGCAGCAATGGGACGATTACGTCGAGCTGTTCGACGAGAACAGCGAATTCCACGTGCCGCAATGGGATTCCGAGCACGAATACACGACCGATCCGAAGCGCGGCATGTCGCTCGTCTATTACGCCAGTCGCGGTGGCCTGGAAGACCGGGTATTCCGTGTGCGTACCGGCAAGTCGGCGGCCTGCACGCCGATGCCGCGCACCATGCATCAGATCACCAATGTGCGCATTGCGCCGGCAGAAGGCGGCGGCGCCGGCGAGATCGAGGTGAAGGCGAACTGGGCGACGTTCTATGCGCGCCACGGCGTCGCGGAGCATTTCTTCGGTCGCGCGACCTACCGGCTGCGGCCCGATGGCGAGAGCTGGAAGATCATGCGCAAGCATGTGCTGCTGCTCAACGACACCATCAACGCGGTGCTCGATTTCTATCATCTGTAAACGGAGGGGCGCGCGATGAGTCATAAGGTGGCCTTCAATTTTGCCGACGGAAAGACGGTGTTCTTCGACGTGCGTCCCGACGAAATCCTGCTGGATGCCGCGCTGCGCAACGGCATCCAGATTCCGCTCGATTGCCGCGAGGGCGTGTGCGGTACCTGCCGGGGGCGCTGCGATTCGGGGCTTTATACACAGGACTACGTGGACGAGGAGGCGCTGACCGCCGACGATCTGGCGCAGCGCAAGATGCTGTCGTGCCAGACGCGCGTGCAATCGGATGCGTCGTTCAGCTACGATTTCGATTCTGCTCTGTGCAGCGCGGCCGGCACCGAACGGTTGAGCGGGCGTGTCGTGGGGGTGCGTCAGGTGTCGGAGACAACCGCGATCCTGCAGGTGGACGCCAGCGCCCATCAACGCCGGATCGATTTTCTTCCGGGTCAATATGCACGCCTGAACGTTCCGGGCACGGATGCGTGGCGCGCCTATTCGTTCGCGCATTGCCCGAACGACACCAACCGGTTGCAGTTCCTGATCCGGCTGCTGCCCGACGGCGTGATGAGCCGGTATATCCGCGAGCGTTGCGAGGCGGGGCAGACGATCGAATTCGAGGCGCCGTTCGGGGCGTTCTACCTGCGTCATGTCGAGCGGCCGATCGTGATGGCGGCCGGCGGCACCGGCTTGTCGGCGTTTCTCGGCATGCTCGACGAATTGGCCGCGAACGGTGCGGGCGGCCAGCCGGTCCGGCTCTATTACGGCGTTACGCACACGCGCGACCTGTGCGAAATCGAGCGGATCAAGGCCTATGCGGCAAGCATTCCGCAATTTTCGTATGAAATCGTCGTCATGAAGCCGTCGCCCGAGTGGCAGGGCAAGACGGGCCTGATTCCCGAGCATCTGCCGCGTGCATCGCTGATGGCGGCGCCGTTCGACATGTACATGTGCGGGCCGCCACCGATGGTCGAGGCGATTCGCGGCTGGCTTCACGATGCCGGCATCGTCGATGTCCGGCTCCACTTCGAGAAGTTCGTGGAAAGCGGGAGTGTGCATCAGGCAGCCTGACCGGCACGCCGAAGCGCATTTATTTCCGGCCGCAAGTTTCGGCTACCATGCCAGGATCGGACGAACGACAGACGACGCCATGGCTCCCCCTCTCGCCAACGATGGTCACGGCATCCATGCCACGCGGCACGACTTCGAGGGCGCACACGATTGGATGGCGCATATCTGCGGCCCGCACGGGCTGCAGGTGAGCCGTCCCAACCGTGTCCAGTTCAATCACTCGGGCACCGTGCTGCGCTCGATGGCGAGCACGCTCGGCTATGTCGAATACGGCACCGACGTGACGATTTCCGTCGAGGACGGCGCACCACTGAACTGCTACAGCATCAGCCTGCCGCTGACCGGCCGGCAGGAGCTCGCGGCGCGCGGGCGCACCTGGCTGTCGGATGCCGATCGAGGCGTGATCCTCTCGCCGCACGAAACGCAGGCGCTGTCGATCGACGGCAATTGCCGGAAGATCATCATGTCGGTGCCGCGCGCGGCGTTGCGGCAGGTGCTGGAAGGCCTGTTGCAGCGTCCGTTCGACGACGCGATCACGTTCGAGCCGGAGATGAGCGCGGCGGCCGGCGAGCCGGGCGCCTGGTGGCGCATGGTGCGCTTCCTGGCCGACGAAATGGAGCGCTCGGGCGGCGTGCTCAACCATCTTCAGATGGCGGGCGACCTCGAACAGGCCTTGCTGAAGGGCCTGCTGATCGCGCAGCCGCACAACTATTCCACCGAGCTCGCCGACGTGCTGCGTCCGACCGTGCCGCGTTACGTGCATCTGGCGCGCCAGTTCATCCAGGCGCACGCCCGGGAAGACGTGACGCTGGAAGACATCGAGCGGGCCGCCGGCGTGTCGCGCCAGAAACTGTTCGCCAGCTTCCGGCAGCACGTCGGGCAGGGGCCGATGGCCTGTCTGAAGCGCTATCGGCTGGAGGGCGTGCGCCGCGACCTGGTGAGCGACGGTTCGGCACGCAACGTGTCGACCGTGGCGCTCGCCTGGGGCTTCACGCACCTGGGCCGGTTCTCGGCCGAGTACAAGTCGCTGTTTGGCGAAACGCCGTCGCAGACGCTGAAGCGGCGAGGGTAGGCCGCCAGGCGGCCCGACCCCGAGCCGGCCCGCTTGATGGGTGAGCGCTCAGGCGGCGAACTGGAAATTCAGTTCCTCCTTGATGCCCAGTTCCGTAACCAGTTTCTCCAGCCCCGAATAATCGCGCGACAGCTTCGACTTGCTGGCGTCGCGTTTGCAATCTTCGAGCATCTCCGCGTAATGCGGCACCTGCAGATGTCGCAGGATGCACTCCCATGCCGAATAGTCCTGCGCCCAGAACGCATCGAGTGCCACCGGCAGGTAGCTGCGGAACGACGCACGCTGCGCCTCGTTCAGTTCTCCGTAAAGCGGCTTGGAGATTTCGGCCAGCAGCGCGGCGTGGGCATATTCGTCGCGATTGTGCAGCGTGGTGATCAGGCTGTGGAACGGCTGGATGGTCGAATCGCGCGCCATCAGTTCCAGATAGGCGTTGATGCTGATTTCGGACACGATCGCGAACACCAGCACTTGCAGATCGCGTTCCCAGGGGTCCTGCGTCTGCGCCTGCAGGCGTTGCAGCGCGCGGTAGGTCACCGAATCGGGGAATTGGATTTCGTAGTCGATGCCGCGCATTTTCCTGGTGCGCTCGATCGCCATCATGTGCATCAGCGAATGGAAATGCTCGTCGATCAGCGAATGCTGGATCTGCTGCTGCACTTCCGGCTCGGAGCCGCACGGAAAGCGGCCGGCCACCAGCAGCGCGAACGCCGGGTTGGCCACGCGCTCTTCCGCCGCGATGGTGCGGCGGTTATAGACGATCCACGCCCAGGCCAACACGGCTTCGCGCGTCTTGTCGGATACCGAGGCAAACGTCGGGTGATCCCAGAACGGCACCATGTAGGCCGGGTAGTCGGGTGCGGCGGAATCGAGCGGGGCATTCGCCAGTTGTTCGAAGAAATCCGAGCGAACGGTGGCGCGCCGGGGCCACGCCGTGCCGAGCCGCTTGACGAAGTCGAGATTGAAAGCGTAATCGATGGTTTCCATTTTCTGTGTCCAATAGAACGATGATTCGGATAACGAAGTTGGCGGCCGAAGCAGCCGGGCCAGGGTGCGTCACGACGTCGACTTCTCGAGATTGACGGTGCCGGCAGACGCGGCGGGTGAGGGGCGCGGGTCGAGCCGGTCGACCGGCACGGCCAGGCGCGTGATCAGGCCGGCCAGCAGGAACAGGCCGATCAGGAGCGCCCAGCCCCAGGTGCCGGCCGTCAACACCACGCCGGTCATCAGGATCGGCCCGACGATGCGCTGGATCGTGTCGCCGAGGCTGAACATGGCCAGATAGCGCCCGCGGCTTCGCTCCGGCGCCATCTCGTACGACAGTTGCCAGCCGGCGACCGAATGCAGGTTCTCGCCAACCGTCAGCAGCAGCAACGCAATCGTGACGCCGACGATCACCACCGGCAGCGCGTGGCCCTCGGCGAACGCGAAGATCAGGCAGGCCGAGACCAGCAGGCCGCTGGCGATGATCCAGAGCCGCAGCGAGGCGCGCACTCCCTTGGCATAGCTGGACAGATGCACCTGCATCAACACGGTGAGCACGGTGTTCACGGCCAGCACGAGCGACGACACGGAAGCCGGCGCGTGCGCTTTCTGCACGATCCAGAGCGGGATCAGCACCAGCAGGATCGAGTCGTGAAGCGCCATCAACGATTCGCTCAACGTCACGAGCATGAAGCGGAGGTTGCGGAACGGCGATTCGGCGGCGGCCGGAGCCGGCGCTGCGGCTTGTGGCGTGACCGGCTCCGGCGTCTCCTGACGCTGCGCGGGTGCGGCCAGGCCGGCCGTGCGCGCGACGCCCGCGATGCAGCGGGCGAAGATCAGGAACGACAGGCTGTTGACCAGGAACAGCGCGGTGAAGGCGGCATGCGAATGCATGGCCTGCACCACGCTCGCCAGCAGGAAGCCGGCCGTGACGCCGACGTTGCGGATCGCCCGGATCGACGCCATCGTCCGCGTGTAGTCGTGCTGGCCTTCCACCTGCCCGACCACCACCTGCATCAGCGGTGGCGCCGCACGGTCGCACGCGGTCAGCAGGCAGGTCAGCAGCAGGTACGGAACCGGGCTGGCCACGAACGCGTAGCCCGCGTAACCGGCCGCGCGGATCACCAGCAGGACGATCATCACCGGCGCCGCGCCGAACCGGTCGGCGAGCTTGCCGATCGGCACCGGGCTCAACAGGCCGCACACGTTGGCGGCCGCCAGCGTGGTGCCGATGAACAAGGCAGGAATCCCGACGTTGGTGACGAAGAACAGCGTGGCGGCCGCCATGAACATGCCGCTGCCGATGGAATCCACCGTGGCGCCGGCCGCGATGATCCTGCCGTTGCGGGTGGCGGGCAGCACCATCGCCAGCATGCCGTGAACGCGACGCATCATGACGTTTCCTCCTGGCACAGGGTGGGGATCTCGACGGGCGCGTCGGCAAATGTCGCGCCGAGCTTGCTCAAGGCGCGTTGCTCGCTCGCACCTTGCAGGCCGACGGCAGCGTGAAGCGCATCGGCGTGGCTGCCGTGAAAGCGGAACAGGCCCCACCGCGGCTCCATTCGGCAGCCGCGGTGGCGCTTGGCCTCGTAGGCGGACAGGCCGTAGTAGATGCTTCGGATTCCTTGCGTCATCGCCCAGCGCATCGCCTCGTAATAGGCGACGGGGAAATAGCAGCTGCGGCCGTTCTCGTCGAAATGAAAGCCGCCGGTGCGGGCATACAGGCGATCGTGCGAACGCAGGTACAGCGCGAAGCCGTCGATGTGCTCGCCCTGGTGCGCGCTGATCACGACGCAATCGTCGCCGAACGTTGCGGCGATCAGGTGCAGGTCGCGGCCGATCCGCTCGGCGTCGCCGGGCAGGCCGTGCTTGATGCGCAGCGCCGCCTGAAGCGCGATCAGCTCCGGCGTGATCGCGTCGGCGCCGGTGTGCACGCGCACCTGCCAGGCGCCGGCCTCGAACTCGGCCAGCTCGCGCTGGATGTTGCGGCGGCGATTGCGGTTCAAGGTGTTCAGGTAGGCATCGAACGACGGCACCTCGGGCAGATCGAGGATGGTTTCCGCGCCGACCACCGCCGGCTGGAAGCCCTGTTCGCGGGCGGCGCTGCCGACGTCCGACAGTTCCTGCGTCGACAGATAGAGCGCGCCGCAACTGCGGCAGCCGAGCTCCGTGGCGGCCTGGCGAAGCAAGCCGGGCAGCGCGGCCAGAATCTGCGCGCGGGCCGACGGCGGCAGCCCGTCGGCGAACACGATGCCCGGATGCGCGCCGAACGTGGCCAGCGCCAGCGATGGGTATTGATCGGCGCGCAGCGCGGGCAACGCCTGGCGCAGCGACAGATACGTGGCCCGCTCGGCGTCCGACAGCCAGTCCGGCACGCCGAACGCGTTGTCGTTGCCGGTCATCTTGGGCAGGTCGTAGAACGGCAGGCCGGTTTCCGCGCTCGCCAGCAGCAGCGGCGCGAGCGCGGCCAGTTCGCCATGGCGTTCGATGCCGAGGTAGCGCACCTGATAGTCCTCGGTGTGCTCCACATAGCGCCACCACCGATGGTCGTCCCAGACGATGGCCGGGCGGCGCAGGGCAGGAAAGGTGGCGTCGGTCGGCCGCTGCTGCGCGGTCAGGATGCGGGCGGCGATGGGCGCGCTCATGACGATTCCGCCCAGGTCACGGCGGATTCCATCAATGCGCAGGAATCCGAAAGGCGCGCCAGCAGCGCCGGCTCGTCCTGCCCGGTGACCAGCCAGGTGGCCACGAAGTCGCCCGATTTGCGCGTTTCGTAGCGCTGGCCCGACCAGTCGTCGCCCAGCGTCACGAGGATCTGCAGGCTCTCGATGCCCGGCAGCGTGTCGGCCGGCAAGCCGCGTACCACGCCGTTGCGCGGCGGCAATCCGAAGTTCGCGACCAGCGGCGATGCGTCGAGCGCGGCCCGGATGCCGGCCAGATCGACCGGCAAGCCGCATGCGATGCGGCACCACAGTTCGCGCGGATCGAGCCCGAGACAGCGTTGCAGCATCGTCGGGATCGGCGTGCCCGCCACCCGGCTCGCGATTTCGCAGAACACGATGTCGCGCTCGGGCGTGATGAAGAATTCGGCGTGCGCGATCAGATCCGAGGTGGCCGGCAACGCGTCCACCACGGCCCAGCTTGCCGCCACGAGCGCCGCGTGACGCCAATCGTCGCGCGCCAGCGTGTAGCTGCCGCTGCCGGAATCGGTCCAGTGCGCGAGGCAGCCTTCGCCGGTATAGGCGGACGGAATCGCGAAGATGCGCTCGCCGTCGATCTTCAGCAGATCGACATGAAAGAAATCGCCGGCGATAAACGCTTCGGCTTCGTAGGCGACGGTGTCCAGCGGCAGCGCCAGGCCTTCGAGATCGGACGGCTGCTCGACCAGCACGACGCCGGTGGAGCCTGATGCGCTGCGCGGCTTCAGCACCACGGTGCCGGGGCAGCGCGCCATGAATTCGACGATGTCGGCCACGGTCTCGACCGGCGCGAACTGCGGCACGCGCACCGGGCTGCCGAGCAGGTGGCGCTTCATGACCACCTTGTCGCGATAGGCGCGGGCGCTGTCCGGGCTCTGGCCCGGCAGGTTCAGTTCGGCGCGCAGCAGGGCCGCGCGTTCGATGTCCACTTCGGCGAGCGCCACGATGCGGCGGATGGTGTGCCGCTGCATCAGCGAACGCGCGGCGGCCAGGACTTCGGCGTCGTCGGCGTAGTGTTCGACGCGGGCGATCTCGTGGAAGCCGGCCGCGACCTCGGCATCGCGAGGCGCGATGCCGAGGAGTTCGTCAGCGCAATCGTGTAGCCATGCCGAATAATCGAGATGCGCTGTCCGGGGACTGAGGAGCAGAAGGATCATGAGGATTGAGCACCGATGTAAATGAATGACGAGGTGTCCGTTGCGCAGCCGTTCTCGCCGCGTTCAGCGGCATGTCCAGCCGAGAAAGACATGCGGGCCGATATCGGGCATCTCGTACGGCGGCCCGTATTGCCGGAATCCCTCGCGCAGATAGAAGCCTTCGGCGGTCGTGCGGGCGTTGCACCACACGAGCGCACCGTCGTTGCACGCCACGAAGGTGAGGATCTGCCGCAGCAACGCCGCGCCGATGCCCGTGCCGCGCTTCTCGGGGTGGCTGGCCATGCCGCGCAGCCGCCAGGCCTGGCCGGGCGGCAACGGGCGCGGCACGCGTTCCTCGGGGGGCAATTCGCGGTAGAGGGAGGCGATGCCGACCAGTTGGCCGCCGTCGAACGCACCGAAATGCAGGACGTGAGGATCGTCGTCTTCCGGATAGCGGCAGGCCTCGATCGGCTGTTGCGGCCGCAGGACGCGATGCCGCAACGGCAGCACCTGCTCGCCCGAAATGGTTCGGACAACGTAAGCCGGGCTGTCATCGTCCGGCACGAAGCCGCTGCCGGTGCGGGCCGGCAGCGCGAGCCTGCCCGCTTCGTCCAGCGCGACCGACGTGCCGCTGTCGACGGCCAGCAACGCGATGCTGTCGATATCGAGGTAGTCGACCAGCGCGCCCAGATGGGCCGTGACGGCCACGCCGGCCGACGATTCGGGCATGCAGCCGAGCATGGTGCGCAAGCCCCTGGCCTTGGCCTGCTGCAACAGGCGCAGCCCGGGCGTGAGGCCGCCGGCCTTCATCAGCTTGAGGTTGACGCCGTGAAAGGCGCGCGCGCACGCATCCAGGTCGTCGCCGTTGACGAAGCTCTCGTCCGCGTAGACCGGAATGGGCGAGCGTTGCCTGAACGCCTCGGCCGCCGACCAGGCGTCGCGCGCGAACGGCTGTTCGATGGCCACCACGCCGTGGCGTTGCAGGCTCGGCAGGGCGGCGATCGTGTCGTCGAGGTTCCAGCCGCAATTGCCGTCCACCAGGAACGGTGCATCCGTGGCGGCGCGCAGCGCGGCGAGCGTATCGAGGTCGAGCGGGCTGGCCAGCTTGATCTTGTAGGCGGACCAGCCCGGCCGCTCGCGCAGCTTGTCGAGCATCACGGCCGGCGTGTCGAGGCCGATGCTGTAGGTCGAGCCGGTTCCCGAGGGGTCCTGAACGTTCAGCGCGCGCCAGAGCGGCAACCCCAGCAGGCGCGCGCGCAGGTCGTGCAGCGCGCAATCGAGCGCGGCGAGCACGAATGGCGAACCCGCAAGCGGCTGCGCAAGGCGTTCCCATGCCTGCTCCGGATGCAGCGGATCGAGCTGCGCGAGCAGCGGCGCGACGCCGCGCAACGCGCCGCTCATGGCGTCGAGCGACGAGTTGTAGCTGTCGGTCATGAAGGCCGACGCTTCACCGTATCCGGTATGGCCGCCCTGGCTCAGTTCGACAATCAACGCATCCTGAACGGGAATGGCTTCGCGCGCGCAGCGCCAGAGGTGCTTGTCGACCAGTCGGATTTGACGAACGCACAGCTTCATCACGATGTGAATCTCCAGTAATGCCGAGCGAAGGGGGCGACGCCGGCCTCAGTTGATCCAGTAGCGCGTCAGATGGCGCACCGGATCGGTGTACTGACTGCGTGCGTGCATCAATCGCCGGTTATCCCAGATCAGCACGCTGCCTTCGGGAATCAGCACCGAAATCATGTTGTCGAGAAAGAACGCCTCGCCTTGCAGGGCGATCCGCGCCAACGGGCCGGCGTCGTCGGCGGCGCTTGCCGCCGCCATGTCGGACTCCGAAGGGTTGACGTCGCCGAAGCGGAACAGGTTGTAGCTGAACCGGAACACCGGCTCGCCGTTCTCTTCGCGCATCATCGGCGCGTCGTGCCGCTTGCGCTGCGTGCTGCCCGGCTCGGTGGTCGCGCTGAACGCGATCGGATGCGTTCTCGCCCACTGTTGCAGTTCGGGGCTCAACGACTTGAAAAAGGCGAACCCGTCCGACAGCAAGGTTTGCCCGCCGCCGCACGCCGCCTGCCGGTGGCAGTGCAGCGCCAGGTATTTCGGCGGCGGATCGTAGACGGGCGCTTCGGTATGCGGCCCGATGCCGTTCTTGCTTTGCGAGTAGGGCAGCGCGTCGAAGCCGGGCTTGTACGTGACTTCGTAGGTTTCCCGGCCGTTGAACTGCGGGATGAACACCCCGAAACGGCGCAGCGTGCCGGGCACGTCGTCGCCCAGCAATTCGGGTTCGAGCACGGTCCACCCCTGCTCGCGCAAGGCGTCCTGATGCTGGAGCAGCATCGTCTCGGTTGCGTCAAACGTGTCGCGATGGTTCATGGCTGATCTCGTCGGTATCAGGATGGGTTGCGCACGGCCGCGCTGTAGGCCTCGATCAGCGTCTGGCAGATTTTTCCGGGCACGAAATCGTGCGCATCGATCCGGCGCACCGGCGTGACTTCGGCGGCCGTGCCGGTAATGAAGCATTCCTCGAACGCGCCGAGCTCCTCGGGCAGGATGGTCCGCTCGATCACCTCGTAGTCGAGCGCGCGGGCCAGCGCGATCACGGTTTGCCGCGTGATGCCGTTCAGGAAGCAATCGGCCACCGGGGTGTGGATCCTGTTGCCTTGCGTGAAGAACACATTGGCGCTGGTGGCCTCGGCCACATGGCCTCGCCAGTCGAGCATCAACGCATCGTGAAAGCCGTTTTCCTCGGCCTGGTGCTTGGAGAGCGTGGCGATCATGTAGTGGCCCGACGCCTTCGCTTCGTAAGGACTGCTCGCGGGCGGCGGCCGCCGCCAGGCCGCGGTCTGCATCGTGATGCC
>NZ_BAAILN010000136.1:28318-121684 GCF_054589155.1 Burkholderia sp. 3C
AGGCGATCGCCATCTTGATGCTGTTCTTGCGGGCCGAGGTCGAGATCATCTCGCTGCCGCGCCATGCCACCGGCCGCACGTAACCGTCCGCGATGCCGTTGCGTTGCAGCAGCTCGGCCGTCACGGTTTCGATCTGTTCCCGGGAGTAGGGAATCGCGAAATCCATCAACTCGGCCGAGCGGAACAGGCGGTCGGTGTGCGCGCGCAGCTTGAACACGCGCCCGTCATACACGCGCTCGCCTTCGTAGACGCAGCTCGCGTAGTGCAGGCCATGATTGAGGACGTGGATGTTCGCGGATTTCCATTCGACGAACTCGCCGTTCAGCCAGATCCAGCCGTCGCGAAGATCGAATGGCAAAGCTTGGGTCGTGCTCATGCTTCCTCCGTCAAATGCAGCAGTTCGTTCAGTTCGGGCAAGTTCAGGTGCTTCGCTTCGCGCAGCAGCACCTCGGTTTCTTCGTCCGATGCGGGAATCCCGTCGCTCAGGCGCGTGGCGCGGATGCGTTCCTGCGGATCGCCGGCCACCAGCACCTGCTGGCCGTCGCGGGCCGGGGTGGCGCGCACGGCGTCCATCAGGCGGGCGACTTCGCTCTGGAAGCGGGCCGGTTCGATGAAGGCGCCCACATCGATGGCGATCATGAAATGGCCGATCTGGCGGCCCGTGTCGAAGCGGCCGGTGTCGAGGTGTTCGAGTTCGTGGTCGAGCGGCATGCCCGACAGCACGCAGCTCAGGATCTGCACCATCATCGCGAGCCCCTGGCCCTTGTAGCCGCCCAGCGGCGCGAGCGACACGACCTCGTCGGGGCTTTCGGTGTAGTCGCCGTGCTGGTCGAGCACCCACCCGAGCGGCAGCCGGATGCCGTTCTTTCGGTAGTGCTTGATTTGCGAATAGGAGATCTGGCTGGTGGCCATGTCCAGCACGAAGTTCCGGCCTTCGCCCGCCGGCGCCGCAAAGCACACCGGATTGGTGCCGAACATCGGCCGCTTGCCGTTGAACGGCGCCATGCGGGCCGCGGCGCTGGTGGTGACGAGCGCCGCCATGCCGCGCGCCGCGATTTCGCGGCCATAGACGGCCGCCGCGCCGAAGTGATTGGAGTTGCCCACGGCCACCGCGCCGATGCCGTGCTCGGCCGCCAGATCGGCCGCGAGCCGTGCCGCGTGCGTGCCCGCCACGGTGCCGAGCGCGCGGTCGGCGTCGAGCGTGGCGATGCCGCCGCGCCGGCGCAGCACCTTGAACTCGGGCGCGGCGTTGCTGCGGCCTTCGTCGAGTTCGCGCAGGTAGAGCGGCAGCAGCCGCAAGCCGTGCGTATCCACGCCCGTCAGCGAGGTTTCGATCAACGCATGCGCGAACCAGTGCGCATGCTCGGCAGACACGCCGCGGCGCAGCGCGGCCTGGACGCAAATGCTGCGCGCCTTATCGGATTTCAGGTAGTTCACGGGTGGACTCGCGGTGAGGGGGCCGGGGATGGAGCGTGTCGCGTTGCGCGGCGGGCACGATGCGATGAACCGCATGAGCCGGGTGCCGCGCAGGTTTGTGCTCCGCTTGCAGTTCTTTCTCGAAGAAGAAATTCGCCTCGCCGAAGGCCGGCACGAGATCGTCGAGCCAGGTCGCGTGCTCGTCGAACTTGGCGAAGAACGGGCGGCGCACCCAATCGGGGTTTCGCGCCTGCAGGAACTGCAGCGCGAAGACTTTCTCGCCGGCGATGGTGGTGATGCCGTCCACCATCACCTTGCCGGGGAACGCGCTCATCGACGGGCCGCGCACCGTGCGCGACAGCCCCGACACGCGTTGATAGGCCGACTGGAAAATTTCGTAGGCCTTCGCCAGCGGCACCTCGAAGTAGTGGCTCGGCCCGGTATCGCGCTCCACGAACATGTAGTACGGAATCGCGCCCAGGCGCGTGCCGGTGGTCCACAGCTCGACCCAGTCGTCGGGGTTCTCGTTGATGTTGCGGATCAGCGGCGCCTGCATGCGCAGCGTCGCCCCGGAGCCGGTAATGCGCTTGACCGCCTGCTGCGCGATGGGCGAGCGCAGTTCGGCCGGGTGGTTGTAATGGCCCATGATCGCGAGGTTCTTGCCCGACGCCACCACCTTTTCGAACAGGCGCAGCAGGTCGTCCGCATCCTTGTCGGTGACGAAGCGGTGCGGCCAGTACGACACGGATTTGGTGCCGATTCGAATGTTGCGAATGTGTTCCAGCTCCGGGATCAGCAGCGGCTCGATGTAGCTCGCGAGCGAGCGCGTGTTCATGACCAGCGGATCGCCGCCCGTCACCAGCACATCGGTGACCTCGGGGTGACGGCGCAGGTAGGTGACCAGTTCATCGGTTTCCCGGGCATTGAATTTGAATTCCTCCATGCCGACGAATTGCGCCCAGCGAAAGCAGAACGTGCAATAGGCATGACAGGTTTGCCCGGCGCTCGGGAAGAACAGCACGGTTTCCTTGTATTTGTGCTGGATGCCGTGCAGCGGCACGCCGTCGAGCGTCGGCACGTTGTGCGTCATCTGCCCGGCCGGATGCGGATTCATGCGGCGGCGCACGGCCTCGACGCGCGCCTTGAGCGCATCGCCGTTGCCGCTGTCGATCAGGTCGCTCAAGGATGCGTATTCTTCCCTGGACAACATGTCGGGATGCGGAAAGATCATCCGGAACATCGGGTCGTCGGGAATTTTTTCCCAATCGATCAAATCGCGTAATACATATTCGTTGGTGCGGAATGGCAGCACTTGCGAAACCACGCGGAGTGCATCCTGCATTTCGTGCGGCAATCGCTTCCAATAGGAAGACTCGCGAAACAGCTTCGCGGTATATGCCTTGAACTTTTCAGGCTCCAATTTATTTCTCCATCAGCATTAATGTGTTGTTCGCACCGGTAGCTGGATGAGTCGAAAACGTGGTTCTGCGATAAACCGCTGGCGAGCCACGGCAATGACGCAAATTAAAAAGACAACAGTTCTCCCTTCGCTCGATTTCGCGAAAAAAACGACTGGTCCGAATTAGAGTTATCTGATGCCGGCTATTTAGTAAATGAAGCTAAACAACATAAAGAAAAGTCTTGCGCACAACAAGGCACGCCCCTGCTGATGCAGGATTGCGTGCTGGTCGATGAATCGCGTCAGAATCTTTCTTTATTTGTTTTGTTATGGGGCTGCTTTCGTCTTGCCAATTCAGATTGAATTGGATTCAAACATGGTACCTTTGTTTTTGCCGAGAATGCTCAAGAATTGAATGTGGTTTCATTTCGTGACATTTAATCGAAACTAACGGCGCGGTAATGTTCAATTCGGTAAAGCGACGCTCATTTCCCGCAACAGCGAATCGGCATGATCGAGGTGATGCATCACCCACAGCATGTAGCGGATGTCGACGTGAATCGCGCGAGTGGCGGCCGGGTCCAGCAGCCAGCCCGAACTGACGCCTTCCCACGCGCTGTCGAATACCAGCCCCACCAGCTTGCCGTCGCGGTCGAGCGTGGGCGAGCCCGAGTTGCCTCCGGCGATGTCGACATCGGAGAGGAAATCCACCGGGAGTGGGTTCGCGTCGGGGCCGGCCAGGCCGTCGAACGCATGCGCACGGATGGCGGCGAGTTCGGCGGCCGGGGCATTGAACGGCTCGATCCCGGTGGTTTTCTGCACGATGCCGTCGGTGGTGGTGAATGGCGCGTAGTCGACCGCGTCGCGTGGCCGGTAGCCGCGCACCACGCCGAAGCTCACGCGCAGCGAGGCGTTGGCGTCGTGGTAAGCCGGCAGGCCGTGTGCATCGCCGTACGCCGTCAGTGCCTTCATGTAGCCGGCGCGCGCGGTGGCGTCGTCGCTGTCGGCGGCCTGTTCCGCATGTTCGACGGCGATCAGGTCCGGCATCAGCGCACGCATCAGCACGATCCAGCTGTCGTGGCTTGCCGCGAGTTGATCGGGGGTGGCCGACATCGCCGCGATGCGGCTCGATTCGTCGGTCAGCGTGCTGTCGGCGTATAGCGCCTCCACCTTGCCCGCCAGCGCGGCGGCGTCGCTCGCGCCGTCGAGCCAGCGATCGAGCGCGGGCAGATGCTGATCGGCCGGCAGCGTCACATAGCGTTGCAGCACGTAGGCCAGCAATTGCCGATCGACGGCCGGATCGTAGCGGCGGTCGATGCTCCGCTGTTGATCGAGCAGGTTCGCCTCGTCGCGCTGCCGGAAGCCGTCCTCGCGTTCGGTGTCGGGTTTTTGCCGTTCCGCCGCCAGCCGCACGATCCGATACGACGCCTGATAGAGCTGCGTCTGTTGCAGCAGATAGAGCATCAGATGCCGCTCGCGATAGGCGCGGTGCGCCTGGACGAGCCGTGTCAGCGTATCGACCTTGGCTTGCAGTGCCGGGCCGTCGAGCCGGCCGCCGGCCGGTTGCTGCGCAAGCCAGTGGCGCAGGTCGGCTTCCTGCGCGCGACGTATCGCAAGCGCGTCGCCGCGAATCAGCTCGTCGCGCGCGCCCCGATAGAACTTGATCGAATTGTCGAAGCGCGCGACCTGGTGCGCGTACGCCACCGCGACGGCCGGCCTGCGCTGCCCGGCGTCGTCGACGATGCGGTTCATGTCGCCGAGCGTGCGGATCAGCGCGGGGTATTGCCAATCGATCGCATCGCCGAGTTCTTCGGGCAGCCGGTGGCGATCCGTGCGCTTCGGATAGCCGGCGGTCATCACGAAATCGCCGGCCTTCACGCCTTGCGGGTTCAGCGTCAGCCAGTGCTTCGGGCGATACGGCACGTTGTCCTTGGCATAGGTCGCGCTGCTGCCGTCGCGGCCCACGTAGGCGCGCAGGAAACTGAAATCGCCGGTGTGGCGCGGCCACATCCAGTTGTCGACTTCGCCGCCGAACTTGCCGATCGATTGGGGCGGTGCGTACACGAGCCGCACGTCGCGCAATTCCCTTTGGCGTACCAACTGATAGTCGTAGCCGCCGCTGAAGGTTTGCACGACGCACTGATAGCCGGGCGTGGTGCAGTCGCGTTCGAGCCGATCCTTCTCGTTGCGGATCGCGACATAACGCCGATAGCCGTCGCTGCCGGGCGGTACCGCGGCTTCGATGCGGTCGGTCACGTCGGTCACCTGCTCGGTGACGTAAACATGCTGCGTGGGCGCGGCCGCCAATTCGTCGGCCTGCGTGCGGGCCAGGAAGCCGCGCTCGATCAGGTTGCGTTGCGGCGTGGAGTTGTATTGCAGCGCGCCGTAGCCGCAGTGATGGTTGGTGACGATCAGGCCGTCGGGCGAGACGAACGAGGCCGTGCAGGCGCCGAGCCAGACCACGGCATCGAGCGGCCACGCTTGCAGCGAGGCGAGTTGCCGGGGATCGAGCGCGAGCCCGCGCTGCTTCAATTGCGGCGCGAGCGACGGCAATTGAGCGGCTTGCCACATGCCTTCATCGGCGCGCGACACGGTGGCGGCCAGCATCGACAGGGCGACGAACAGGGAGCCGTGCGCGCACGACGGCTTGAAACGCATCTTGAGCCCCGTATCGATACCGGCTGGGTGGCGTGGGGCCCGGCCGGCCCGCACGCGCGGTTGCCGGGCGGCGGCGGACGAGAAAAGCGCGGAGATGAGCGCGTTCAATGGGTGCGGACGAGCAGGTCGGCGGTGACGTCGTCGCAGGTGCACGCGCCGAGCATCGCCATGTCCCGATCGACCTCGTCACGCAGCAGGCGAATCGCGTGTGCCACGCCCGCTTCGCCGGCCACCGCCGAGGCGTAATTGAACGGCCGCCCGACGAACACGAGCCGGGCGCCGAGCGCCAGCGCCTTGAGCACGTCGGCGCCGCGGCGAAACCCGCCGTCGATCATCACGGGGTAGTCGCGGCCCACGGCGCCGACCGTTTCGGCCAGGATGCGCATCGGCGACACCGCGCCATCGAGTTGCCGCCCGCCGTGATTCGACAAAATGATGCCGTCGGCGCCGGCCGCGCGCGCGGCCACCGCGTCGGCCACGCTCAGAATGCCCTTGATGACGAGTTCGCCACGCCACTCGTTGCGGATTCGCTCGAGATACCGCCAGTCGAGGTGATCGCGCGCCGAGAAATCGCGCAGCACATGCGCGGACACAATGGGCGCGCCGCGCGTGGCGAACGAGTTTTCGAAATGCGGCATGCCGTGCGCCAGCAGCGTGCGGGCGAAGGTGCCGGCCAGCCAGCGCGGCCGCACGATGCCGTCACGGAACAAGCGCAGGCTCGGACGCAATGGCGTCGAAAATCCGGTTTTGACATGGTTCTCGCGATTCGCCGGCACGGGGATGTCGACCGTGACGACCAGCGTGCGATAGCCGGCGCGGGCCACGCGTTCGAGCAGCGGCGTGATCCGGCTCGCATCGCCGGGCAGGTAGGCCTGGAACCAGGTATCGGGCGCGGCGGCCGCCACGTCTTCGAGCGGGATCAGCGACGAGCCGCTCAGGACCGACGGGATGCCGGCCCGTTGCGCGGCCCTGGCCAGCACGATGTCGCCGCGATAGGCCGACAGCGCGTGAATGCCCATCGGCGCGATGCCGAACGGCGAGGCGTAGCGGCGGCCGAACAGCTCGATGCCCTGATTGCGGCCGGAAACGTTGCGCAGCACGCGTGTCACGAAGCCGTGCTGCTCGAACGCGATGCGATTGTCGGTGCAAGAACGATTGTCTTCCGTGCCGCCGCTGACATAGCCGAAGATCGGGCGCGGCAGCACGCGGCGCGCGGCTGCTTCGAAGTCATGAAGATTCTGAATGCGCCGCAGAACGCGCGGAGGCCGGGCCGCGCGAGCGGGGGCAGGGCTTTCGTGATCGATGGGCGAGGCAACCGTATTCATCGCAATGCACGTTCAACAGGACTCCATGATTCTAGGTAGGCGGGGGTCCGATAAAAAGCGATAATCCGCCAACACGTTCGTTCGAAAAAAGCGAAGGAAATGGCCACCCCGACTCTCAAGCAACTGGACGCGTTCTATTGGGCCGCAACCTGCGAGAACTTCACGACCGCCGCGCAGCGGTTGCACCTGTCGGTGTCCTCACTGTCGAAGCGCATCAACGAACTGGAACAGGTGGTGGGTGTCAGCCTGTTCGATCGCAGCGGCCATCGCGCCGTGTTGACCGGCGAGGGCGAGAAGCTGATCCCGGGCGTGTTGCGCGTGCTCGAATCGGTCGCCGCCTTGCAGAACACGATCGCGCACGACGAGGGGCTGACGGGGCGCATGCGGTTCGGTGTCGGCGAGCTTTCGGCGATGACATGGTTGCCGCGTTTTATCGCAACGGTGCAGCAACATCACCCGAAGCTCGCGATCGAACCTCATGTGGACGTGGGCGCGATCCTGGAAGAGAAGGTCGATATCGGGGAACTGGATTTCGCTGTGATCGCAGGGCGATCGTCGCGCAGCAGCGTGCTGTCGCAGCCGGTTGGCGAAGCGCAGTTCGCCTGGATGGCCGCCGAGCGTCTGGTCGGAGCGCAGCGCAAGCTGACATCCTCATTGATTTCTCAGCACGCGCTCGTGATCCTGCCGTCGGGCTCCGGCATCACGCGCATTCTCGATGATTGGTTATTGGCGCGCGGCATCAATCACGCGCGCCGGTTGCCGTGCAACAGCTGGAGCGCGGTGGCCGGCATGTTGCGCGAAGGCGTGGGCATCGGCTTCCTGCCGGTCAACTGGGCCGCCGGCCCGTGGGGCGACGAACTCGTGCCGCTGGAAAGCGATCCGCCGCTGGCGCCGCTTCAATATGCGTTCCAATGGCGGCGCGGCGACGTGCGTGGCCTCATTCCGGCGATGCTGGCGCTGGTGCGGCAGCGCGTGGATTTTCACTGATCCGGTTTGCCATCCAGCAACTCGATCAAACCGAACGGCGCGTGCTCCCCGGTGCAACGATCGAGCGTGTCGTGTGCCTGTACCGCCACGGCCTCGCTGCGCGCGAACATCGCCGTTTCGTAAGATGCCAGCGCCGCGTCGAGATCGTCAGGATGCCGGACGATCGCCGCCGCGAGTTCGGCGCCGTCGAGCATCGCCAGGTTCGCCCCGTCGCCCGACGGCGGCATCAGATGCGCGGCGTCGCCAAGCAAGGTCACGCCGGGCACGCGCGGCCAGCGCAGGCCCACCGGCAGCGCGTGCAGCAGGCGGGGCGTCAGCTCCGAATCGGCTGCCGTGATCAGCGTGGTGAGCACCGGCGACCAGCCTTCGAATTCGGCCGCGACCGTTGCGATCGCAGCGGCTTTATCCGTGAAATCGATGGCGGCCATCCACTCGGTGCTTTTCCTCAGTTGTACGTAGGTGTGCAGCACGCCGTTCGCCTCGCGATGCGTGAACAGCCCCTTGTCGGGCACGGATGCGATCATCGCGCCGGCGCCCACCACCCGAGCCGTGGCGGCATGGTGTCGATCCACATCGTACAGATAGGTTTCGACGATGCTTTCGCCCACGTAGGCCGGCTTCACGTCGGTCAGGCAGGCGCGCACTTTCGACCAGGCGCCGTCGGCGCCCACCAGCAACGCGGCGCGGGCCGTCGTGCCGTCCGCGAACGCGAGCTGGCGTGCGCCGCCCTGGAGGGCCGAGATGCCCGTGAGCTTCCTGCCCCAGCGCACCGTGCCGGGCGGCAGCGATGCCAGCAGCACGCGGCGCAGATCGCCGCGCAGCACTTCCGGCCGCCGGCCCTGGCCATCGTCGGGCTGGTCGAGCAGTACCTTGCCCTGCGGATCGAGCACGCGCATGGCCTCCGCGCCCTTGTGCACGATCGCCCAAAACTCCGGTAGCAGGCCGGCGGCGGCCAGCGCGCGTTGCCCGTCGTGTTCGTGAATGTCGAGCTGGCCGCCTTGCGTGCGCGTATCGGCCGACGGATCGGCTTCGTAGACGGTAGCGGCGATGCCGTGCCGGTGCAGCACGCGAGCGAGGATCAGGCCGCCCAGGCCCGCCCCGATGATGGCAATCGATGAGTTCATTCGGATTCCATGACAATTCGACGCTTGCCGCGACCACGGCAATTTCTCTGGAACGTCGTTCCATGATATGGTGGAACATTGTTCCAGTAGTCGTCAAGTCAATGATGAAAAAGAAAGACAGTGCCGGATCACGCCGGGAGGCCTCGCTATCGCGCGAGCGCATCGTGGAAGCATCGATCGAACTGCTCGACGCGCACGGCGAGCGCGGTTTGACGTTTCGCGTGCTGGCCGAGCGGCTGGCCACGGGGCCGGGGGCGATCTACTGGCATGTGGAGAACAAGAGCGAATTGCTGACCGCCGCGTGCGACGCGGTGGTGGCGCGCACGATCGAGGCGACGGCCGGCGCGGCCACGCCGGCCGACGTGATCCGCCAGTTGGCGCTGGCCTTGTTCGATACGTTCGACCGGCACCCGTGGGTCGGCTCGGCGCTCACGGATGCGCCGGGGCAATTGCCGACGGTGCGCATTTTCGAGCGCATCGGCCAGCAGGTGCGCGCGCTCGGCGTCGCGCCCGGTTCGCAGTGGATGATGGCGTCGGCGCTGTTCAGCTATATCGTCGGCATCAGCGGGCAGAATGCCGCGAACGCCGAGATGGCGCGCGAACAGGGCTTCGATCGCGTCACGCTGTTGTCCGAGATGGCGGCCGCCTGGTCGCAACTCGATTCGGATGCCTATCCGTTCGTGCGCAGCATGGCGCCAGGATTGAGCGAGCACGACGACCGGGCCGATTTCATGGCCGGCATCGATCTGATTCTCGGCGGGTTGGGTGCCCCCGCGCCGGCCACTGGCGCGGGGAAGGCGAAAGCGCGGCGCTGAAGCGCGCATCGGTCCGGCGCACCAACCTGCGCCGTCGCGGTGGATATTTGATCGATATGACACGATGTGTCATATAATCCACCAAGAGTCGCTCGGCGATTCGGGCGCTATCCACTGGGGTTCTGATGAAAATTCATTTCGTTGTCCATGAAGCATTCGAAGCGCCCGGCGCTTACGAAACCTGGGTCGTCACGCGCGGTCATACGGCGCGTTATTCGCGCGTCTATCTGGGCGAACCGCTGCCGCAGGACGTTCGGAACATCGATCTGCTGGTCGTGCTCGGCGGCCCGCAATCGCCGTCCACCACGCTGACCGAGTGCCCGCATTTCGATGCCGAGGCCGAGAAGGCGCTGATCCTCGCCTGTACGCAAGCGGGCAAGGCGGTGGTGGGCGTGTGCCTCGGTGCGCAGTTGATGGGCGAGGCGTTCGGCGCGGCCTGCATCGCCAGCCCCGAGAAGGAGATCGGCAAGTATCCGATCACGCTGACGCCCGAAGGCCGCGCGAACCCCAAGTTCGCGCACTTCGGCGACACGCTGGCGGTGGGCCATTGGCACAGCGACATGCCCGGCCTGACCGAGACGGCGGTGGTGCTGGCGGCCAGCGAGGGCTGCCCGCGCCAGATCATCGCGTATGGCCGGCTCGCTTACGGCTTCCAGTGCCACATGGAATTCACGCGCAGCGTGGTGGAGTTGCTGATCGCCGCGACGGGCGACGGATTCGACGCGCTGGCGGCGCACCGCTTCGTTCAGCAACCGGCGCAACTGCGCGCCAACCACTACGACGCGATGAACGACACGCTGTTCGGATTCCTCGACAAATTGGCCGAGGACTATCGCGTGTCGTCGCGCCCGGTAGCGCGAGCCGATTGATTCCCGCGCGCGGTGGCGAACCGCGCAACCCCGCCTTCGGCATTGCCGAGCCGGTATTGGTGCGGCGTCTCGCCGGCGATGCCGCGGAACATGTTGATGAAGACGGACGGCGAGGCGTAGCCCAGCTCCGACGCGATCCGTTTGACGGACTGCCCCGCATCGAGCCGCGCGAGCGCGCGCATGAAGCGGATGCGCTGCTGCCATTCGCCCAGGCCGATGCCGAGATCGGCGAGGCAGCGCCGTTCGAGCGTGCGTTCCGTCACGTTGAAGTGCGCGGCGAGCCACTGGGTCGTCAGCCGCTTGCCCGGCTCCGAATCGATCCGTTGCAGCACGGCCTGCATCAAGTCGGACGACGGCGGCGGCAGATACGCATCCACATGCGTCGAGGCACGGATCTCGTCGAGCGCGACCTGCGCCATGCGCTGTTGCGCGGCCGTTTCCGGCACCCGCACGTCGATGGCCGAGAACGCGTCGAGGATCGCGCGCAGCACCGGGCTGACCGTCATCGCGCAGGCTTGCGCGGGCAGCGCCGACGAGATGTCCTTCGACAAGTAAACGGATCGATAGGACACCGGCATGTCGTTGACCGAAAAATGCTCGACGTTCGGCGGAATCCACACGGCGTAATGCGGCGGCGAGAGAAACGTCCGGCCCGCGATCTCCAGGCGCATCACGCCGCGCGTCAGGTAGTTGAATTGCCCCCAGTCGTGCGCATGCGCATCCCAGATGTCGGGTTCGAGCGCGAGGTGGCGGAAATACAGCCCTTGGGAGAGATCGACGGAGGTGGGGATGGCGACTTTCGGCGGCATGTCGGCTTTTCGCAATCGAATGTCGGGAAACAGGGATATGCCGATAGTACGACAGTCCCTAGAATCGGCGCACCCGACACTCCGATAAATGACCTTCGATGAACTATTTTTTTCCGTTGCTCGCCGCCGTGCTCTGGGGCGGAAACACCGTCGTGACGAAGTTTTGCGCGGCGTCGCTGTCGCCGTTCGAAATCAGTTTCTATCGATGGCTGCTGGCCGTCGTCGCGCTGACGCCGTTCGTGCTGCCCGGCGTGCTGGGCAACTGGCGCACGATTCGCCCCGCGCTGGGCAAGGTGGTGGTGCTCGGCCTGCTGGGCGGCGTGGTGTATCAGGCGATCGCCTATATCGCCGCGCATTACACCAGCGCCACCAACATGGGCATCATCCAGGCGCTGGTGCCGTTGATCGGGCTGGTGCTGGCGATGGCGCTGCTGCGCCACAAGACCGATGCGGCGGCGCTGTGCGGGCTGGCCGTGTCGATCGTCGGCGTGCTGCTGGTGGTGACGAAGGGCTCGCCCGGCATGCTGCTGCGGCAAGGCATCAATCGCGGTGACGCGCTGATGCTGGTGGGCGTGTGCGGCTTCGCGCTGTACGGCACCTTGCTGCACAAATGGAAGCTGAACGTACCCGCCATGCAGTCGGTGTATCTGCAGGCGGTGGTATCGACCGTGGTGTTCGTGCCGCTGTTCGTGGCCGGGCCAAAGCACGACGTGACGGGCATGGACGGGTTCTACATCGCCTACGCGGGCCTGGGCGCGTCGATCGCGGCGCCGCTGTTGTGGATGCTGGGCACGTCGCGATTGGGGGCGGCGCGCGTGTCGCTGTTCTTCAACCTGGTGCCGATCGTCACGGCCTTGCTGGCCGCGGTGTTTCTCGGCGAGGCGATCACCTGGAGCGTTGCGATCGGCGGCGCGCTGGCCATCGCGGGCGTGGTCATGGCGGAACTCACGAAGCTCGCGCGCGTGCCGGCGCAAGGCGCGCCGCAGGGGCAGCGCGGGTAATGGGCGGCTGATGAGCGGCTGATGGGCGGCTGATGAGCGGCGTCAGCCACGCCGCGGCTTGAGGAGGCTTTTCTCTTCGCCCAGCAGTATCCAGCCGGCATCGACGGCATGACGCGGGTTGTCCTCGTGCAGCCACCAGGTGCCGCACACCGCGCATTGATAGTAGGAGACGTTGATCGGCGCCTTGAACAGTGCGCGAAACCGCTTGCGAGGCCCCTTCGGCAACAGTCCGGCGTGAGGGGTGCCGTGGGGACCGGCGCGATGCAATGTTTCGCATGCCTGACAGCGCATGACTTCGGGGGGATTGTCACGGGTGTGACGCATTCGACGGCAACCTGCCTTTAAGCTTGAAAGCTGATTTTCATCGAATAGTAACGTATTACGGCATGCGAAACGATCGATGAAATCGTTTCCGGACGAATGAAAACGATTCCGTCGCATCGAAGCGGGCCAGGTTGCCATGTCGATGCGATGTTCAGCAGTCGCAAGCGCGCAACATCGGCCGCGTTGCGGTGACGTGAGCCGGGCCGCGCATTCGGTGCACCGGGCGTTGCGTCCGGATCGGCCGGTTTCTGCTTGTCCGCCAGGCCCGGCAAGGCTTCCGGCGTCATGAGAGCGGGCCGGCGACAAGGCTGCCGCCACGCCGGACGATAAGTCTGCGGCCCGACTCTATCGCCCCCCGCTTCAAGAAATCGTTAAGCCCGCGCATAGCCGAAATCGCGATAAGCATTCGGGGAATCCTGCTTTGGCGCGTGCAGGCCGGGCCGTAAGCTCGCCTCCCTGACAAAAACGATGCCGCTTCGGCCTACGACATGACCCCGCTCCTTACGCTCCGTTCACGGCTGCGCGTCATCGCGCGCGGCGCGGCTGTCGCCGCGACGCTGTTCGCCTCGCTGCACGCCTCGGCCGACACCACGCTGCTCAACGTGTCCTACGACCCGACGCGCGAGCTGTACGCCGCCTACGACAAGCTGTTCTCCGCCTGGTATCAGCAGACGGCGCACACGGCCGTGACGGTGCGCACCACCAACGGCGGTTCGGGCGCGCAGGCGCGGCAGGTGCTGAACGGTCAGCAGGCCGACGTGGTCACGCTCGGCATCGCCTCCGACATCGACGCGCTGGCGGCCCACAAGCTGCTGCGGCCCGACTGGCAAAAGCAGCTCGCGAATCGCAGCACGCCCTACACGTCGACCATCGTGTTCCTGGTGCGGGCCGGCAACCCGAAGGGCATTCACGACTGGAACGATCTGGCGCGGCCGGGCGTGGGCGTCGTCACGCCGAACCCGAAGACCTCGAGCGGCGCGCGCTGGAACTACCTGGCGGCCTGGGCCTACGCGATCCAGCAGCCGGGCGGCAACGAGGCCAGCGCGAAGGCGTTCGAGAAGGCGCTGTACCAGAACGTGAAGGTGCTCGATTCGGGCGCGCGCGGCGCGACCAACTCGTTCGTCGAGCGCGGCATCGGCGACGTGCTGGTGGCCTGGGAAGACGACGCGCTGCTGGCCGTCAACAAGCTGGTGCCCGGCAAGTACCAGGTGGTGGTGCCGTCGATCAGCATCCGCTGCGAGCCGCCCGTGGCGGTGGTCGATTCGGTGGTGGACCGCCGCGGCACGCGCGCCGTCGCGCAGGCCTACCTCGAACACCTGTATTCGCCGCAAGCGCAGGCGCTGATTGCTCAGAACTACTATCGTCCGGCCGACCCGGCGGTGGCGGCCCGCTTCGCCAAGAGCTTCCCGGCGATCAAGCTGGTGGACATCGACAACCCGATGTTCGGCGGCTGGCACGACGCGCAGGCCAAGCACTTCGGCGACGGCGGCGTGTTCGACCAGATCTTCCAGCCGAAGTAAGTCATGGCGGCCCGTTCCCTTTCGTCCTGGCCCGGCGCCTGGCGGCGGCCCAGCCCGCTGCCGGGCTTCGGCCTCGGGCTCGGTTATGCGCTGTGCTGGCTCGGCGTGATCGTGCTGTTGCCGTTCTCGGTGCTGTTGCTGCGTGCCGGCGCGGGCGGCTGGAGCGGCTTCGCGGCGGCGGTCTGGACGCCGCGCCTGCTCGCGTCGTACCGGCTGACGTTCGGCACCGCGTTCATCGCGGCCGCGATCAACGCGCTGTTCGGCTTCGTGGTGGCGTGGATGCTGACGCGCTACCGGTTTCCGGGCCGGCGCTGGCTCGATGCATTGATCGACCTGCCGTTCGCACTGCCCACCTCCGTGGCCGGCATCACGCTGGCGATGCTGTTCGGCCCGAACGGCGCGATCGGCGGCTGGTTCGCCGCGCACGGCGTGGAGCTGGCGTTCAACGCCAACGGCATCGTGATCGCGCTGGCCTTCGTCGGCCTGCCGTTCGTGGTGCGCACGCTGCAGCCCGTGATCGAGGAGATGGGCCGCGAGGAAGAGGAGGCGGCCGGCATGCTCGGGGCGTCGCGGGTGGCGACGTTCCGGCGCGTGATCTGGCCGGCGCTGCGGCCCGCGTTGCTGACGGGCTTCGGCCTGGCGTTCGCGCGCGGCGTGGGCGAATACGGTTCGGTGATCTTCATCGCCGGCAACCGGCCGTTCGTGTCGGAAATCACCTCGTTGCTGGTAGTCACCAAGCTGGAGCAGTTCGACTTCGACGGCGCGGCATCGATCGCGGTCGCGATGCTGGCGGTATCGTTCGCTGTCCTGATGGCGATCAACCTGCTGCAACGCAGGCTGGAGCCGCGTTCGGGCGGCCGGAGGCGCAGCGCATGAGCAGCCTGCCATCGCGCCCGGCCCCGGCATCTCCGCCGGGCTTGCCCGCCACGCGTTCGGCGCGCGTGGGCAGCGCCGCGCTGACCACCGAGCCGCCGTGGCTGCGGCGCCTGATCATCGCAACCGGCGTGCTGTTTCTCTCGGTGCTGCTGATTTTTCCGGTCGCGTCGATCTTCATCGCCGCGTTCAGCGCCGGGCTGCGGGCATTTTTCGATGCGTTGCGCGACCCCGACGCGATCTCGGCGATCCGCCTGACTTGCATCGTCGCGTTGATCTCGGTGCCGCTCAACACGGTGTTCGGTTTCGCCGTGGCGTGGGTGGTGGCGCGCTTCGACTTCGTCGGCAAGAGCCTGCTGAAGACCGTGATCGACTTGCCGTTCTCGGTGTCGCCGGTGATCGCCGGGCTGCTGTTCATGCTGGTGTTCGGCGCGCAGGGGCCGTTCTGGGGCTGGCTGCAGGATCATCACGTCGATATCGTGTTCGCGCTGCCGGGCCTCGTGCTGGCCACCACGTTCGTGACGTTTTCGTTCGTTGCGCGCGAGCTGATTCCGCTGATGGAGGCGCAGGGCTCGGACGAGGAGGAGGCCGCGCTGGTGCTCGGCGCGTCGGCGTTCCAGATGTTCTGGCGCGTGACGCTGCCGCGCGTGCGCTGGGGCCTGCTGTATGGCGTGGTGATCACCAATGCGCGGGCGATGGGCGAGTTCGGCGCGGTGTCGGTGGTGTCGGGGCATGTGCCCGGCGTGACCAACACGTTGCCGCTTTACGTGCAGGTGATGTACGACGGCTACCAGTTCGCGGGCGCGTTCGCGGCGGCCAGCCTGCTGGCGCTCGCCGCGATGGCGACGCTGGCGTTCAAGAGCCTGCTGGAGCGGCGGCTGCGCCGCCACTGAGCAGGCGCGGAGCGCATCACTTGTCGACGGTCTGCTGGAACTGCGCGGGATAGCGGTCGCCCGCGATCTTGACGGCGGCCAGCGCGGTTTCGATGGCGCGCAGGTCGTCGGTGGTCAGCACGACTTGCGCGGCGCCGAGGTTCTCTTCGAGCCGCGCTATTTTCGTGGTGCCCGGAATCGGCACGATCCACGGTTTCTGCGCGAGCAGCCAGGCCAGGGCGATTTGTGCGCGCGTCGCGCCTTGCTCGTTCGCGATGGCGCCGAGCACGTCCACCAGTTGCGCGTTGGCGCGGCGATTCTCTTCCGAGAAGCGCGGCACGACGTTGCGGAAGTCGTTCTGGGCGAAGGTGGTGCCCGCATCGATCGCGCCGGTCAGGAAGCCCTTGCCGAGCGGGCTGAACGGCACGAAGCCGATGCCCAGCTCCTCGAGCGTCGCGAACAGCTTCTGCTCGGGCTCGCGCCACCACAGCGAATACTCGCTCTGGATCGCGGCTACCGGCTGCACGGCGTGGGCGCGGCGAATGGTTTGCGCGCCGGCTTCGGACAAGCCGAAATGCTTGACCTTGCCTTCGGCGATCAGGTCCCTCACCGTGCCGGCCACGTCCTCGATGGGGACGTTCGGATCCACGCGGTGCTGATAGAACAGATCGATGCGGTCCGTGTTCAGACGCTTCAATGCGGCTTCGGCCACGGCGCGGATGTTTTCCGGGCGGCTGTCGAGGCCGGTGGCCACTTCGCCGTTCTTGAAGCCGAACTTGGTTGCAATCGCAACCTGATCGCGAAATGGCGCGAGCGCCTCGCCGAGCAGGGTTTCGTTGACGAACGGCCCGTAGGCTTCGGCGGTGTCGAAAAACGTGACGCCGCGCTCGAAGGCATCGTGGATCAGCGCGATGCTCGCGGCTTTTTCGGTGGCCGGCCCGTAGCCGAAGCTCAAGCCCATGCAGCCGAGGCCGATCGCGGATACGGTCAGGCCGCTGTTGCCGAGTTGACGTGATTGCATGTGGTTCTCCTGAATGCGGGCGATGGGGCGTGCGCCGTCATCGAATTGATCAGGAGGACAGTGTATTTTCCGGAGCCGCGCTCAACAATCCGCCTGAAGCGGCATGAGGCTTTGAGAAAAACTCATGAATGCGGAGAATCGGGCTCGGCGTGCCCGGCCGGCTTGCCACGATCGTTCGCGAGCAGGCCGGCATAGAAATCGATGAACGCGCGCACCTTCGACGAGACGGTTTTCTTGCGTGGATAAACGGCCCAGACAGCCGGCGCGGCGTTTTTCAGGCGGGCTTCCCATCCCGGCAGCAGCGCGACCAGCCGGCCGTCGTCGAGCGCCTGCTCGCAGGCCCAGGCCGGCAGCAAGGCGATGCCGCAGCCGCGAAGGGCGAGGTCGAACAGGGCATCGGTATCGTTGACGCGCAGCCGGCCCTTGAGCGTCACGGGCACGGCCGGCACGGTTCGAGCCGCCCGCGTGTCGACGAACAGCCAGCGGTCGTCGGCCGCCAGCGCGAAGCGCAGCACCGTGTGGCGCGCGAGTTCGGCCGGGCCGGACGGCTCGCCGTGCTCGGCAAGGTAGGCCGGGCTCGCGCAGGCAAGACGGCGGTGGGACGTCAGTTGCCGCGCCATCAGTTCCGAATCGGGCAGCGCGCCGATGCGGATCGCCAGATCGAAGCCGGCATCGACCAGGTTGACGATCTCGTCGCGCATGTCGATATCCACGTCGATCTTCGGGAAGCGGGCCATGAACGCGGGCAGGTGCGGCACGATGTGCCTGCGGCCGAACGCGGCCGGCATGGTGATGCGCAACACGCCGCGCGGCGAGCGGTTCAGCGAGGACGTGACCTCGCGGGCTTCGTCGAGGCTGCGGATCACGCCGCTCGCCTGCTGGCGGAACACCCGCCCGCCTTCGGTCAGCACCAGGCCGCGCGTCGAGCGGTTGAACAGCGCGATGCCGAGGTCGTGTTCCAGTTCGGTGATGTGACGCGACACGGTGGATGTCTTCACGCCGAGGCGCGCGGCGGCCTGGCTGAAGCTGCCGTATTCCGCGGCGTGGAGAAACGACCGGATGCCGGCGAAGTAATCCATGACGGAAGCGGGGGGCGGGTTCGAAAGGAGGCCGGGGAAGGCCCGGCGCCTGGCCGATTGTAGGCGAAACCGGCAGGCCCGGTTATCCCTTTCATGCAAAGCTGATGTCCCCTTTGCGCCATTCCGGCCAAGCGGCGGCGTGCCTACAGTGATGTCGTGGCTTCGCACCGGGCGAGGCCCTTCGATGAATCGCTCAGGAGGACATCATGTTGGACAAGACGAGATTGCCGGCGCTGCCGGCGGACGACGACGCGATCGTTCGGGATGCACAGTATTTCGAGTACACCTCTTCCGCGAACCCGATCGGCGCGAAGCTGATTTCGCGCGTGCCGTATCGCACGTTCCCCTCGTCGCTGTACGACGACGGCCCGACGCGGATCGTGCCGCTCGATCTCTCGGCCGAGCTGGCTTGCGAGGTGCCGGCGACCGGCCCGAGCCTGCTGGGCCATTTCGTGCGCATCGTGGCCGGGGAGACGATCGCAGTGAACCCGAACGCGACGTCGCAGGTGTTCTACGTGCTGGAGGGATCGGGCACGGTCTCGCAGGAGCACACGGCATTTGCATTCGGCGCGGGCGACTTCTTCGCGATGCCGGGCGGCAGCGCGGTGGAACTGGCCGCCGATTCGACGGCGCGCCTCTATTACGTGAACGATGGCCCGCTGCTCGCCTATCTGGGCGCGGCCGTCTCGCAGCAGCGCTTCGCGCCCACGGTCTACCCGGCGGCCACCGCTCGCGACGAACTGGAAAAGGTGGCCGGCTTGCCGGGCGCGGCCCAGCGCAATCGCGTCAGCGTGTTGCTCGGCAACCGGCATTTCCCGCAAACGCGCACCGTGACGCACACGATGTGGGCGATGTTCGGCATCGTGCCGGCGAAGGCCGTGCAGAAGCCGCACCGCCATCAGTCGATCGCGCTCGATTTCATCCCGGCGTGCGAGCCGGGCGTCTATACGCTGGTGGGCACCGAAGTGGACGATAACGGCCAGATCATCGACCCGGTGCGCGTGGACTGGACGCCCGGGATGGCGTTCGTCACGCCGCCCGGGTATTGGCACGCGCACTACAACGAATCGGATGCGCCGGCTTTCGTCATCCCGCTGCAGGACGCAGGCCTGCAGACCTACCTGCGCGCGCTGGACATTCGCTTCGCGCGCTGACTCACGACGGCCCGGCCATGCGGCGCATTCGCCTGGTCGGGCGCGCCGTCAGGCGGTCGTCGCCGCCCGCACGGGCTGGCCGCCTCGCGCCGGCTGCCCGTTCGCCACGAAGTAGCTGGCGGTGGAGCGCGCGAGCGGCTGGCGCCCGCGAATCCGGTCGGCGATCTTCTCGGCAATCATGATGGTCGGCGCGTTCAGGTTGCCGGTGGTGATGATCGGCATGATCGATGCATCCACCACGCGCAGCCCATCGAGGCCGTGCACGCGGCCCTCGTTGTCGACCACGGCCATGTCGTCGTAGCCCATCTTGTTCGAGCAGGACGGATGGAACGCCGTTTCGGCGCGCTGGCGCACGAAGGCATCGAGTTCGGCATCGCTCTGGAGCTTCGCGCCGGGGTGCAGTTCGTCGCCGCGAAAGCGATCGAGCGCGGGCTGCCGCATGATCTCGCGCGTGGCGCGGATGCCGTCGCGGAACTCGCGCCAGTCGAGCGCGTGCGACATGTAGTTGAACAGAATGCTCGGATGCGCGTTCGGATCGCGCGAGGTCAGCTTCACGCGGCCTCGGCTCGGCGAGCGCATCGAGCCGACGTGCGCCTGGAAGCCGTGCATTTCAATCGCGTTCGAGCCGTTGTAATTGATCGCGACCGGTAGAAAGTGGTACTGAATATTCGGCCAGAGGTCATCGTCGCGGGTGCGGATGAAGCCGCCCGCCTCGAAGTGATTGCTTGCGCCGATGCCGGTGCCCTTCAGCATCCATTCGAGGCCGATCTTCGGCTGGTTCCACCATTTCAGCGCGGGGTAGAGCGATACCGGCTCCTTGCAGGCGTACTGGATATACATCTCCAGGTGATCCTGCAGGTTCTGGCCGACGCCGGGCAGATCGAGCACGACGGGAATCTCCAGTTCCTTCAGCCACGCGCTCGGGCCGACGCCCGAGCGTTGCAGCAATTGCGGCGAGGCGATCGCGCCGCTGCACACCAGCACTTCGCGGCGCGCGTGCGCGGTGACGGCCCGGCCGTTGCGCAGGTAGGCCACGCCCGAGGCGCGCTTGCCGGAGAACAGGATCCGGTCGGCCAGCGCGTGCGTGACGATCTCCAGATTCGGGCGCGGGCGCGCCTGATCGAGATAGCCGCGTGCCGTAGAGGCTCGGCGGCCGTTCGGCGTGACGAAGCGGTCCATCGGGCCGAAGCCTTCCTGCTGATAGCCGTTCAGGTCCTCGGTGCGCGGGTAGCCGGCCTGCACGCCGGCCTCGACCATCGCCTCGAACAGCGGGTTCGCGCCGGGCTTGCTGGTGGTGACCGACACCGGGCCGTCGCCGCCGTGGTAATCGTTGGGGCCGGCGTCGCGTGTCTCGGCCTTGCGGAAGTAGGGCAGGCAGTCGAGATACGTCCAGTTTTCCAGGCCCTGGTGCGTGGCCCAGTTGTCGTAATCGAGCGCATTGCCGCGGATGTAGCACATGCCGTTGATCAGCGACGAGCCGCCGAGCCCCTTGCCGCGCCCGCATTCCATGCGGCGGTTGTCCATGTGCGGTTCGGGGTCGGTTTCGTAGGCCCAGTTGTAGCGGCGGCCTTGCAGCGGGAACGCGAGCGCCGCCGGCATCTGCGTGCGGAAATCGAAGCGGTAGTCGGGGCCGCCCGCCTCCAGCAGCAGCACGCTCACGTCGGCGTCCTCGGTCAGCCGCGTGGCCAGCACGTTGCCGGCCGAGCCGGCGCCGCAGATGATGTAGTCGTATTCGCGTGGGGTCATGGCTTGGCTCCTGTCCTCAGAACACCGGGTTGTAGCGGCCGAGTTCGACCTGCACCGATTTGATCCGCGTGTAGTGCTCGAGCGTGGTGATGCCGTTCTCGCGGCCGACGCCCGATTGCTTGTAGCCGCCTACCGGCATTTCGGCCGGTGATTCGCCCCAGGTGTTGATCCAGCAGATGCCGGCTTCGAGGCGGTGGATCGCGCGGTGCGCGCGCGCGAGGTTTTCGGTCACGACGCCGGCCGCGAGGCCGTAATCGGTGGCGTTGGCGCGCGCGATCGCTTCGTCCTCCGTAGCGAAATCGAGGATGCTCATCACCGGCCCGAAGATCTCCTCGCGCACGATGCGCATCTCGTCGCGGCAATCGGCGAACACGGTGGGCGCGACGTACTGGCCGCCGCCGAAGTGGTCGTGCACCAGGCGCTCGCCGCCGGCCAGCAGCTTCGCGCCTTCGGCCTTGCCGCTTTCGATGAAGCCGAGCACCTTGTCGAGCTGCGCGGCACTGACGAGCGGGCCGAAGTTGGTGGCCGGATCGGACGGCTTGCCGATGCGAATCCGTGCGACGCGCGTCAGCACGCGTTCGATGAAGGCCTGCTTGATCGAACCATCGACGAACACGCGCGTGCCGTTGGTGCACACCTGTCCGGCGCTGAAGAAGTTGGCGGTGACGGCGATATCGGCGGCGCGGTCGAGATCGGCGTCGGCGAACACCAGCAGCGGCGACTTGCCGCCGAGTTCCATCGTCACTTCCTTCAGCGAGGACGCGCCCGCCAGCGACATGACCTTCTTGCCGGTTTCCACGCCGCCCGTAAACGACACCTTGGCGATGCCCGGATGCGCCGTCAGCATCGCGCCCACCGCGCCGTTGCCCTGCACCACGTTGAACACGCCGGCCGGCACGCCGGCTTCCGTATAGATTTCCGCGAGCTTCAGCGCCGACAGCGGCGTGATCTCGCTCGGCTTGAAGATCATCGCGTTGCCGGCCGCGAGCGCGGGCGCGCTCTTCCAGCAGGCGATCTGGATCGGGTAGTTCCAGGCGCCGATGCCGGCGCACACGCCGAGCGGCTCGCGCCGTGTATACACGAACGATTCCTTGCGCAGCGGGATCTGCACGCCTTCGATGGCGGTGGCGAGGCCGGCGTAATACTCGATCACGTCCGCGCCGGTGACGATGTCCACGGCCAGCGTCTCGGCGATCGGCTTGCCGGTATCGCGCATTTCGAGTTCGGCCAGCGTGTCGTTGCGCTCGCGCAGCAAATCCACCGCGCGGCGCAGGATGCGCGAGCGCTGCATCGCCGTCATGGCGGCCCACACGCGCTGGCCTTCGCGCGCCGATTCCACGGCGCGATCCACGTCGGCCGTGCTGGCCTGCTGCACCGTGGCGAGATGCTCGCCGGTGGCCGGGTCGTAGGTCTCGAAGCTGGCGCCGCCGGTGGCGTCCACGTATGCGCCGCCGATGTAAAGCTTCTGCAGTCCGTAAATCGTCTTGGAAGTCATGACGTTCTCCTAATCGATGGTGACGCCTGCCGCCACGTCGCGAGGCGCGAGCTGCAGGTCGATGTAATCGTTGGCGAGCCGCTGGGCGGTTTTGGTGTCGATCGGGCCGCCGGCCAGCGCGCCGCGCAGCCACAGCCCGTCGATCAAGGCGGCCAGGCCCAGCGCCGCGAGCCGGGCCTGGCCGCGCGGCAGCGCCTTCGCGAATTCGGCGCTCAGGTTCGAATGAAGCCGCCGCGTGTTCACGCGCTGGAGCCGGCCGAGCGCCGGCGCATGCATGCTTTGCGACCAGAACGCGAGCCAGGTCTTCATGACGGGCGCGCTGACCTGCGTGTCGTCGAAGTTGGCGGCCACGATCGCGCGCAACCGGGCGCGCGGCTCGCGGTGCGCCGCGACGCGCCGGCGCGTGGTGGCGAGCCAGAGGTCGCGCAGCACATGGCGCATGGTCGCTTCGAGCAGGCTGTCCTTGTCGCCGAAGTAATGGCTGACGATGCTGGTCGAGATGTTCGCGCGCTGCGCCACCGAGGCGAGCGTGGTGCCGGGCAGGCCGGCCTCGTCGATCGTGCGCAAGGTCGCGTCGATCAACTGCGCGCGCCGCACTTCCCGCATTCCGAGCTTGGGCATGGCGAAGGGCCGGGGGAGGAAAAGAGCGCAGGTTACCGGTTTTTTATTGAACGTTCAATCAACAAAAAACTGCCGAGGCCGACGAAAAACAGGGTCGTGGGCGCGCTCGGGCATGAGATGAAAGAGTTACCGGTGGTTGCGTGTACATCGGTCGGCATTACGTAGCGTTGGCGAATAAAACAAAATGAATGCGGGCCGTAAAACAGTGAATTATGTTTAAAGCGTTTCAAGCTGCCAATTTTTTCGTATTCAAATGGATATTGAATCGGAATATGGGGTGGGATTGGCGGCCTGCGACGCAGAAGCGGCAGGGCGGCGAGCCGAGCGCGCGTTGCGCATGGTCTCGTTGCTGTTCTGCAACAAATCTCATACACCATTGATAACGAAGAGATTTTGTAGTTGGGTCGATCACGATGTGCTGCACCTGACATATTTGACAGGGCGCTATGGTCGGCTATACCACAGAAAATATGACGCAGGCATGAAGGCCGTTTTTCGATGAGGATTTAAGAAACAATTTTTCATGAACCATGCGTGTCGGATAGGCAATTATTCAAGAGGGAAATTAATCCGAATTGGTTGAATTTTTATGGTTTCGCGTATTAGTATTCATACCCATGAAGCAGCTCCGTTCGACAGGTTCAGGCAGTGTTCCTGCCGCATCGATCGGCAATAACGACAGCGTCTGAAGTCATTGTTACGAGGCGCCGGGGGCCACGAGGTTGTCGCATGGAGCCAAATCCGTGTCGCACCGATGGCGGCCGCATCGTCCCAGGGCGCTGCGGGACCCTGGCACAGGGAAGGTAGCCGCCGCGGGTCGTCGTCTCGTGGTCCGGTTACGGGGAGCGTTCGCGGAAGCGGGCGCGTATCGTTTTTGACTGCCGGTCCTTGCCGGAGCACGCCATGCCTATCGAGAAACAGGTCGTCCCACTGCCGAACGGCTTGAAAATCCACGTCGAGCATCATGTCTACGATCCGTCGTTCGAGACGGTCATCCTGATCAACGGCGCGCTCGCGACCACCGCCTCGTTCGGCCAGACGGTGCGTTATCTCGGCGAGCGGCTCAACTCGATCTGTTTCGACCTGCCCTACGCGGGGCAGTCGCGCCAGCACAACCCCGGCCAGTTCGTGCTCACCAAGGACGACGAGGTCGACATCCTGCTGCACTTGAGCGAGCGCTTCCGCCCGTCGTATCTGCTGTCGGTGTCGTGGGGCGGGGTGGCGTCGCTGTTCGCGCTGTCGCGCGGCTGCACGAGCGTGCGCCGCGCGGTGGTGGCCTCGTTCTCGCCGTTCCTCAACGACGCGATGGTCGATTACGTGACGCGCGCGCGCGACCACATCGCGGCCGGCGAGAACCTGCACGCGGCGCAACTGCTGAACGACACCGTCGGCCGCTATCTGCCGCGCATCATGAAGCTCTACAACTACCGCTACCTGACCAAGCTGCCGCGCGACGAGCAGGATCAGGTGGCTTTCCACGTGAACCAGATCCTCGAGATGCGGCCCGAGCAGTATCTCGACGAATTCACGCGGATCGGCTGCGGCGTCAAGTTCATCAATGGCGAACTCGACGAATACACCACGCCGGGCGACGTGCGCCGCCTCGGCAGCTACGTGCGCCGCGCCGAGTTCGAGACGATCCGCAAGGCCGGCCACTTCCTCGATCTCGAAGGGCGCCAGCAGCAGGAACACGTGCGCGACGCGATCCTCGGCTACTTCTGCGAAGAGCGCGGCGCCACCGCTCCGGACGGCTCGTTCGACGCGCTCGCGCCCATGCCGGTGCTGTCGTAATCCACGGCCGGCCCGGCCGCCGCGCCACCGCCGCGCGCAGCCCGGCCGGCTTCCTGAGCGCACCGGAAGCGGTCACGCAGAGGCGGTAACGATGTCGAAGATGATCATCACGGCGATCGGGTCGGCGGGGGATGTGTACCCGCTGCTCGGCGTGGGACGCGCGCTCGCGGACCGCGGGCACCGCGTCGTGTTCTGTACTCACCCGCAGTTCGAGGCGCCCGCGCTGCGCTGCGGTTTCGAGTTCGTGCCGATCGGCACCGCGCAGGAATACGCCGATGCGATGGCGAACCCGGCGCTGTGGGATTCGCGCACGTCGTTTCGCACGCTGTGGGCCGTGATCGCGCCGTCGTTGCGTCCGCACTTTGTAAAGTTGTCCGAATTGATCGACGACGACACGGTGCTGGTCGGCACGCTCTGGGCATTTTCCGCACGGCTGTTGCAGGAACGCGACGGCGTGCGCTACGTATCGGTTCAAGTGTCGCCGTCCACGCTGCTGTCGGCGCATGCGCCGCCCACCCATCAACGCCTGACGATTCCCGGCTGGCTGCCGCTCTGGTTCAAGGCCGGCCTGATGACGCTGATCGAGCGCGGCGTGCTCGACAAGGTGTGCGGGCCGCAACTGAACGCGCTGCGCGCCGAGCTGGGGCTGGCCCCCGCGCGCCGTATCCTCGGTCGCTGGCTGCATTCCACCGACGGCGTGCTGTGCCTGTTTCCCGACTGGTTCGCCGCGCCGCAGCCCGATTGGCCGGCCCAGCACCGGCTGGCCGGTTTTCCGCTGTTCAACGATATCGATGCGCACGCCCCCGATCCCGAACTCGACGCATTTCTCGACGCGGGCGCGCCCCCCGTGGTGTTTACCGCCGGCTCGACTCTTGTCGACGGCGCGGGCTTCGCCGATGCAGTGGGCGAGGCGATGCGCGCGACCGGCGTGCGCGGCGTCCTGATCACGCCTGACACGGCGCGCCGCGACGGCGAGCCCGATGCGTCGCGCCTGATCAAGCGCCGTTACGTGCCGCTGCGCGAGTTGCTGCCGCGCGCCCGCGCGCTGGTGCATCACGGCGGCATCGGCACGGCGTCGCTGGCTTACGAGGCGGGGCTGCCGCAAGTGGTGATGCCGTCCGCGCACGATCAGTTCGACAACGCGCAACGCGTGGCCGACAGCGGCTGCGGCGTGCGGCTCGACGCGCCGGTGGACGGCGCGCAACTGGCCGATGCGCTCGCACGCGTGCTGGGCGACACCGCGATGGTGGAGCGTTGCGCGACCGTGCGGGCCGCGATGGCCGGCGCGGCCGACGGCTGCGTGCTGGCCGCGCGCATCATCGAGGATTGCGCGGCGCCGGCCGCCGGCCGCGCCGCCACCGGGCGCGCCGCGCCGGCCGCCGGGCTGCCGGCATCGCAGGCGTCTCGCGCATGAGCGACACGCAGTACGCAAACCAGGCGAACCCGGCGTCCGACGGCCCCGAAACACCCACGACGCGCAACGACGGCAGCGCGGTTCCCCCCGGCGCGACCGAAGCCGGCGGCACGCCATCCGCCGACGCCGCGCCGCCGATGCGCGGCGCGCGCCTCGCGCTGCTGACGTTCGCGCTGTCGCTCGCCACTTTCATCGAGGTGCTCGATTCGACCGTCACCAACGTGGCGGTGCCGTCGATCTCGGGCAGCCTCGGCGTGTCGAACAGCCAGGGCACCTGGGTCATCAGTTCGTACTCGGTGGCGGCGGCGATCGCCGTGCCGCTGACGGGCTGGCTCGCGAAACGCGTGGGCGAGCGGCGCCTGTTCGTCACCTCGATCGTGCTGTTCACGCTGACCTCCATGCTGTGCGGCCTGGCCAACGACCTGCATGTGCTGGTGGTGTGCCGCGCGTTGCAGGGCTTGTGCTCGGGGCCGATGGTGCCGCTTTCGCAAACCATCCTGATGCGCGCGTTCCCGAAGGACAAGCGCACGCTGGCGCTCGCGCTCTGGGCCATGACGGTGCTGCTTGCGCCGATCCTCGGCCCGGTGGTGGGCGGCTGGATCGTCAGCAATTATTCGTGGCCGTGGATCTTCCTGATCAACCTGCCTATCGGGCTGTTCTCGTTTACCGTCTGCATGACGCTGCTGAAGCCCGCTCGCGAAGGTGGCCAGGCCGGGCCGATCGACGTGGTCGGCATCGCGCTGCTGGTGGTGGGCGTGGGCGCGTTGCAGGCGATGCTCGACCTTGGCCACGATCGCGGCTGGTTCGGCTCGCCGCTGATCTGCACGCTGGCGATCGTGGCGGCGCTGGCGATTGTCTCGCTGCTGATCTGGGAGCGTGGCGAGAGCCACCCGGCGGTGGACCTGAGCCTGTTTCGCGATCGCACGTTTTCGTTCTGCGTCCTGATCATCTCGCTCGGCATGATGGCGTTCTCGGTGGTGGGCGTGGTGTTCCCGCTCTGGTTGCAGACCGTGATGGGCTACAACGCGTTCCATTCGGGGCTGGCCGCCGCGCCGCTCGGCGTTCTCGCGTTCGTGTTCTCGATCCTGGTGGGGCTCTATTCGAGCCGCTTCGACGCGCGCGTGCTGGCCACCTTCGGCTTTCTCGTGTTCGCCTGCGTGCAATGGAACAACGCGCACTTCACGCTGAACATGACGTTTGTGCAGATCATCACGCCGGGGTTGATCCAGGGCATGGGCCTGCCGTGCTTCTTCATTCCGCTGACGGCGGCCACGCTGTCGCGCATTCCCGACGACAAGCTGGCGGCCGCATCGAGCCTGTCGAACTTCCTGCGCACGCTGTCGGCCGCGTTCGGCACCGCGATGAGCGTGACGCTGTGGGAGAACCGCGCGACCTATCACTACGACATCGTTTCGCAGGCCGTAACGAAATCCGACGGCAACACGCAGCGCTATATCGATGCGCTGCACGCCACCGGCGTTACCGGCACGCGCGAACTGTTGTCGATCAGCAACGTGGTGCACAAGCAGGCCTACATGATGGCGACCGGCGACATGTATTTCATGGCGAGCATGACCTGCCTGACGCTGGCCTGCATGATGTGGCTGACGCGCCCGAAGCGCGGCGCGGCCATGACGATCGGACACTGAGGCAGGCACGGCCATGACCGCAACCACCGCGAACGACACGGGGAACACCATGAAACTTGGGGCACTGATCATCCTGTATCACCCGCGCGACGATCAGCTCGCGCGCCTGCGCGAGGTCGCGCGCGATTGCGACGCGCTGGTGGTGGTCGACAACACGCCGGCCGCCAGCCTGGCCGCGCGCCGCGCGGCCGATCAGGATGGCTATGCATTGATCCATCACGGCAACCGCGGCGGCATTGCCGGCGCGTACAACGCCGGGCTGGCCGAACTGTTCGCGCGCGGCGTGGATGCGGTGGCGCTGTTCGATCAGGATTCGACGGTGCCCGCGCCGTTCTTCGCGACGATGCGCGCGGTGTGCGCCGGCTTCGACACGCGCGGCTTCCTGGCCGGCCCGCGCATCTTCGACGAGAACGATCGCCGCTACCTGCCCGAACTCGCCACCGACGGCGTGAGCGTGCGCCGCCTGCCGATGCATGCCGACGCGCCCGTGCAGCGCTGCGGCTTCCTGATCTCGTCGGGCAGCGTGATCTCGCGCGAGGCGTATGCGCGCCTGGGGCGTTTCGACGAATCGCTGTTCATCGATCATGTGGATACCGAATATTGTTTCCGTGCGCTGGCGCGCGACGTGCCGCTGTACGTGGTGCCGCAACTGGTGTTGCCGCACCGCATCGGCAACAAGCGCCGCCACCGGATCGGGCCGCTCGAGATGTCGGCGATGAACCACCCGTCGTATCGTCGCTATTACAGCGCGCGCAACGCGGTGCAGCTCGGCATGCAATACGGCCTGCGGTTTCCGGTGGCGATCGTGCCGAGCCTGCTGACGCTGTGGCAGGTGGTGCAGGTGCTGTTGTGCGAGGACGACAAGGCCGCCAAGCTCAAGGGAATCGCGTTCGGCGTCAGCGACGGCCTGTTCGGCCGCCTCGGGCCGCTCGAACAGTCGCGCCCGGGCTGGGCCGCGCACGCGGGCGAGAGGGTGCGCCACGGATGAGCCGATGCAGCTTGCCGGGGCGCCCGGCACTCGCGGGCGGCGTGCTCGCGGCGGTAGTCGCGCTGGCCGGCTGCGTGCCGTCCGGCTTCCAGACCCAGGTTCAACCGCATGTGCCCGGCGCGAACGCGCTGGCCGGCGTGAGCGGCGACGTGCAGCCGGGCGGTGCGTGGCCCGCGCCCGACTGGGTCAAGCAGCTCGGCGATCCGCAGCTCGACCGGCTGGTGGCCGAGGCCTACGAGAACAACCCGAGCCTGCAGGCGGCCCGGGCTCGGATCGATATCGCGCAGGCGCAGTTGCAGCAGTACGCGTCGACCACGGGGCTGGTCGGCACGGCCGGTGCGTCGCTGAGCAAGGCTCGCGTGCCGCGCAGCGACGGCGTGGCGAACGTGCAGGTGGGCGGCTTCAACGTGCCGGTGGATTTGTTCAGCGATCCGAATATTTCGTCATCCTCGCTCTATGCGGGATTCAATTACCAGATCGACCTGTGGGGGCGCAATGCGGCTGCCACGCGCGGCATGTTGTCGAACCGCGACGCCGCGCGCGTCGATGCCGAACAGGCGCGGCTCACGCTGGCCGTCACGCTCGTCACGCTGTATTGCCAGCTCGATCAGGCCTACGCGCAGCGCGACCTGCTCGAAGAGAAGCGCACTGCCAGCGACCAGATCAACGCGGTGCTGCGCGAGCGCGCCGCGCGCGGCATCGACAACGCTTACGACGCCAGCGATGCCGCGATCAAGCGCAACCGGCTGATCGCGCAGCTCGCGATGGTGGACGAACAGATCACGCTGTCCGAGGTGCAGATCGGCGTGATGACCGGCAAGGGCCCCGAGCGCGGCCTCGCGCTCAAGCGCCCGCATCCGGGCGATCTGGTCGATGCGCCGTTGCCGCCGAAGCTGCCCGTCGATCTGCTCGGCCGCCGGCCCGATATCGTCGCCGCGCGCCTGCGCGTGCAGGGCGCGTTCTCGGCCGTGGACGGCGCGAAGGCCGAGTTCTATCCGAACGTGAACCTGTCGGCGGTGGGCGGCCTGTTCGCGCTGACGCCCGCCGCGCTGCTGCGTGGCCGCGCGTTCGGCGGCTCGATCGGCCCGGCCATCACGCTGCCGATCTTCGATCGTGGCCGCCTGAAGGCCAAGCTGGCCGGCGAGGTCGCCAACGCCGACCTGAGCATCGCGCTCTACAACCAGAGCGTCGACCAGGCGCTCGGGCAGGTCGCGCGGCAGTTGACGCAACTGCGCACCATCGACACCTTGCTTGCCGAGCAGCAGCATTCGGTGGCCGCCGCGCAGAAGATCGTCGACATCGCCGACGAGCGCCACCGCCGCGGCTTCGGCATGGAAAAGGACGTCAACACCGCGCGCCTGACGCTGGTGGACGAGCGCACGCAACTGATCGACCTGCTCGCCAAGCGCCGCGCGCTGCGCATCGGCTTGATCGATGCGCTCGGCGGCGGCTTCGACGTGACGAAGATGGCCGCGCCCGCGATTGCCCACGACGAACTCGCATTCCCTCCCCACGATCGACTGACCGACTCGCATTTCGACTGACCGCATGGACGACAACAACAACGCGCGCCGCGACCCCGCCGGCGCTCCGCACGATGCCGGCCGGCTCGACGCGAAACGCGCCGCGCGCCGGCGCCACTTCGCGCTGTTCTTCTGCCTCGTGTCGATACTCGCCATCGCGGCCGCGATCTACTGGTTCCTGAGCGGGCGCTATTACGAGGAAACCGACGACGCCTACATGTCCGGCAACATCGTGCAGGTGGGCGCGCAGGTGCCGGGCACCGTGATCGACGTGCTGATCAGCGACACGCAGCGCGTGCGCGCCGGGCAGACGCTGGTGCGGCTCGACGATGCCGAGGCCGCCGTTTCGCTGGCGCAGGCCAGGGCGCAGCTCGCGCAGGCGGTGCGGCAGGCCGCCAACGCGGGCGTGTCGAATGCGATGTACGCCGATACGGTGGCCGCGCGCCAGGCCGATCTCGATGTTGCGCGCAGCGCCTACGATGCGCGCGCGCATGCCAGCGTGGAGGTGGTGTCGCCGGAGGAGACGGCGCGCGCCCGCGCGCAGGTGATCGCCGCGCAGGCGCAACTGGCCGCCGCGCAGGCGCAGCTCGAATCGGCGCGCGTGCTTGGCAGCCGTCTTGCCGTGGAGGACAACCCGTCGGTCGTGCAGGCCGCCGCGCAGTTCAAGCTGGCGTGGCGCAACCTGAAGCGCACCACCATCGTCGCGCCGGTGGATGGCACCGTCGGCCAGCGCTCGGTGCAGGTCGGCCAGCAGGTCGGGCCGGGCGTGCCGCTGCTGTCGCTGATCCAGTTGAACGCGTTGTGGATCGAGGCCAACTTCAAGGAAGGGCAGATCCGCAACATGCGCGCGGGGCAGCCCGTCAGCATCGTTTCGGATATCTACGGATCGAAGGTGGTGTATCGCGGGCACGTGGAGGGCTTTTCGGCCGGCACCGGCAGCGCGTTTTCGATGCTGCCGTCGCAGAACGCGGCCGGCAACTGGATCAAGGTCGTGCAGCGTGTGCCGGTGGTGATCTCGATCGATGCGGCCGATCTGGCCGCGCATCCGCTGCGGATCGGGCTGTCGATGCGCGTGACGGTGGATACGCATGAGCGCGGCGGCCATTTGCTCGATAATGAGCAGCCGTTGCCGGGGCAGAGCACGCGGGTGCATGACAGCGTGGCGTCGGAAGCGGACGCGGCAGCGGTGGCGGTGATTCGGGCGAACCAGTAGGGCGCGGTGTTCGGCGCCGTTGCCGCTCGCGCTTGCTTGCCATCGATACGTGCCATCGCGTTTGAACCACGACAACTCATGACCTCAGCCGAAACCTACCTCGCCGCGCTCCGTCAGGCCTTGAACGACGAAGGCAACGCCGCGCTGGCCCATGCGAGCGGCGCGAGCCCATCGCAACTCGACGTGCTCCGCGCCGTGTACCCGCAAGCGCCGGCCACGCTCGTGGAGCTGCTTCGCCGCCTGAACGGCACGTACCACCAGACGTACGGCGATACCCGCATCGGCGTACTGGTGCTCGGCTCCGATGTCGAAAGCTATCCTTACTATCTGCTGTCGGTCGAGCAGATCGTCGAGGAGGCGGCCGGCGCCTTCGGCAGCGAAAGCATTGCCGACATCTACAATCTGGAAGGATTCGCGCCGGGCGAATTGTTCGACTCGCGCATCGATGCCGGCGTGCCGATGGGCCGCCGCCTGTGTTTTTCGCATTGCATGAACAACGGCGGCTCGTCGCGGCTGTATATCGATTTCGATCCCGCGCCGGGCGGCAAGCCCGGCCAGGTGGTTCGCTTCCTGCACGATCCCGACAGCTATGCCGTGCTGGCCGACGACTTCGACCAATATCTACGGCAACTGGCCGCCGACGGGTTTCCGTTCCTGGAGGATCAGGACGAACTCGAACTGCATTGGCAGGCGCCGTCGCGCAAGGGCGACTGAGGCGCGCGCCTCAGCCGCCTTGGTTCTCGATCCACGCCCACAGCGTCGGATCGGCGAAATCGCGAATCGTGTCGTGTGCGCCGGCTTCGCGCAGTTGCGCGTCGGTCAATGCCGTCAGCATGCCGAACGTGTGGATGCCGGCCGAGCTGGCCGAGCGCACGCCGGAGCCCGAATCCTCGAACGCCACCGCATGCGCGGCGTCGCCGCCCACGCGTTCCAGCGCCGTCAGGTAGGGCAGCGGGTGTGGCTTGCCATGTTCGAGTTCGCCGCCGATCACCAGCACTTCGAAACGCGTGTCGAGCCCGAGTGCTGCCAGCATCAGCGTGGCGTTCTCGCGCGGCGCGTTGGTGACTACGGCGCTGCGCGCGCCGGTTCGCTCGATATGGTCGAGCAGGGCCTCGGTGCCGGGCGTGGGCGTGAGCCGCGCGCTCAATTGCGCGCGAAACATCTGTTCCTTGTCGGCCGCCAGCGCCGTGTATTCGTCTACCGGCATCCCCGGAAACAGCCCGCCGAAGATCATCGAATCGGGTGCGCCCATCACGTTCGCCTTGTAATAGGCGAGATCGATGCTGCGCTGCCAGCGTGCGAGCAGGGCGTTGAAGGCATTGAGGTGCAGCGCGTCGGTATCGACGAGCGTGCCGTCGAGATCGAACAGGAAGGTGGGCGTGCTCACTGGGCGGGTTTCCTGGGGCGGGGGATATGCAGCGGCAAGGTAGCAGAGCGGGGTGGGGAAACAAGCTGGCAGAACTAACGGTTTTGGCGGGCGCGCTCAGATGTTGGGATGTCTGCGCGATTTTTCACAACGACGGGCGGTGCCGTGCCTCGTATTGTTGCGGTTTGGGTTGATTCATTCAGCATGTCAAGGCCGGGCCGGTGACTCTTTCGCGATGCAGCATGCGTGGGCGCGCTATGCCACGCGGCCCATGTCGGCATCAAACAACCCCATGTCGCGTTTACTACGCCCCCCGCCCCGCCCCCCGGACTACCCTCTGAAGGCTTGCTGCCCGACCCGTGCGCGGCCGCGCCGGGCGAAGTGCAGCACCAAGCCAGAGAGACAGGAGACGAAGCGATGAGCAGCAATCGAGGAGTCGTGTATCAGGGCCCGGGCAAGGTCGAAGTGCAGAACATCGACTATCCGAAGATGGTCGATCCGAGCGGGCGCAAGATCGGCCACGGCGTGATCCTGAAGGTCGTCAGCACGAACATTTGCGGCTCGGACCAGCACATGGTGCGCGGCCGCACGACGGCGCCGGTCGGCCTCGTGCTCGGCCACGAAATCACGGGCGAAGTGATCGAGCTGGGCGGGGACGTGGAAACGCTGAAGCTCGGCGACATCGTCACGGTGCCGTTCAACGTGGCCTGCGGGCGCTGCCCGATGTGCCGCGAGCAAAGCACGGGCGTGTGCCTGAACGTGAACCCGGCGCGCGCCGGCGGCGCGTACGGCTACGTGGACATGGGCGGCTGGATCGGCGGCCAGGCCGAGTACGTGCTGGTGCCGTACGCCGATTTCAACCTGATCAAGTTCCCGGACCGCGACCAGGCGATGGCGAAGATCCGCGATCTGACCTGCCTGTCCGACATCCTGCCCACTGGCTATCACGGCGCCGTCACGGCCGGCGTGAAGCCCGGCTCGACGGTGTATATCGCGGGCGCCGGCCCGGTGGGGATGGCTGCGGCGGCCTCGGCGCGCCTGCTCGGCGCGGCGGTGACGATCGTCGGCGACATGAACGCCGAGCGCCTCGAACACGCACGCAAGGTGGGCTTCGAAACGGTGGACCTGTCGAAGGACACGCCGCTGGGCGACCAGATCGCGGCGATCGTCGGCCGCCCGGAGATCGACTGCGCGGTGGATTGCGTGGGCTTCGAGGCGCATGGCCACGGTTCGGAAGGCAGCAACGAGGAAGCGCCGGCCACGGTGCTGAATTCGCTGATGGAAATCGTGCGTCCGGCCGGCGCGATCGGCATCCCGGGCCTGTACGTGACGGACGATCCGGGCGCGAAGGACGTGGCCGCCAAGCACGGCAGCCTGAGCATCCGCTTCGGCCTGGGCTGGGCGAAGTCGCACTCGTTCCATACCGGCCAGACGCCGGTGCTCAAGTACAACCGCAACCTGATGCAGGCGATCCTGTTCGACCGCCTGCCGATCGCGGATATCGTCAACGTGACGGTGATCTCGCTCGATCAGGCGCCGGAAGGCTATCGCAAGTTCGACGGGGGTGCGCCGCGCAAGTTCGTGATCGATCCGCACGGTCTGATCCCGGCTTGACGATCGGTTGAGGCCGCCAGGCCCGGAACCCGAGAGACACGGCCCGCGCTTCGGCGCGGGCCGTTTTCATTTTGGTTGCGCACGCAAGCGCTTGTGAGAAAAGAGAACGGCCTCGGGCCGCAATCAGCCGAAATCGCGTGCCGCCAGCGCCTCGGCCGCCGCGGCCACGGGTGCCTGCCATTCCCCGAGCGTCGGCTGGCGAAACAGGCGCATGCTCGGATACCACGGCGTGTAGTCGACGTGGTTGAGCCAGCGGCTGTCGCCGGCCTGCGAGAGCATCAGCCACACCGGCTTGCCGAGCGCGCCGGCCAGATGCGCGACGCCGGTATCGATCGACACGAGCAGGTCCAGCCGGTCGAGCACGGCGGCCGTGTCGGCGAAGCTGTGCAGCGCGGGCGCGAGATCCACCACGCCGTGGCGAGCGACGGTTTCGCGTTCTGTATCGCTGAGTTCTCCTACCTGCAACGAATAGAAGCGGCAGCCCGGCTGATCAAGCAGCGGTGCCAGCGCACCGAGCGCGATCGAGCGATACGGCTCGTGGCGCACGCCCGAATTGCTGCGCCACACCAGGCCGATGCGCGCGAGGCCCGGTGCGTCGAGCGCGTCGCGCACGGCATCGGGCAGCGCGGAGGCGGGCGGTGCGTCGAGATAGGGCGTATCGAAGCGCGGCGCATGCGGCGTGCGCTGGTAGCGCGCGAACAGATTGAACAGCCAGGTCACGCAATCGCATTCGTCGGCGAGTGCGCCGATATGCGGGCCGCTTTCCCGCACGAAGCCGTCGTGGCGAAGCACGCCGCGCGCGGCGTCCACCACCTGCACGTCGACCGAGGCGGCGCCTTCTTCCTTCAGGCATTGCAGATAGCGTGCATGCATGAACAGGTCGCCCGCGCCGCCTTCCATCATCACCAGCACGCGCTTGCCCTCGACCGAATCGTGGTGGCCGAGGAATTTGCGCTCGGCCCATTCGAAGCTGCCGCCGTGGCCGGGATACAGCGTCTCGACGATGGTGCGCCGGTGCGGCGCGTCGCGCAGCTCGCGGTACAGCCGGTGCGCGTCGCGATAGCGGCCCTGGCCGAAGCGCGCGACGGTTTGCTCGAAGCGGACGATATAGAGGTTCGGGTCGCCGGCCAGGCCGGCTTCGGCGCGCGTGAGCAGCGCGTCGGCGTCGGCGAAGCGGCCGAGGTAGTTCATCTCGATGCCGGCCAGCGCCTGCGCGAACGGCGTGCCGCTTCGGGTGGCACCGGCTGCGGCGCGTTCGGCCTGCTCGAGCGCGGCCTCTGCGTGGCCGGACTCGCGCAAACGGCGTGCGAGCGCCAGCGCGGCGTCGCCGTGGGGGGCGTTCAGGTAGGCGAGATAGGCGTTCGCCAGCGCGGCATCGTGTTGCACGTCCGGTCCTGGTGAGGCGGCGCGCCGCCGCCCGCGTCCGGCCGGGGCGGGAGCGTCAGGCGTGCAGCACGAGCGCCGGTTGCGATGCGCCGATCGGCAGCATCGGTTGCGCCAGCGGTGCGACCTGCTTGCGGCGTTCGCGGGTCGGCGCGGTGCCGAACGCATCGCGATAGCTCTTGCTGAAATGGCAGGCCGACTGGAAACCGCATGCCATTGTAATGTGCATGATCGACATATCCGTCTGCAGCAGCAGCTCGCGCGCGCGGCGCAGGCGCAGCGTCAGATAGTAATGCGTGGGGGTCATGCCGAGATGCTCGCGGAACAGGCGCTGCAACTGGCGTTGCGACATGTTCGCGAGCCGCGCCAGTTCCTCGCGCGAGAGCGGCTCCTCGATGTTGTTCTCCATCAGCGCGATCACCTCGAACAGCGATTTGTTCGCCGAGCCGAGCCGCGCGACGAGCGGCATGCGCTGTTGCGCGCTGGTATCGCGCACGTGTTCGACGATGAACTGCTCGGCGATCTGCGTGACGCGTGCCGTGCCGACGCGCGGCGCGATCAGGTTCAGCATCATGTCGAGCGGCGCCACGCCGCCCGTGCAGGTGATGCGGTCGCGGTCGATCACGAACAGCTCTTTCAGGAAGCGCGTGTCCGGGAATTCTTCCTTGAGCGCCGACATGTTCTCCCAATGAATCGCGCAGGCATAGCCCGACAGCAGGCCGGCCTTGGCCAGCGCGTAGGTGCCGGTGCACAGGCTGCCGAGCGCCACGCCCGCGCGCGCGAAGCGGCGCATCGTGACCAGATGCTCGGCCGTGGTGGCGCGCTGGACATCCACGCCGCCGCACACGAACACCACGTCCGGAATGCCCAGCGTCTCGGCCGGCGCGGTATCCACGCTCAGGCCGTTGCTTGCCGTGACCGGGCCGCCTCCCGGCGACACCACGGACCAGCGGTACAGCGTCTGGCCGCTCAGGTAGTTTGCCATCCTGAGCACTTCGATCGCGTTGGTGAACGCGATCATCGTGAAGTTGGGCAGGGGAACGAACGCGAAGTGAGACAGACTCGCGGTGCGGTCGGGGGACATGGGGCGTTCCTTGAATCGGGAATCGGCGCGCTGGGGGAACACGGCTCGGCTATTGTGGAATCCCGCGCAACAACCATGCCATACGGCTAAACCCTGATCGCACCGTGGGCCGGGCCTCGCAACGGATGGTGCGGCGCACCGCGGCGGGGATGCGCTGCACCGCGCCGGCTCGCGCCAGGCGCGGCCGGCACCGTGCCGGTGCCAGATCATGCGCGCTTTCGCGCGCCGCCTGCCTCGGTGCATACCCGTAGGCGCTCACCGGTCCGGAAACGACGGGCCGGCCGACTTGTACAAAACGGACGCGCATGTCGGAAAAGGCAAAGAAAGCGTCTGAATTCATCAATCGGCCAAAAATCCGAACGACAAGAATAGAGCCGTCGGCAGCCACTGCGAAAACCCGCCTCGATCCCTTGCAGGACGGGCCTTTCCCGGAAGCGCCAGCCGCCGGGATAACCCGCACGATCGCCCACACTACGCGCCATTCTGGAGAATCACATGAGCACGCTGCATCAGGACAGCATCATCATCGACGGCCTGAACATCTCGAAGTTCGATCGTTCGGTGTTCGAGGATATGCACAAGGGCGGCGTGACGGCCGCCAACTGCACCGTGTCGGTCTGGGACAGCTTCATCAAGACGGTCGACAACATCGGCACGATGAAGCAGGCGATCCGCGAGAACAGCGAACTGCTGACGTTGGTGCGCACCACCGACGACATCGCCCGCGCCAAGCGCGAAGGCAAGACCGGCGTGATCCTCGGCTTCCAGAATGCGCATGCGTTCGAAGACAACCTCTCGTACATCGAAGCGTTCGCCGACATGGGCGTGCGCGTGGTGCAGCTCTGCTACAACACCCAGAACCTGGTCGGCACCGGCTGCTACGAACGCGACGGCGGCCTGTCCGATTTCGGCCGCGAAGTGATCACCGAAATGAACCGCGTCGGCATCATGGTCGACCTCTCGCATGTGGGCGGCAATACGTCGTCCGAAGCGATCGCGTTCTCGAAGAAGCCGGTCACGTATTCGCACTGCCTGCCCTCGGGCCTGAAGGAACACCCGCGCAACAAGAGCGACGCGCAACTGCGCGAGATCGCCGATGCCGGCGGCTTCGTGGGCGTGACGATGTTCGCCCCGTTCCTCAAGCGCGGCATCGACGCCACGATCGACGACTACATCGAGGCGATCGACTACGTGGTGAACCTGATCGGCGAGGACACGGTGGGCATCGGCACCGATTTCACGCAGGGCTACAGCACCGAATTCTTCGACATGCTCACGCACGACAAGGGCCGCTACCGCCGCCTGACCAATTTCGGCAAGGTCGTGAACCCGGAAGGAATCCGAACCATTGGCGAATTCCCGAACCTGACCGCGGCGATGGAAAAGGCCGGCTGGAAGGAATCGCGCATTCGCAAGATCATGGGCGAGAACTGGGTTCGCGTGTTCAAGGACGTCTGGGGCGCCTGATTCCGCGCCGGCCCCGGGCCGGCCAACCGCCATTCACTCAATCGATCCGCACCACGCGCCCGCTCCACGAGCCACGGCGCGCGGGCGAAGTCGCGCCCGAACCCGGGCGCCATGCCTCATCACGGAGTCAACGATGCAACCGCAACTGCCCATCGACGTCGATCCCAACACCGGTGTCTGGACCACCGACGCGCTGCCGATGCTGTACGTGCCGCGCCACTTCTTCACGAACAACCACGTGGCCGTGGAAGAAGCGCTGGGCCAGGACGCCTACGCCGAAATCCTCTACAAGGCCGGCTACAAGTCCGCCTATTACTGGTGCGACAAGGAAGCGCCGGCGCACGGCATCCAGGGCATGGCGGTGTTCGAGCACTACCTGAACCGCCTGTCGCAACGCGGCTGGGGCCTGTTCAGCATTATCGAGGCCGATCCGGTGAACGCGCGCGCCCGCATCGAGCTGCGCCATTCGTCGTTCGTGCTCCAGCAGCCGGAGAAGATCGGCAAGCTCTGCTACATGTTCGCGGGCTGGTTCGCCGGCGCGATGGACTGGGTCAACGACACCACGCCGGAAGGCAAGGGCGCGCCGCGCGCGTTCTCGACCGAAGCGCATTGCGCCGGCGAACACCATGACCACCACGGCCATTGCGTGTTCGAAGTGTCGCCGATCGCTGCCTGATTCATACCCGATACCAATACGACAGAGCCCGCCAGAGGTCGCCCCCAATGCGTTACCCGAACCTGTTCAAGCCCATGACGCTCAACCAGCTGACCTTGCGAAACCGCATCGTCAGCACCGCGCACGCCGAGGTGTACGCGGAGCCGGGCGGCCTGCCGGGAGACCGGTACATCCGTTACTACGAGGAGAAGGCGAAAGGCGGCGTCGGCCTCGCGATCTGCGGCGGCTCCAGCCCGGTATCGGTCGACAGCCCGCAAGGCTGGTGGAAGTCGGTCAACCTGTCGACCGACAAGATCATCGATCCGCTCACGCGCCTGGCCGACACGATGCACCAGCACGGCGCGAAGATCATGATCCAGGCCACCCACATGGGCCGCCGCTCGTCGTTCCATGGCGAGCACTGGCCGCACCTGATGTCGCCGTCGGGCGTGCGCGAGCCGGTGCACCGCGGCAACGCGAAGATCATCGAGATCGAGGAAATCCGCCGCATCATCGGCGATTTCGCGGCCGCCGCGAAGCGCGTGCAGGCCGCCGGCATGGACGGCATCGAAATCTCGGCCGCCCACCAGCACCTGATCGACCAGTTCTGGAGCAAGCGCTCGAACCATCGCACCGACGAATGGGGCGGCAGCCTCGAAAACCGCCTGCGCTTCGGCATCGAAGTGCTGACGGCCGTGCGCGAGGCGGTGGGCAAGGATTTCTGCGTCGGCCTGCGCATGTGCGGCGACGAATTCCACGAGGATGGCCTCGATCACGAAGCGCTCAAGGAAATCGCGCAGGCGATGTCCGAGACGGGCCTGATCGATTACCTGAGCGTGGTCGGCTCGGGCGGCGACACCCACAACACGATCGCCAACTGCATGCCGCCGATGGCTCTGCCGCCGGAACCGTTCGTCCACCTCGCGGCCGGCATCAAGTCGGTCGTGAAGATCCCGGTGATGCACGCGCAGAGCATTCGCGACGCGGGCCAGGCCGAGCGCCTGCTGGCCACCGGCATGATCGACCTGGTCGGCATGACGCGCGCGCAGATCGCCGATCCGCACATGGTGATCAAGATCCGCGACGGCCGCGAAGACGAAATCAAGCAGTGCGTGGGCGCGAACTACTGCATCGACCGCCAGTACAACGGCCTTGACGTGCTGTGCATCCAGAACGCGGCCACCTCGCGCGAATCGACGATGCCGCACATCGTCGAGAAATCGCGCGGCCCGAAGCGCAAGGTGGTGGTGGTGGGCGCCGGCCCGGCCGGCCTGGAAGCGGCGCGCGTGGCGAAGCTGCGCGGCCACGAGGTGGTGCTGTTCGAGAAGAACACGGAAGTGGGCGGGCAGGTGATGATCGCGGCGAAGGCGCCGCAACGCGAACAGATGTCGGGGATCATCCGCTGGTTCGACATGGAAACCAAGCGCCTCGGCGTGGACCGCCGCCTCGGCGTGGCCGCCGACGAGAAGATGATCATGGCCGAGAAGCCGGACATCGTGGTGCTGGCCACGGGCGGCTCCAGCTTCACCTGGCAGGTGCCGGGCTGGGGCGTGGACGAAGGCCTGGCGGTGAGCTCGTGGGACATCCTGAACGGCAAGGTCGAGCCGAAGAAGAACGTGCTGCTGTTCGACGGCGTGAGCACCCATGCCGGCGCGGGCGTGGCCGACTTCATGGCGAGCCGCGGCTCGCAAGTGGAGATCGTCACGCCGGACGTGAAGGTGGCCGACGATTGCGGCGGCACGACGTTCCCGATCTTCTACCGCCGCCTGTATGCGTTCGGCGTGATCCATACACCGAACTACATGCTTGATCGCGTGTACGTGGAGGACGGCAAGACGATCGCCGTGCTGCGCAATGAATACACGGAAGAGCAGGAAGAGCGCGTGGTCGATCAGGTGGTGGTCGAGAACGGTTCGTCGCCGAACGACGAACTGTACTGGAAGCTCAAGCCGGAATCGCTGAACCGCGGCCAGATCGATCCGCACACGCTGTTCGCGGCCGAGCCGCAGCCGTGCCTGTCGGAAGAACTCGGCAACGGCCGCTTCCTGCTGTTCCGCGTCGGCGACTGCATCTCGATGCACAACGTCCACGGCGCGATCTACGACTCGCTGCGTCTCGTGAAGGACTTCTGACGATGAATCCGGCTTTCATGATTACCGCCCTGCTGTGGCTGTCGGTGGCGGGGCTTGCGTTCGCCGTCGCGAAGCGCTCGGCATTCTGGCGCGTGGGCCGGGCCACCGCGCCCGGCGCGTTCGGCATCGGCCACTTATTTACCATCCCGAAGCGTTATTTCGTCGACCTGCACCATGTGGTGGCTCGTGACCCATACATCGCCAAGACCCACGTGGCGACGGCGGGCGGCGCGATCGGCGCGATGGCGCTGGTGTTCGTCAACTATGGCCTGGCGATCTACTCGCCGTGGCTCGACAAGCTGATCCTGCTGGCCTCGCTCGCGATGCTGGTGGGCGCGGTGTTCGTGTGGCGCCGCCGTGCGGCGAAGAACGTGCCGGCGCGCCTGTCGCGCGGCCCGTGGAATACGTTGCCCTGGCTGCTCGGCTCGTTCGCGTTCGGCCTCGCGCTGTACGCGGTGGTGCCGGCCAGCGCGATGTCGGGCGCGGTGGCCGTGCTCTGCGCGGTGCTGATCGCGATCGGCGCGTTCGCCATGACGTTCGGCGCGGCGCGCGGCGGCCCGATGAAGCACGCCATCGCCGGCCTGCTGCATCTGGCGTTCCACCCGCGTCAGGAACGCTTCGCGGCGAGCCGCGAGAGCTTCACCGGCAACGGCACGGCCGTGCCGCCCACGGCGCTCAAGCTGCCCGATATCGAGCAGCAGGAATACGGCGTCGGCAAGCCGGTGGAATTCCGCTGGAACCAGTTGTTGAGCTTCGATGCCTGCGTGCAGTGCGGCAAGTGCGAAGCCGCCTGCCCGGCGTTCGCCTCGGGCCAGCCGCTGAACCCGAAGAAGCTGATTCAGGATCTGGTGACCGGCATGGCCGGCGGCACCGACGCCGCCTACGCCGGCAGCCCGACGCCTGGCATCGCGGTGGGCCGCCACGGCGGCGAGCCGAACGGGCCGATCGTCTCGGGCCTGATCGAAGCCGACACGCTGTGGTCGTGCACCACCTGCCGCGCCTGCGTGCAGGAGTGCCCGATGCTGATCGAGCATGTGGACGCGATCGTCGACATGCGCCGCAACCAGACTCTGGTGCACGGCACGGTGCCGGGCAAGGGCGCGGAAACCATCGCGAACCTGCGCGAAACCGGCACGATGGGCGGCTTCGACACGGCGGCGCGCTACGACTGGTCGGTGGACCTGCAAGCGCCGGTGGCCCAGCCGGGCCGCCCGGTGGACGTGCTGATCGTGGCCGGCGAAGGCGCGTTCGACATGCGCTACCAGCGCACGCTGCGTGCGTTCATCAAGGTGCTGAACAAGGCCGGCGTGGATTACGCGGTGCTCGGCCGCGCCGAAACCGATACCGGCGACACGGCGCGCCGGCTCGGCGACGAAGCCACGTTCCAGCAGATGGCCAAGCGCCTGATCGGCACGCTCGACGCGCTGTCGTTCAAGCAGATCGTGACGGCCGATCCGCACGTGATGCACAGCCTGCGCAACGAATACCGCGCGCTCGGCGCGCGCTACACGGTCAAGCATCACACGGCGTTCGTGGCCGAGCTGGCCGAGGCGGGCCGCATCACGCCGAAGGCCAACGAGGCGCTGCGCGAGAAAAAGATCACGTATCACGACCCGTGCTACCTGGGCCGCTACAACGGCGAAATCGAAGCGCCGCGCAAGCTGCTCAAGACGATCGGCATCCAGGTGGTGGAGATGGAACGCAACGGCATGCGCGGGCGCTGCTGCGGCGGTGGCGGCGGTGCGCCGCTGACCGACATCCCCGGCAAGCAGCGGATTCCGGATATCCGCATCGCGGACGCGCGCGCCATCGGCGCCGACGTGGTCGCGGTGGGTTGCCCGAACTGCACGGCGATGCTCGAAGGCGTGGTCGGCCCGCGCCCCGACGTGCTCGATGTCGCCGAACTCGTCGCCGCCTCGCTGGAGTGAATCGATGAACACCCTCAAACGTATCGATCCGCGCCGGCCCTTCGTGGTCACGCCGGCCGGACTCAAGCGCATCACGCTGGGCGAGGTGGGCGGGGCCGGCGGCAACGTCGCGTTCTGGGCCGGCCACGCGCACCACGATGCGCCGAAGCCCAAACGCAGCGTGGAAGCCGCCGAGCATGTGCTGCTGGTGGTGGGCCACCCGGAGCGCGGTTCGCTCGACGATCACACGCGCCAGGTGGCGGCCGCCGCCGCGCTGCTGGCCGACGCGCGCAGCGAAGTGGTGCTGCTGTCGTTCGGTGAACTGAAGGACGAGATCGCCGAACTCGGCATCGACAAGCTGATCGAGCTGCCCGGTTTCGACCGGCGCGGCTTCGCGCCCGACACCGAGCTTCAGGCGCTGCTGGCCTGCGCCGCCGCGCTGGCGCCGCGCCATGTGCTGGTGCCCGACAATGCCACCGGCGACGGCGACCTCGGCCGCCGCTACGCCGCCGCGCTCGGCGCGAGCGTGGCCGCGCAGGTGGTGGAGATCGACGCGAAGCACGTGGGCGTGTACGCCGACGCCAAACGCCAGTTCTGCACGCGGGCCTTGCCCGACGTGGTGCTGCTCGCGCCGAACGCCGTCGAACCGAAGCTGCCGTTCGTCGGGGCCGGCGAGCGGCTTGCCGCGCCGTTCGCGATCGGCACGGCCGGCGCCGCCAACGGCTATCGCGATCTCGGCATGGAAGAACTCGACGCCGCGCAGGTGGCGCTCGAAGAGGCCGATTTCATCGTGTCGGCCGGCAACGGCGTGACCGACGTGGGCGCGTTCGAGACGCTGGCCGGCGTGTTCGGCGCGGCGATCGGCGCGAGCCGCGTGGCGGTGGACAACGGCCACTTCACGCGCGACAAGCAGGTGGGCGCGACCGGCAAGACGGTCGAGGCCAGCCTCTACATCGCGTTCGGCATTTCCGGCGCGGTCCAGCATTTGCAAGGTATCAAGGACTGCCGACATGTGATCGCCGTGAACCTCGACGCCAGCGCGCCGATCGCCAAGCGCGCGAACCTCACGCTGGTGGGCGATGCGCAGGCGACCATCGCCGCGCTGATCGAACAAGTGAACGCCGCCCGTGCGGCACGCGGCCGTGCGAGCGAGCACGGTGCGCGGCATCTGGAAGGAGTGGCCGCATGAACGCCCCCCGCAAACTGTCGCGCATCGCGGTGCTGGTGTCGGTGGGCCGGCACCCGGTCAGCGGCGCGCCGCGCTACAGCCGCAACGACGCGGCCGCGCTCGAACTGGGCCGCACGCTGGCCGGCGAGCACGGCGCGCAACTCGAAGTGCTGCATGCCGGCGATCCGAACGATCCGGCGCTGGCCGATTACTTGGCGCTCGGCGCACGCAAGGTCGAGGTGATCGCATGCCGCCCCGGCGACGACGCGGTCGCGGCGCTGGCGGGCCGCCTGGCCGGCGTGGACCTGGTGCTGACCGGCACGCGTGCCGAAGGCGCGTTCGATACCGGCCTGCTGCCGTATCAGGTGGCCGCGAAGCTCGACTACCGGCTGGCCGGCACGGCCGTCGATATCGAGGTGCGCAACGGCGAAGCGGTGATCCGGCAATTCCTGCCGAAGGGCCTGCGCCGCAAGGCGGCCGTGATGCTGCCCGCGGTGGTGGCCGTGCATCCGCTCGCCAACGCGCAGCCGCGTTACGCCTATGCGCGCCAGCGCGCCGGCAGCGTGGTGCCGGTGCCGGCCGAGGCGGTGGCGGCGAGCGCCGAATCGGCCGATTTCGCGGCCTGGAAAACAGCGCCGACCGAACGCAAACCCGTCAAGCTGGTGGCCGCCGAGAAGCGCTCCGGGCATGCCCGCATGCTGTCCGCGACCACCACCGAAAGCCGCGGCGGCAACGTCGTAAATGAAGGGAGTTCGGTCGAAAAAGCACAAGTGATCCTGGCGTATTTGCGCGAGCATCAACTGATCGATTACTGAATCGCTGACCCTTTGTCAGTCGGCGGGAACCAAGCATAGAGTCCGGAGCAAACGATGAATCAAACGGTAGATATTCGCGCGCTGGTGGAGCGCCGCAAAGCGGGTTACAGCCTGGAGGCCCCGTTCTACCTGAGCGAGGAGATTTTCCAGCTCGATATGGACGCGATCTTCCGCAAGCACTGGATTCAGGTCGCGATCGAGCCGGACGTGCCGGAACCGGGCGACTACGTGACGGTGGAACTCGGCAGCGATTCGATCCTGATCGTGCGCGACGACGACATGGAAATCCGTGCGTTCCATAACGTCTGCCGCCACCGCGGCGCGCGCCTTTGCAACGAAGACAAAGGCTCGGTCGGCAACATCGTCTGCCCGTACCACAGCTGGACCTACAACCTGACCGGCGCGCTGATGTTCGCCGAGCACATGGGCGAGAAGTTCGACCGCTGCAAGCACAGCCTGAAATCGGTGCATCTGCAGAACCTCGGCGGCCTGCTGTTCGTCTGCCTGGCCGACGAGCCGCCGGCCGACTTCGAGAACCTGCGCGCCGCGATGGAGCCGTACCTGCTGCCGCACGATCTGCCGAACACGAAGATCGCCGCGCAGATCGACATCATCGAGGAAGGCAACTGGAAGCTGACGATGGAGAACAACCGCGAGTGCTACCACTGCGTCGCGAACCATCCGGAGCTGACCATTTCGTTGTACGAATATGGCTTCGGCTATCAGCCGTCGCCGGCCACCGCCGAAGGCATGGCCGCGTTCGAGCAGACCTGCGAAACGCGCGAGAAGCAATGGGCCGAGCTGGGCCTGCCGTCGGTCGAGGTCGAACAGTTGCTCGACGTCACCGGCTTCCGCACCCAGCGCCTGCCGCTCGATCGCGCCGGCGAATCGCAAACGCTCGACGCCAAGGCTGCATCGAAAAAACTGCTCGGCGAATTCGAACGCGCCGACCTCGGCGGCCTGTCGTTCTGGACCCAGCCGAACTCGTGGCACCACTTCATGGCCGATCACATCGTGACGTTCTCGGTGATCCCGCTGTCGGCCGGCAAGACGCTGGTGCGCACCAAGTGGCTGGTTCAGAAGGACGCGAAGGAAGGCATCGACTACGACGTGAAGAACCTCACGGCCGTGTGGAACGCCACCAACGATCAAGATCGCGCGCTCGTGGAATTCTCGCAGCGCGGCGCATCGAGCAGCGCCTACGAACCGGGCCCGTACTCGCCGTTCACGGAAGGCCTGGTCGAGAAATTCTCGGCGTGGTACATCGGCCGCATGGCCGCGCACCTCGGCGCTTGACGGCCGCTACCCCAGCACACACCCAGCACGGACAGGACAGGCGGAGCAAGAGATGATGCGAGATGCCGCGAATTTCGAACCGGTAGACAGCCGCGTGACGCAGCCCGATTTCTGGAAGGCGTTGCCCGAACTCTGGACGAGCGACGTCGAGGAAACACTGATCTGCTGCCATGTGCGGCAGGAAACGCACGACGTGCGGAGCTTCTTTTTCCGCTCGCCGTCAGGGCGCACGTTCGCGTTCGAGCCGGGCCAGTTCGTCACGCTCGAACTCGATATCGACGGCGAGACGATCAACCGCTGCTACACGATTTCGTCGTCGCCGGCGCGGCCGCACACGCTGTCGATCACGGTCAAGCGCGTGCCGGGCGGCAAGGTGTCGAACTGGCTGCACGACAACCTCCAGGCCGGCGCATCGGTGCGCGTGCTCGGCCCGGCCGGGGAATTCACCTGCGCGCGCCACCCCGCGCGCAAGTTCCTGTTCCTGTCGGCCGGCTCGGGCATCACCCCGCTGATGTCGATGAGCCGCGCGCACTACGATCTGGCCGAGGATCGCGACATCGTGTTCGTGCACAGCGCACGCACGCCGGACGACATCATCTTCCCGCGCGAGATCGACATGATCGCGTCGAGCCAGAACAACTTCCGCACCGCGTTCGTCTGCGAACGCGTAGGAAGCCGAACCAACTGGCCGGGCATCACGGGTTATTTGTCGCTGCCGCTGCTCAAGCTGATCGCGCCGGATTTCATGGAGCGCGAGATCTTCACCTGCGGCCCTGCGCCGTACATGAAGGCGGTGCGCGACCTGCTCGACGAGGCCGGCTTCGACCGCCAGCAGTATCACGAGGAAAGCTTCTCGTTCGAAACCATGCTCGACGAGGCCGCGCCCGAAACCGTGGAAACGCTGGTCGAGGAAGGCGTGCCGGTGCCGGAAACCACGCACTATGCGGTCAGCTTCGCCAAGAGCCATCGCGAGATCGCCTGCGGCGCCGACCAGACCGTGCTCGACGCGGCGCGTCAGGCGGGAGTGCGTTTGCCGTCGTCGTGCTCGCAGGGCATGTGCGGCACCTGCAAGGTCAAGCTGGTGTCGGGGCAGGTGGACATGAAGCACAACGGCGGGATTCGCCAGCGCGAAATCGACAACGGCATGGTGCTGCTGTGCTGCAGCAGGCCGCTGTCCGATCTCGTGGTGGACAAGTAAGTAGGGCGAGGCTACGCAGCCGGCAACACCCCACGTCGCTTATCGACAAGGACGTGTCGGAAAACGACGATACCGCTGAATTGTGGCTGCGGAACCTAGAGAGACCCACAAGGCGTGCAACGTCGCGCCAATGACCACCCCAAGGAGATCGACCATGAAATTCATCGCAAAACTGGCCTGGTGCGGGGCCTTTGCCGCGCTGTTGACGGCCGCCGCCCCCTCCGCCTTCGCCGACACGAAGCCCACCATCAAGATCGGCTACGTGGAAGGGTGGGACGACAGCGTCGGCACCTCGAACGTCGCCGCCCAGATCATCGAGAAGAAGCTCGGCTACCCGGTGCAGCTCGTGCCGGTGGCGGCAGGCGTGATGTGGCAGGGCGTGGCGCGCGGCGACCTCGACGCGACGCTGTCGGCCTGGCTGCCGGTGACGCACGGCGCGTACTGGGATCAGTTCAAGACCAAGGTCGTCGACCTCGGCGTGAACTACCCGGGCGCGAAGATCGGCCTGATCGTGCCGACCTACGTGAAGGCCAAGAGCATCGCCGATCTCGAAGCCGAGAAGGCCGATTTCGCCGGCCGCATCGTCGGCATCGATGCCGGTGCCGGCGTGATGCGCAAGACGGATGACGCGATCAAGGCCTACGGCCTGTCGTACACCCTGATGGCCAGCTCGGGCAGTGCCATGACGGCCGAACTGGCGCGCGCCGAAAACGCCAAGAAGCCGATCATCGTGACGGGCTGGGTGCCGCACTGGATGTTCGCGAAGTGGGACCTGCGCTTCCTCGACGATCCGAAGAAGGTGTTCGGCGAAGCCGAGCACGTCGACAGCGTGGCGAACCCCGGCCTCGAAACCAAGGCCAAGCCGGTGGTGGCGTTCCTGAAGAAGTTCCAGTGGAAGGCCGGCGAGTTGGACTCGGTGATGCTGGCGATCCAGGGCGGCGCGAAGCCGGATGCGGCGGCCACGCAGTGGATCTCGCAACACGGCGACCGCGTCAAGAGCTGGACCGACGGCGCGCAGTAATCGCCTGAAAACGGTAAGGCAGTGTTTGTAGTCAAGACTGCGAAGTAAAAATGCCCGTCCGATCTCAGGTTGGACGGGCATTGTTTTTGATAAAAACAGCTTGTTTCAAGGGGTTTTGTGAAAGCTTGGTTACACTGTTTCCCTTGAGACGGATCTTGAGAGGAGGTGCTGGATGGGTCAGACAGAGCTGCGAACACGCAGCACGCACGAGGTCGACAAGACGCGCTCACACGAACAGGAAGGCCGTTCGCTGCATCGCGGCCTCAGTTGGAAAGATGCTTTCTGGGTGACCAGCGGCGTGCCGGCCGGGGTGCTCTTCACGATCGGCGGCGTGTGCGCCACGATCGGCCAACCGGCGTGGGCCATCTGGATCGGCGCGATCACGATGGGGCTGCTCCAGAGCGCGACTTATGCGGAAATATCGGGGCTATTTCCACATAAATCGGGCGGCGCGTCGGTGTATGGCGCGATCGGTTGGGTGCGGTACAGCAAGATGATTGCCCCGGTGTCGGTGTGGTGCAACTGGCTCGCCTGGTCGCCCATGCTCGCGCTCGGCTGCGGCCTTGCCGCCAGCTATGCGCTCACGTCGCTGTTCCCGGCCGACGCCGCGATCCAGCACTGGCAGTTCACCGTCGCCAACCTCGGCTTCATCAAGCCGGGCCTCACGTTGCGGATCAACGCCACGTTCGTGATCGCCGCGATCCTGCTGCTGATCACGTTCCGCCTGCAGCACAGCGGCGCATCGGCCGCCGCGAAAACCCAGCGCATCCTCGGCATCGCGTCGCTCACGCCGCTGCTGATCGTCGGCATCGTGCCGTTCGTGACGGGCGACGTGCCGATGTCCCACTTGTTGCCGTTGCTGCCGCTCGGTCACGACGCCAACGGCCATCTCACGGCCGCCACGTTCGGCAGTTGGAACGGGCAGGGCGTGGTGATGGCGCTCGGCGCGATGTTCATGGCCGGTTGGGCCTCCTACGGATTCGAAACGGCGGTGTGCTACACGCGCGAATTCCGCGACCCGGCCCGCGACACGGCCAAGGCGATCTTCTGGTCCGGCGCGCTGTGCCTGGTGGTGATGACGCTGGTGCCGCTCGCGTTCCAGGGTGCGCTCGGCACCAGCGCGATGCTCGACCCGAAGATCGGCGACGGCACCGGCGTGGCTGCCGCCATGGCGAAGATGGTGGGCGGCGGCGTGTGGGTGGCGAACGCGATCGTGGTGATGCTGATGCTGTCGATCCTGCTGATCGTGATGACCTCGATGATGGGTTCGTCGCGCACGCTCTATCAGGCTTCCGTCGACGGCTGGCTGCCGCGCTACCTCTCGCATGTCAACGAGCACGGCGCGCCCACGCGCGCGATGTGGACCGATCTCGGCTTCAACCTGGTGTTGCTGATGATGTCGGATTACATGACGGTGCTGTCGATCTCGAACGTCTGCTACATGATCTTCGTATTCCTGAATTTGCAGTCGGGCTGGATCCATCGCATGGATCGCGGCAACTGGAAGCGGCCGTTCCGCTGCCCGACCTGGCTGCTGGTGGCAGGGTCGATCTGCGGGTATCTGAACCTCGTCTATGTGGGCGCGGGGGCGAACCTGCAGGGCGAGGGCACGCTGCGCAACGGCATCATCGCGATGCTGCTGATCGTGCCGGTGTTCGTCTATCGCCATTACTGGCAGGATCGCGGGCGCTTCCCGAAGCAGATGCAGCAGGACATGGAATTGGCCGTGCCGAAGCGGCATCCGATATACGAGGCGCTGCCGTTCGTGGCGTTGATCGCGGCGGCGCTGACCGTGGCGATTTCGTATCACCTGGCCTGGCGATGAGGTAGCCGCGGCGGGGTGATGCCGGAACAACGCAGGACCGCAGGACCACGGGGCCGCCGATCAGCGGCCCTTTTTCTTACAGTTGCATTCGCAACGCTTCCTTTCAAATCTCCCTGTTCCTTTCCGAATCGAAAGCATTCGGACGAAAAAGATTCGAAATTCGATGGAATAAGCCGCTTCGCCCCAGCGTTATGTGGTCGACGAGAACGTGTTCAAGGCGACGCAGGCGAACACCGCGACTCAGCCGAGTCGAGCCGTCGAGATACCGGTTCGGTCGAGGTACGCCCGGTCGAACTCCATCCGTGTCATTCGATAAGGAATAGAAAATGAAATTGAAGCGCATTGCAGCCATGGCCTCGTTGGCCGCCGTCACGGCCTTCACGCTCGCCGCATGCGGTGGGGGAGACGACAACAGCACGCCGACGGTGACCGCCCCGCCGCCCCCGGCGCTGAAGACGCAGTTCAAGGCCACCACGCTGGTGTCCGACGGCAGCGCGACGGCTGCCAATATCGACCCGAACCTCAAGAACGGCTGGGGCATCGCGTTCAACCCGACCGGCGTGATGTGGGTGTCGGACAACAACACGCATCTGTCGACGCTGTACGACGGCAACGGCGTGCCGCAATCGCTGGTGGTGTCGATCCCGGCGAACGCGGCCGGCGCGGCCGCCGGCCCGACGGGCATCGTGTTCAACAAGACCGCCACCGATTTCCAGATCAGCGCGAACGGCGGTGCGGCCGCCAATGCCGTGTTCATGTGGGCCACCGACGCGGGCACGATCGCCGCGTGGTCGCCGAAGGTGCTGCCGACGCAGGCCGTCAACGCCTATGACGACGGCGCGGGCGGGGCGGTCTACAAGGGCCTCGCGATCGGTGTGAACGCCGGTGCGAACGTGATCTACGCCACCGATTTCCACAACAAGAAGGTCGATACGTTCGACCGCGCGTTCAACAAGATCCTGGTCGGCAAGTTCGTCGATCCGAGCCTGCCGGCGGGCTTCTCGCCGTTCGGCATCGCAGCGATCGGCAACAACGTTTACGTGTCCTACGCCGTGCTCGGCAGCAACGGCAAGACGCAGGTAAACGGCGCGGGCAACGGCGTGGTGGATGCGTTCGACACGGCCGGCAACTTCGTCAAGCGCGTCGCCACCGGCGGCACGCTGAATTCGCCGTGGGGCATAGTGATCGCGCCGTCGAACTTCGGCTCGGCCAGCAACGATCTGATGGTGGGCAACTTCGGCGACGGCACGATCGACGTGTTCGATCCGACCACCAATGCGCTGATCGGCGCGCTGCCGAACCCGGACGGCTCGACGTTCAAGCAGGCCGGCATCTGGGGCATGTCGTTCGGCAATAACGCCGCGAACCAGCCGACCAACACGCTGTTCTACGCGGCCGGCCCGACGCCGACCACGGGCGTGTACGGCCGCATCGACGTCACGCCCTGAGCCTAGGGAAATCCGGCGCCCGAGGTGTCGCTGTTCGTTGAGTGGAGAGCGGCAGCACCGAGGGTGAGGTGATATGGAATCCTGACGATATGCCGTAAGCGGAAGCGGCTTGAAAAAATACCCGATCGCATCGCTGCGATCGGGTCGAGAAGGTCAGAGAGACCCAAGGAAATTCCGTCGAGTGGCGCTCCGCGCCGGCTCAGTTGAACACGACCGTCCGGTCGCCGTTCAGGAACACGCGGCGCTCGGTGAATGCCTTCACCGCCCGCGCCAGCGTCATGCACTCCGTGTCGCGCCCCACCGTCAGCAATTGCTCGGGCCGGTACGCGTGATCGACCCGCTCCACCACCTGCTCGATGATCGGGCCTTCGTCGAGGTCGTCCGTCACGAAGTGCGCGGTCGCGCCGATCAGCTTGACGCCGCGCGCATGCGCCTGGTGATAGGGCTTCGCGCCCTTGAAGCCGGGCAGGAACGAATGGTGGATGTTGATCGCGCGGTTGGCGAGCTGCGCGCTCGCCTCGGGCGACAGCACCTGCATGTAGCGCGCGAGGATCACCAGCTCGGCGCCGCTCGATTCGAACAGGTCGAGCCACTGCGCTTCCTGCTGGCGCTTGGTGTCCGGCGTGATCGGGAAATGGTGGAACGGCAGGTGATGCTGCGCGGCCAGCGGTTCGAGATCGGGGTGATTCGAAGCAATCCCGACGATATCCATCTTCAGTTCGCCCATCTTCCAGCGGAACAGCAGATCCGCCAGGCAATGTTCGAGCTTCGACACCAGGATCAGCACCTTCGGGCGCGCGCTGGCGTCGTGGATCGCCCATTGCATGTCGAAGCGCTCGGCGATCGGCGTGAACTCGGTGCGCAGCGCCTCGATGTCGGGCGTATCGGCGGCGTCGTTCGCATGGAACACGCAGCGCACGAAGAAGCGGCCGCTCAGGTCGTCGTCGAACACGGTCAGTTCGTCGACGTAGCAACGGTGACGGTCGAGCACGCCGACCACGGCGGCCACCTGGCCAGCCGCGCTCGGGCACGACAGCGTCAGCAGGAATCGGGAATTGCGTTCGGAGCCGGACATGCTTTCCTCGGATCGGCGGCGGCGCGGTGCGCCGCACGCGGCCGCTCGATTGCGGCCAGGCTCCAGTAGAACAGTCCGATATCGCGCTGAATAGAATCGAAACGTCGTGACGCTGGTATCGAAACGCCAAACGGGGGCGGGCGCAATGCCTGGCCCCGGCCGCGGCTCAGATGCCGGCGGCCAGCACGGCGCGCTCGCCGGCGTTGGCTTCGCGGCAGCGGTCGAACAGCCAGCGGCGGAAGCGGCCGACGGCCGGCGCCTCGGGCCGCGACGGCGGGCGCACCAGGAAGTAGCCGCGCGAGGTGACGACGGTGGCGTCCACGCAGCGCACCAGTTGCCCATCCTGCACGAGCTGGTCGACGAGCGGCGACCAGCCGAGCGCGATGCCCTGGTTCATCAGCGCGGCGTGCACCACCAGCGCATAACTGTTGAACGTCAGCCCGTGCGGCTCGGGCGGCGCGATCAGGCCATGCGCGCCGAACCAGCCCTGCCACGCCAGCCAGCGCTCGGGGCGGGTGGGCTGCACGTGCAGCAGCGGGCGCGTCAGCAGGTCGGCCGGCGCGGCGATCGGGCCGTGGCTCGCCAGGAAGGCCGGCGAGCACACCGGCGTGACCGATTCCTCGAACAGCCGCGTGGAGGTGCACGACGGCCAGTCGCCGTCGCCGAACAGGATCGCCACGTCGGCGTGATCGCGTTGCAGATCGGCGTGCTGGGCGGTGACCACGCGCACGTCCACATCGGGCATTTCCTCCTTCAGCTTCGACAGGCGCGGCATCAGCCAGTAGGTCGCGAACCCGACATCGGTCGCCAACGTCAGCGCGCCGCGCGTGCGGCGCTCGCGAATGTCGGCCGTGGCGCAGCGCAGCGTGTCGAGGCTCTGGCGCACTGCCTCGAACAGCCGCTCGCCGTCCTCGGTCAGCGTCACGCCGCGATGGCCGCGGTCGAACAGCGGCGTGCCGAGCGCTTCCTCCAGTTGCACCACGCGCTGGCTGACGGCCGGCTGGGTGGAGCCCAGCTCGCGCGCGGCCGCCGTGAAGCTCGCGAGGCGCGCCGCGGATTCGAACGCGGACAGCGCCTGCATCGGCGGCAAGCGCTCGGCTCGCCCCGGAAGCCCGTCTGACATAAGCACCTCTGATGGCCCATAAGCATTCGACATCTTCCCCGCGCGATTCCGGCCGGCGACAGTGAAGTCAGCCGCGCCGCGCCGTGGCGAGTGGGGCGAAGCTCAGGGCTTACCCGACGCTGCCGGCGGCGGCGCGATCCCGTCGATTCTAATTCAGTCAATTCGCAATGCTTAACACGAAGCCGAATATCCTTATCTTGATGGCTGATCAACTGACGCCGTTCGCGCTGTCCTCCTACGGGCACCGTGGCGCGATCACGCCGACCATCGATCGCCTGGCCGCCGGCGGGGTGGTGTTCGAGTCCGCCTACTGCGCGAGCCCGCTGTGCGCGCCGTCGCGCTTTTCGTTCATGGCGGGCAAGCTGCCGGCCGCGATCGGCGCCTACGACAACGCCGCCGAGCTGCCGGCCCAGACGCTGACGTTCGCGCATTACCTGCGCGCGGCCGGCTACCGCACGGCGCTGGCCGGCAAGATGCACTTCTGCGGGCCGGATCAACTGCACGGTTTCGAGGAGCGCCTGACCACCGACATCTACCCGGCCGATTTCGGCTGGGTGCCCGACTGGACCCAGCCGGCCGACCGCCCGAGCTGGTATCACAACATGGGCTCGGTGCTCGACGCCGGCCCGTGCGTGCGCACCAACCAGCTCGATTTCGACGACGAAGTGACGTTCGCCACGCGCCAGAAGCTCTACGATCTGGCGCGCGAGAAGGAAATGGGCACCGACGCGCGCCCGTTCTGCCTGGTCATGTCGCTGACCCATCCTCACGATCCCTACGCAATCACGCGCGAGTATTGGGACCTTTACCGCGACGAGGATGTGCCGATGCCGGCCGTCACGCTCGGCTTCGACGAGAGCGATCCGCACTCGCGGCGGCTGCGCGGCGTCAGCGAGATCGACCGCACGCCGCCCAGCGAGGCGCAAATCCGCGCCGCGCGCCGCGCCTATTACGGCTCGACCAGCTATGCCGACGCGCAATTCGGCGCGGTCATGACTACGCTCGAAGCCTGCGGGTTCGCCGACGATACGATCGTGATCGTGACGGCGGACCACGGCGACATGCTCGGCGAGCGCGGCCTCTGGTACAAGATGACGTTCTTCGAGGGCGGTTGCCGCGTGCCGTTGATCGTCAATGCGCCGGGCCGGTTCGCTGCCTCGCGCGTGTCGGCGTCCGTCTCGCACATCGACCTGCTGCCCACGCTGGTGGAGTTCGCCACCGGCGGCGCGCCGGCCGAATGGCCCGACGCGATCGACGGCCAGAGCCTGGTGCCGCACTTGAGCGGCGCGGGCGGCCACGACGAGGCGATCGGCGAATTCCTGGCCGAAGGCGCGATCGCGCCGATCGTGATGATCCGGCGCGGCGACTGGAAATTCATCCACACGCCGGTCGATCCGGACCAGTTGTTCAACTTGAAGGACGACCCGCATGAACTGAGCAACCTCGCGGCCGACCCGGCGCAGAGCGAGCGGGTGGCGGCGTTGCGCGCCGAGGTGGCGCGACGCTGGAACCTCGACGCGATCCACGCCGACGTGCTGGCCAGCCAGCGCCGCCGCCGCTTCCACTTCGCGGCCACCACGCAGGGCCGCATCCAGTCGTGGGACTGGCAGCCGATGCAGGACGCCAGCCAGCGCTACATGCGCAACCACATCGAACTCGACACGCTCGAAGCGATGGCGCGCTACCCGCGCCCGCAACGCTGAACGCCGGCACACCTTCCATCCACACGGGAATACAAGCAATGAAACGACACCTTCGCATTGCAGGACCGGCGCGCGCATTGCGGCGCAGCCTGCTCGCCGCGAGCCTCGCGCTCGCGTTTGCCGGCGCGGCGCAGGCCGCCGATCCGGCCTCGTGCGGCGACGTGCGCATGGCCGCGCCGGGCTGGACCGACATCGACGCCACCAACGCCATGACGGGCGCCGTGCTCGACGCGCTCGGCTACCACCCGCGCGTCGCGAACCTGTCGGTGCCGATCACGTTCCAGGGCCTCAAGAAAGGGCAGGTGGACGTGTTCCTCGGCAACTGGATGCCGGCGCAAGGGCCGCTCGTGAAGCCGTTCGTCGACGAGAAATCGATCGACGTGCTGCACGCGAACCTGACCCATGCGAAGTTCACGCTGGCGGTGCCCGACTACGTGGCCGCGGCCGGCGTGCACTCGTTCGCCGATCTCGCCAAGTACGCCGACCGCTTCGAAGGCCGCATCTACGGCATCGAGCCGGGCGCGCCGGCCAACCAGAACATCAAGCGGATGATCGCCGACAAGGCGTTCGGCAGTGCGAACTGGTCGCTGGTCGAATCGAGCGAGACAGGCATGCTGACTCAGGTGGAACGCGCCGAACGCGATCACAAGTGGATCGTGTTCCTGGCCTGGGAGCCGCACCTGATGAACACCAAATTCCATCCGGTCTACCTGTCGGGCGGCGATGCCTACTTCGGCCCCGACTACGGCGGCGCGACCGTCAATACCGTGTCGCGCAGCGGCTATGCGAACCAGTGCCCGAATCTCGGCCGCCTGTTCAGACAGATCACGTTCAACGTCGACCTGGAGAACGCGATGATCGCCTCGATGCTGCTCGACAAGCTCTCGCCCGCCGACGCCGCGAAGCGCGCGCTGCACGCCCATCCGGACCTGCTCGGCACCTGGCTCGACGGCGTGACCACCGCGAGCGGCGCGCCCGCGTTGCCGGCCGCCAAGGGCGCGCTCGGCCTGTGATGTGACGCTCGTCCGGTGCGGCCACCGCATTCAGGGTTTATCAGCAGCGGTCGCTGACAGGCCATTTGTGGTCGTTCATGGACGTGTCGCCCATAAATTGGGTTTGTATTTTTTCCTTCACGCGGCCGCACCTTCACAACAACCACGATGGCCGCGCAAGCGATACCCGGTTTCATGCAAGACGTAGGGCTCGTGCGTGCGCGAGTCATTCTTCCAACAGGAATGCAGGTTTGGGGTTGCCACAATGATTAAAAGAAAGAAAATTGCCGCAGCCGGCGCCGCCGCGCTGGCACTGGCAGGCGTGTCGTCAGCGAGTCATGCGCAGAGCAGCGTCACGCTGTACGGCATTCTCGATGCCGGTGTCACCTACGTGAGCAATTCGGGCGGCGCGCATGTCTTCAAGTTCGACGACGGCGTGTCCTACGGCAACCGGATCGGCTTCAAGGGCGTCGAGGATCTCGGCGGCGGCCTGAAGGCGGTGTTCGTGCTCGAAAGCGGTTTCCACCTGAGCAATGGCCAGCTCGGTTTCGGCGGCGCGCTGTTCGGCCGTCAGGCTTATGTCGGACTCCAGAACGATTGGGGCACGCTGTCGTTGGGCGACCAGCTCGACATGACCGAGGAGATGGTCTATCTGACCAACGTGTCGGCGTGGGCCAGCGGCTACGCGATCCACCAGGGCGACTTCGACCGCTTCAACGGCGACCGCCTGCCGAACGCGATCAAGTTCCTGTCGAACACGTTCGGCGGCTTCAAGGTGGGCGGCATGTATTCGTTCGGCAACGTGTCGGGCAACTTCCACCAGAACAGCGCGTTCAGCCTGGGCGGCAGCTACGCGAACGGCAACTTCTCGACCGGCGTGGCCTACACGCAGTTGAACAACCCGAACGGCATCTACGCGTTCGATCCGTACGCGATGATCGGCACCAAGACGTTCCTCGGCCGGCCGACCGTCAGCGTCGATCCGGCCACGGGCGCGGTGACCGACCTGTTCTCCAGCACGCCGATGAACATCGACAAGCAGGGCACGCTCGGCGTCGGCGCGAGCTACACGATCGGCAAGGTGTCGCTGATCGGCAACTTCACGTACACCACCATCAAGGGCTTCGGCCAAAGCTCGCACATGCAGGTGTACGAAGGCGGCGCAACCTATCAACTGACGCCGGCCCTCAGCGTGATCGGCGGCTATCAGCACACGCGCTTCGAGGGCCATCACTGGAACCAGGGCTCGGCCGGCGTGCACTACCTGCTGTCCAAGCGCACCGATGTGTATCTGTCGGGCGACTACCTGCGCGCCTCCAACGGCGTCAATGCGGTGATCGGCTACAGCTTCACGCCGTCCACCACACAGACGCAGGCCGACGTGCGGATCGGGATGCGCCACTCGTTCTGATCGCGCGGCGCGCTGCATGATGCGCGACGCAATACGCAATATGAAACGGGCCGGCATGACGCCAATCGCGTCGTGCCGGCCCGTTGGTTTTCATCGGTTCGGAATCCTGCTGATCGCTGGCTGCTAACGCTGCACCTGCCGGTCGTCGCGCGGGCTGGCGCCGAAGCGCGTGCGGTAGCTGCGCGAGAAATGCGACGGCGATTCGAAGCCGCAGGCCACGCAGATCGCCGTGATGGTCATGTCGGTCTGCTGCAGCAGCTCGCGCGCGCGGTCGAGCCGCAACTGCATGTAGAAGCGCGCCGGCGTGTCGTCGAGGATTGCGCTGAACAGGCGTTCGAGCTGGCGCCGCGTGATGCCGACGTCCTGCGCCAATGCATCCGAGGACAGCGGCGTTTCGGTGTGCCGTTCCATCGCGCCGATCACCTGGATCAGCTTGCGGTTGTGCACGCCATAGCGCGCGGCGATTTCCAGCCGTTGCCGATCCGAGTGCTGGCGGATGCGGCCCACCACGAACTGCTCCGAAATGCTGGCGGCCAGATCCGCGCCGTGCCGGCGGCCGATCAGGTCGAGCATCATGTCGATCGACGCGATGCCGCCCGCGCAGGTGATGCGCCGGTCGCCCGTCTCGAACAATTCCTGCGTGGCGTTCAGGCGCGGGTAGCGCTCGCGGAATGCGGCCAGCGCTTCCCAGTGCAGCGTCAGCGTGTGGGTGGGATCGAACAGGCCCGCCTCGGCCAGCACGAAGCTGCCGGTATCGATCGCGCCGATCGTCGCGCCGCCGTGATGCTGGCGGCGCAGCCAATCGCCGAGCGTGCGCGTGTAGCGCGCCAGCGGCTCGAAGCCCGCGATCACGAACACGGTGCTGGTGTGGCCGATCTCGCCGAACGGCGCGTCGGCGTTCAGCGCCACGCCGTTGCTGGCGACCACCGGCGCACCGTCCATGCTCAGCAATTGCCAGCGATAGAGATCCGGTCGGAAGCGGTTCGCGACGCGCAGCGGCTCGATCGCCGACATGCAACCGAGCGCGGAGAAGCCGGGGAGCAACAGAAAATGAAAGGTTTCCGGCATGGGCGGGCGGTGGGGTCGTGTGGGGCGCGCTCGATTATAGAGGCGAGTGTGCGCGAATCGAAAAGGCGCCGTATCGATCGTTCGCAGTCCTCGAATAGGGCGGGTGGCGCCGGCCCGCCCCGCGCGGCGGGCAAATATTTCAGTTTGATGATCGGATTCTTCCATTTTCCGGAAGGAAGCTTGCGGCTGCGCGCGCACATTCTCGGGCGCCTCCGTTTCTATACTCGCCGGCGTCTCAACCCAGCGTTTCTACAGAACCGGAGTCTCAGGTGAAAAAAATCTCCATCGCGGCCGCATGCGTGACGACGTTCGCAGCAGCCTCGGCCCACGCTCAAAGCTCGGTCACGTTGTACGGCCTCGTCGATGCCGGCATCGCCTACACCAACAACGTTGGCGGCAGCGGCCGCGTCGCGCTCGCGAGCGGCAACATCAGCGGCAGCCGCTTCGGCGTGCGCGGCTCGGAAGATCTCGGCGGCGGGCTCAAGGCGGTGTTCGTGCTCGAGAACGGCTTCAACGTCAACAACGGCCAGCTCGGCCAGAACGGCCGCATGTTCGGCCGCCAGGCCTACGTGGGCCTGAGCAGCAATGCGTTCGGCACGCTGACGCTCGGCCGCCAGTATGACGACGTGGTCGATTTCGTTTCGCCGCTGTCGGGCACGGCCGGCACGTTCGGCGATTCGGGCTTCGCGCACCCGTACGACAACGACAACCTGCAGCACAGCGTGCGCTTCAACAACGCGGCGAAGTTCACCAGCGTCAACTATGGCGGGTTCAAGTTCGGCGGCATGTACGCGTTCAGCAACAGCACGAACTTTGCCACCAGCCGCGCCTACAGCGTCGGCGCGAGCTACAGCAACGGCCCGCTCGCCGCCGCGGCCGGCTACCTGCAGACCAACGGCTCGGGCACGCGCAACGGTACCGCGTTCGCCAACACGGCCGGCGCGATCGATCAGGCCGAAGTGAAGGGCAGCCTGACCTCGGACGTGCAGCGCAGCGTGGCCGCCGGCGTCAACTACGCGTTCGGCCCCGCCACGCTCGGCTTCGTCTATTCGCACGCCCAGTACCAGGGCACCGGCGCGTTCGGTCTGAACAACGGCGGCGCGCGCTTCGACAACTACGAAGTGAATGGGATGGTTCAGTTCACGCCGGCCCTGCGCGCGGGCCTGTCCTACACGTACACCGATGCGCACCTGAGCGGCGCGACCGCCTATGGCGCCGATCCGAAGTGGAATCAGGTCAACGCGATCGCGCGCTATGCGCTGTCCAAGCGCACCGAGCTGTATGCCGAGGCGATGTATCAGCACGCCACCGGCAACAAGAACGTCGCGATGCTGTACAACGCCGGCGGCGCCTCCACCACGGGCAATCAGGTGATGGGCGCTGTGGGCATGCTGACGCGCTTCTAAGCCGTGCTTCTGATGCAGTCCTGACGTTCGACACGTGTTTCGCGGCCGGGCAGCCCGGCCCGCCTCCGAGCGGACTCACGGTGTGCCGGATGCCGGCGCGGGGCGGTTCGGCAACCACGGCCGAAAGCCGGCAGTACGCTGGCCGTGGTTGCCGCGCGCGCCTTCGCTCGTCGATTCGGGTGAGTCCATTTGCCCGCCCGATTCGTTTCGGGCGGTTTTTTTACGTTCGCACTTGCGAACGTCCGGCGCCGGCCGCCCGGCTGCCCGGTCATTTCGCGCCACGCCGCATCGGGTCAAGCTCGCCGCCGCGCGATCGTCTTCCTGAGCCCCGTCATGCGGGCGCGCGCTCTCGCCATCATGGTTTCCACTGAAGGTCGCTGACAGTCAACAAAACGTCGCGGCCGGTCGCCTTGCGCCGAATATGGCCCGTTATTTTTTCATCCACGGTGCAGGCCTCGTCGTTCCTCTATCAATCGCCTGCGAGACACCGCCGAACAGGGAGCCAACATGAAGTCGTGCAAGACCCTCGCGCTGGTTGCGGCATTGGCCGCGGCATCTGCGTTGCCGTTGCCGTCGTTTGCCCAGGATTCCGACGCGTGCCGCACGGTGCGGTTCTCCGATATCGGCTGGACCGACATCACGTCCACCACGGCGCTCGCCTCCATGTTGTTCGAGTCGCTCGGCTACAAGCCCACTACCACGATCTCGTCGGTGCCGATTTCGTTCGCAGGCCTGAAGGCCAAACAGATCGACGTGTCGCTCGGCTACTGGTGGCCGGTGCAGCAGAAGCAGCTTCAGCCGTTCCTCGATGCGAAGTCGATCACGGTGCTCGACACGCCGAACCTGTCGGGCGCGAAGGCCACGCTCGCGGTGCCGGCCTACGAATTCCAGGCCGGCCTGAAAACCTTCGACGATATCGCCAAGCACCGCGAGGAACTCGACGGGAAGATCTACGGCATCGAGCCGGGCAGCAGCGCCAACGCGACCATCCAGAAGATGATCGACACCAACCAGTACGGGCTCGGCGGCTTCAAGCTGGTCGAATCGAGCGAGGCCGGCATGCTGGTGACGGTGGAGCGCGCGGTGCGCGCCAAGAAATGGGTGGTGTTCCTCGGCTGGGAACCGCACCCGATGAACATCCAGTTGCAGATGAACTACCTGTCGGGCGGCGACGCGTCGTTCGGCCCGAACTACGGCGAGGCGCGCGTCTACACGCTGACCTCGAACGGTTATGCCGAGCGCTGCCCGAACGCGGGCAAGCTCGTGTCGAACCTGCGCTTCACCACCGATATGGAGAACCAACTGATGTTGGCCGTGGTGAACAAGACGCGCCCGGCCGACTCGGCCAAGGATTACATCCGCAAGCACCCGCAGGTGCTGGACGGCTGGCTCGCGGGCGTGAAGAGCTACGACGGCAAGGACGGTCTCGCGACCGTGAAGGCGGCGCTCGGCCTGTGACCGGCGCGCCGCGCGCCACTCCTACACTGCAAGCAACGAGGCAAACGCAATGAACCACGAAGTGATAGTGACCTGCGCCGTGACGGGCGCGGGCGATACGGTCGGCAAGCATCCGGCGATTCCGGTCACGCCCAAGCAGATCGCCGAGGCCGCGATCGAGGCCGCCAAGGCCGGCGCCACCGTCGCGCACTGCCATGTGCGCGATCCGCAAACCGGGTGCGGCAGCCGCGATCCGAACCTCTACCGCGAGGTGGTGGACCGGATTCGGTCGGCCGACGTTGACGTGATCATCAACCTGACGGCCGGCATGGGCGGCGACCTGGAGATCGGCGCGGGCGAAGCGCCGATGCAGTTCGGCCAGGGCACCGACCTGGTCGGCGGCCTGACGCGCCTCGTGCATGTGGAGGAATTGCTGCCCGAGATCTGCACGCTCGATTGCGGCACGCTCAATTTCGGCGATGGCGATTACATCTATGTGTCCACGCCGGCCCAGTTGCGTGCCGGCGCGAAGCGAATCCAGCAGCTTGGCGTGAAGCCCGAGCTGGAGATCTTCGACACCGGCCACCTGTGGTTCGCCAAGCAGTTGCTCAAGGAAGGCCTGCTCGACGAGCCGCCGCTGTTCCAGCTTTGCATGGGCATTCCGTGGGGCGCGCCGGCCGACACCGGCACGCTGAAATCGATGGTCGACAACATGCCGCCGGGCGCACACTGGGCCGGCTTCGGCATCGGCCGGATGCAGATGCCGATGGTGGCGCAGGCGATGCTGCTGGGCGGCCATGTGCGCGTGGGCCTCGAAGACAACATCTGGCTCGATCGCGGCGTGCCGGCCTCGAACGGCTCGCTCGTGCAGCGCGCGCGCGAAATCATCGAGCGGCTCGGCGCGCGCGTGCTGACGCCGGCCGAGGGGCGCGTCAAGCTCGGCCTGCCGCCGCGCGGCCAACGCCCGCTCGAACGGCGCGCGATCGCCGAATTCGCGTGAGATGACATGGCGTGGGGCGGCATGCACGCCGCCTCGCCGGATATTCAGGAAAACCAAGGACGTTTCATGACTGTGATCACCGACATCAAGACCTTCGCCGCGATCGGCACCGGCGTGATCGGCGGCGGCTGGGTGGCGCGTGCGCTCGCGAACGGGCTCGACGTGGTCGTGTGGGACCCGGCGCCCGGCGCCGAGGCGCAACTGCGCGCCAAGCTCGCCAACGCGTGGCCCGCGCTGGAGCGCGTCGGCCTGAAGCCGGGCGCGTCGGTCGAGCGGCTGCGCTTCGTGCCGACCATCGAGGCGGCCGTGGCCGACGCCGATTTCATCCAGGAAAGCGCGCCCGAGCGCGAGGCGCTGAAGCTCGAACTGCACGAGCAGATCAGCCGCGCGGCCAAGCCCGGCGCGATCATCGCGTCGTCCACTTCGGGGCTGCTGCCGACCGATTTCTATGCGCGCGCAACCAACCCGGAACGCTGCGTGGTCGGCCATCCGTTCAACCCCGTCTATCTGTTGCCGCTGGTCGAAGTGCTCGGCGGCGAGCGGACTTCGAGCGAAGCGGTGGATGCGGCGATCGCCATCTACGCGTCGCTCGGCATGCGTCCGCTCAAGGTGCGCAAGGAAGTGCCGGGCTTCATCGCCGACCGCCTGCTCGAAGCGCTGTGGCGCGAGGCGCTGCATCTGGTCAACGAAGGCGTGGCCACCACCGGCGAGATCGACGATGCGATCCGCTTCGGCGCGGGCATCCGCTGGTCGTTCATGGGCACGTTCCTGACCTACACGCTGGCCGGCGGCGACGCGGGCATGCGCCACTTCATGAAGCAGTTCGGGCCGGCGCTCGAACTGCCGTGGACCAAGCTCGTCGCGCCGACGCTGACCGACGAGCTGATCGACCGCGTGGTGGAAGGCACCACCGAGCAGCAGGGCGAGCGCAGCATCCAGGCGCTCGAACGCTATCGCGACGACTGCATTACCGAGGTGATCGAAACGATCGCCCGCGTGAAGGCGCGTCACGGCATGCGCTACGAGGATTGACGATGCCCACCGAAACCGCGCTGACGATTCACCGCGACGTGGTGCGCGAGGAATGGGTCGATTACAACGGGCACCTGCGCGATGCGTTCTACCTGCTGATCTTCAGCTTCGCCACCGATGCGCTGATCGATCGGATCGGCCTCGACGCGGCAACACGGCAGGCGCGCTCGCGCTCGATCTACACGCTGGAAGCGCATGTGAACTACCTGCAGGAGATCAAGCTCGGCACGGCGGTGCGCGTCGATGCACGCGTGCTGGCGGTCGATGCGAAGCGCATCCATCTGTATATGGAGATGTTTGCGGACGGCGTGGACGGCGCGGTGTCGGCCAGCGAGCAGATGCTGATGCATATCGACACGCGCGGGCCGAAATCCGCGCCGTTCGATGCCGACGTTCACGCGCGGCTTGCTGAAAGGCACGACGCGCAGCGCGAGATGGCGGCGCCGGCCTGGGCCGGGCGCGTGATCGGCCTGCCGGCGCCGCGCTGACGATGGCGCTCGAAGCGGAAATCGCCGCGTTCGTCGTGCAGGTCGCGGCCGAAGGCGGTGACGGCGGCGACCCGCGCGCGGTGTCGGTCGCGGCGCTGCGCGACGGCTACGAGCGTTTCGCCGCGCGCTGGACGCCGGCGCGATTGCCGAGCGGCGTGACGACGGAGGATGCCATGTTCGTCGCGCCGGCCGGGCACCGCATCGGTTTGCGGCGTTACCGATTCGCGCAGGCTTCGCGCGGCGCGGTGCTGTTTTTTCACGGTGGCGGTTTCGTGCTCGGTTCGCTGGCCAGCCATCAATCGATTGCGGCGCGGCTGGCGGCCGACGCGGCTGCCGACGTGATCGCCGTCGACTACCGGCTGGCGCCCGAGCATGGCGCGCCGGCCGCGCACGACGACGTGCGCGCCGTCACCCAGGCGGCGCTCGACGGCCGCCTGCCGTTCGATCTTCCCGCCGGGCAGCCGATCGCACTGGCCGGCGACAGCGCCGGCGGCACGTTGGCGGCCAGCGTGGCGGCGTGGTTCGGCGCGCGGATCGCGGGTGTCGCGCTTGTCTATCCGATGCTCGGGCTGGAGCCGCAATTGCCCGCGCGAGAAAGCGAGGCCGATGCGCCGATGCTGACGCTCGCCGATGTGCGCAGTTATCGTCAGTGGTACTGGGGATCGGCGGATGGGGCCGCGGCAGCGCCGGTTTCGCCGCCGCCGGGCACCGTGCCGTTGCTGGCCGGTCGTTTCGACGGGCTGCCGCCGGTGCTGGCGATCGGCGCGGAGCACGATCCGCTGCGCGACGATGCGCGTGTGTATGTCGAGACGATCCGTGCGGCTGGCGGCGAGGCGCGCTTCGTGCTGGCCGAGGGCATGGTGCACGGTTGCTGGCGCGCGCTTGATGTCAGCCCCGGCGCGGTGCGCATGCACCGGGCCGTGTGCGCATTTCTGCGCGAGCGGATCGATGCGGATTCCGAACGAGTGAAATAGGGTGGCGGCTTGCCGGTGCGGTTCTTGTCCCGGCCGATGTGTACCGTGGCGTTGGCAGCGGCCATCGAATCGTTCTTGGCCGGCATCAGCGTGGTCGACGCAAGCGCGCACGAAAGCGCATAAAAAAATACCTCGGACCAGCATCGGACCGAGGTTGAGTCGCATCCTGTCCATTGGCACGAGTCGGATGCGGCTTGGAGTATAGGAAACCTAAGGATGTCTTTCAATTCGTAAATCCGAGGATGCGCTCTGTTAGCGCACCACGGCTCGCGAACGCCGCTGCGGCATTTCTCGTCCACCAAAGAAAAACGGCCGATCTCGGAAAGAGAGTGGCCGTTCGGAACTGCTGTGTTTCATGGAGCGGGGCGCGCAGGCCAGGTTTGAAGCCGATATTGCGGCGCGTCACCGTCACGTTCCAGGAAACGGATTGTTGCAACGTAAACAACAAAGATTCAGGCCGCTTCGATCGTCCGGTGGGCAGATCAGGCTTGCGCCAGGAGCGAAAAAAGGCCCGGGCGCCAGGCGCCCGGGCTAAGCCTTCCCTGACGGGACGGCGGAGGTTTGGGGCCTGAAAACGGCGACGAGTCCGTTGCCGGACTCGTTACCGAAGCGAGGCTGCCGTACGGGCAACCCCGAAGCTTGCTGCTTAGTGACCGTAGTAGATCGAATCGTGAGCCGGCGTAACCGTGGCTGCCGGGCTGCCCGAATGGACCACCGGGGCTGCCTGCGAACCGTAACCGCTCGTGTCCGGGCCGGCCACGCGGGCTTCCGCGGCCTGGATGTCTTCCGGGTAGTACGGGCTTGCGACGCCCGGATGATAACCGGCCTTCTCGAGTTGGACCAGTTGCGCACGCACTTCGGCGCGGGTCACAGGGCCGTTCTGGGCGGTTTGGGCGAATGCGGCAACCGAAGCGGTCAGGGCGGTAGCGGCAACAACTGCGGCGATGAGCTTATTCATACAACCTCCGAAATTTTATCTGGTATGTCCGCTTGCGGCGTTTTGTCGTCAGCGGTTGATGTGAATCGTAGACCTCGGATCACCTAGGGTAAATACTGGTTTTGATCATAGATCGTTGCTTAAATCGATAAAATCGCAGAGCGGAAATGGTCTGATGAATGCGTGGGTCGCAACGATGGAAGCGTCGTGGCAGCGCGGTGCGAATCGTGGCTGCACGGCCATGCGAAGCATCGCGCGCCGGCGTGCGGGTCGCGCGTGCGCGCGTAGGAAGAAGCCGGGAGGGGGATTTGATGTGCTCGGTGCGCTAGCGCACATAACCAGCAGGCACACCTAAGCATGGTGCGCCGCCGACTGGCGAGCACAAAAAGAAAACGCCGCGAATGTATCGCGGCGCGATGTTTCGGCCTTACTTGCCGCTGTGCAGGCCGAGCACCTGGGAGGCGGAGATCATGGCACCCGCATTCGCAGGCGCCGGACGCTCGGCAGGACGAAACACTTCGTCGCCGCGCTGGATCACTTCGCGGGACAGTGCGCACGTGCCCGTGCGTTGCGCGAAGCGGCGGCGCCAGCGCTGTTCGCCGTAGTGGCAGCGGCCGGGTTCGACCCAACGAACGACGAGCAACGTGTCCGATTGTTCGAGAATTTCGACGTGAACGTCGGCGGGATCGCGCAGGGGTATCGATTTGGAAGACTTCATTTGCCGTTTCCTAAAGCTCGTGCGGTATCGGCCTAGGCAGTATTTGCAACTGCGTTTTGTCGATTCCGTAGCGGTTTCCAATGAGAATCTGGAGCTAAATGTAAGCGCCCTCGGCAAGAAAAAACATCCTGTCTGGATCGAATTACATTTTGCCAATTTAGAAACAATCGATCGGCAGGTTTGTGGGCGCACAAAGAAAAAACCCCGGAGGGGATCCGGGGTGGAAAAAAGAACGAGCGGCACGGCAGGCTTCTTACTCGCATAGACGCCTGGGGTGAATCCCGTGCTGAGGTGGCTCGCCCTTGGAGACGGTTCAGTGCACGTCGTACATCGATCGGCCGTTGATCGTGAACGGGTCTTGCGCCCGTTTTCCTGCTTCGGCCGTCATGCGCGGCTGTGCACCGTATCCGGATGGCTCGGCGCCGCTTTGCTCGCTGCCTGGCTGGGCGGCGGCGGAAACGGGCTGCGACGGGGCTTGCGAGGCGCCGTCCGCTGCATGGACGGACGATGCGAAGGCCAGCAGCACGCACGCTGCGGCGACAATTCCTGGCTTGCGCATCTTGTTCGGGCTCCTCATGGATCGTCGGCAACGCGCGGGCAAATTCGCCGCGCCGGGTGCCGTGCATCTCCGGACAGACGCCATGGTGCACGGCGCATGCCGATAGCAGCGTGACGCCAACATGGCGATTTCGTCAGAAATGTCGGAGGAATGCGGTTTCGCCGATCGAAGCATGCCGAATAAGATAAATCCTTAAACACTGCGTTGCAGATTTACGGCTATTCCTGAGGAAATTCTGAGGATCGGGTAATGCGCCATTCGATCCGATAATCGGCACGGCCGAATGGATTTTCGAATGGCGTGCACGAATTCCGTGCTCAGCGTGCGAAGCGGGCCGCGTCGAACGGCGTGAGATCGACATCCGGGCGTTCTCCGCAGATGGCCTGTGCAAGCAGCCGCCCGGTGATCGGCCCGAGCGTCAGGCCGTGATGGTTGTGACCGAACGCGAACCACATGCCCGGATGATGCGGGGCCGCGCCGATCACCGGCCGCATGTCCGGCGTGCACGGGCGCAAGCCGAGCCACGGCGCGTCGTCGAGCCGCTCGCCGAGGCCGAACGCCGGGCGCGCCAGGCGTTCGGCGCGGGCGAGCTGGATGCCGGTGGGCGGCAGCGAGCGCCGGGCCAGTTCGATGCCGGTCGTGAGCCGCAGGCCGCGCTGCATCGGCGCGATCACGTAGCCGTGTTCGATGTCGACAACCGGTGCGGACAAGCGCGGCGTGTCCGATGGCGGTGCGTAGTGCATGTGATAGCCGCGCTTGTCGCGCAGCGGGATGCGGTAGCCGAAACGCGCGAATACGCTGTCCGACCAGGGGCCGAGCGCGATCACGGCCTCGCGCGCAGTGGTGTCGCCGTCGGCCGTCGTGATGCGCCAGCCGCCGTCGATGCGCACGAGCGTGGTGGCATCGCCGAGCAGGAACCGGCCGCCTTCGCGTTCGAACAAGCCGGCATAGGCCGCGACCAGCGCGCCGGGATTCGACACGGCTTTCGGATCGAGCCAGTGAATCGCGCCCGCGAAGCCCGCGCGCAGCGACGGCTCCTGCGCGCGCAGGGCGGCGGCGTCGAGCACCACGTGGCGCAGGCCGTGCGTGCGCGCCAGGCCCGCGGCTTCCGCGATGCCATGATCGAGCGCGTGCGGCGAGCGGAACGCTTCGAGCCAGCCGCTGCCGCGAATCAGCGCGGCGGCTTCGAGGCTGCGCGCGGCCAACGCGTCGTGTTCGTCGACGCTGCGCTCGATCAGCGGACGCATGTCGCGTGCGGCCGCGGCGTGCCGGGCCGGCGCCGATTCGTGCCAGAAACGCAGCAGCCACGGCGCGTAAGCGGGCAGCGAGCGCGGATGCCAGTACAGCGCGGTGGCGCGGTTCGTCGCGTAACGCATCAGCGCCAGCGGGTTGCGCGGGAACGCATACGGCATGACCGACGAGCGTTCGATCAACCCGGCATTGCCGAAGCTCGTGCCGAGCCCCGGCGCCTGCCGGTCGATCAGCGCGACGCGCCGGCCGCGATCCTGCAGATGTTGAGCGACCGATACGCCGACGATGCCGGCGCCGAGCACGATGACGTCGAAATCCATGAGGTGACTTGGGCGATGAAGGTGTTGAACGCGGCGTGAGCGGAAGCGAGCCGAGCCGGCTCGTAATCGTCAGGAACCCGAATCATGGGCTAACGCGGGGAGAAGTCCGTATCGGCTGAGTATTCGATCACCAGATCCGAAGCGGCCACCGCCACGCACGGCAGAATCCAGCCTTGCGCGCGTTCCTCGCGCGTCACGCCGGGCCATTCGACGCGGTACGTCACGCTGCCGCTGACCATCCGGCACAGGCAGGCTCGGCATACGCCGTTGCGGCACGAGCGCGGCAGCGACAGCCCCTCGAAGCCGGCGGCTTCGAGCAGCGATAGCGAGTCGGGCGCGTCGAAACTCGCGCCGAGCGGTTCGACGCGGACGCGGAACGGGCGTTCGGATTCGGTCATCGGGGGCGGGCGAACGGGAGGCGAGCCCGCCAGCATACCCGAAGCGCGGCGTGGCTTGCCGTGGGGGTCAGGCGTCGCCGCGCCGCCGTCGCAGATGCCGGTAGACGGTATTGCGCGCAAGGCCCAACTCGCGCGCGGCGGCGGACACGTTGCCCTGATGGCGCGCGAGCGTGCAGTCGATCAGCGAGGCCTGCTGCGCGTCGAGCGTGGTGGCGGAGGCGCACGCGGCCGGCGAGGTGGCCCACTCGGCCGCGCCGTCGGGGCAGTCGAGCCAGAAATCCTCGGGCAGATGGTCGAGGCCGATCTCGGGCGCATCGTCGGCGAGCATGCCGGCCGTGCGCAGCACGTTCGTCATCTGCCGCAGGTTGCCGGGCCAGCGGCAGCGCGCGAATGCGGCCAGCACGGCGTTCGAGACGCGCGACGGCACGGCGTCGGCGCGGGCGAGGCGGGCCAGCACGCGCCGCACCAGTTCGGGCAGATCGGTGCGCTGCGCGAGCGGCGGCAGCGTGACGGCCAGCCCGTTGATGCGGTAATAGAGATCGTCGCGAAAGCGCTGGTCGGCGATCATCGCGCGCAGGTCGCGGTGCGTCGCACACACGATCCGTACGTCCACCGGCACGGCGCGGCCGCTGCCGAGCGGCACCACCGCGCGCTCCTGCAGCACCCGCATCAGCCGCACTTGCTGGGCCGGCGGCATGTCGCCGATCTCGTCGAGGAACAGCGTGCCGCCGTCGGCCTGCACGATGCGACCGGGGCTGCCGCGCCGGCGCGCGCCGGTGAACGCGCCGTCTTCATAGCCGAACAGCTCGGCCTCGATCAGCGAATCGGGCAACGCGGCGCAGTTGACGGCGACGAACGGGCCGTCGCGGCGCGGCGAGGCGCCGTGCAGCGCGCGCGCCAGCCATTCCTTGCCGGTGCCGGTTTCGCCGAGGATCAGCACGGGCAGATCGCGCCCGCGGATCTTCGCAACACGTTGCAGGATCGCGGCCATGCGCGCGTCGCCGGTGTCGAGCGTGGCGAGGGTGATCGCGTCGGCATCGGGGTTGGCATCAGGCACGGCCGGTTTCACCGCGGTTTCCGGGGTTGGCGGCACGGCAACGGAGGCCGTGCGCGCGGCGACTCGGTCGCCGGTGCGGCGTGTCTGTGCCTGCTCGCAGCGCGCCAGCACGCGCACGCCGGTCTGCAGTGTCAGCGCGACAGTCGCGCCCGGATCGCGTGCGGCCCGGTCCGCCAGTTGTGCGAACGAGATACCGAACAATTCATCGCAGCTTCGCTCCTGCAACGCACCGAGCGATGTACCGAACTGGAACAGCGCGCTGCGGTTGGCCGCGAGCAGGTTGCCGTCCGCGCCGAACGCGGCGAGCCCGCCGAACAGCGAATCGACGAATTCGGCATGCGCGTGGAAATGCACGCGCAACGCGGCGTCGCAGGCGCTGGAGAACAGGTGATTTTCGATCAGTTGTGCAGACATCCTGACCAGCGCGAGCGTGTGCGGGCCGAAGCCGCGCGGGTCGCCGCTGACGTCGAGCGCGCCGAGCAAGCGGCCGAACGGATCGACGATCGGCGCGCAGGAGCAGGACAGCACATGATTGGCGCGCAGGAAATGTTCGTCGCCGTGCACGGTCACGGCCTGCCGCGAGGCCAGCGCGGTGCCGATCGCATTGGTGCCGCGCGCGGTTTCGGCCCACGACGCGCCGGGGCGCAGCGCCACGCGGTTCGCCTTGGCGACGAAATCGGCGTCGCCGATGCTGTGCAGGATCATGCCGTCATGATCGGTCAGGAGTACGAGGCTTTGGGTATCGGCGATCTGGGCGTGCAGCGCGTCCATCACCGGGCGCGCGAGCGTATAGAGCGAGCGGCTGCCGTCGATCAGCTCGCGCAGCGCATGCGCCGACAGCGGCGCGTAGTCGGGCCGGTCGGCGGCGCGCAGGCCGATCGAGGCCGAGCGCGCGTGCGCCTGCGCGATGACGTCGAGTCGGCTGACCGTGGCGGGCAGCACGGAGGATTGCGGCATGTCGTGTCTCCAGGGAAGCGTCGGCGGCGCTCCGATCCTTGTTTGATGGGCGCCGTGCAGCACGCCGCTCGCGTCATGATACAAGCGCCACCCGGCGTGCGCGACCGCGATTCGCCGCTGCGGCGGCGCGGCAAGCCGATGGCGCCCGGCGGCACGGCACTCGGGGCGGGCGGGTGGCCTGGTTTGTTGCGCAGTGCAAAACGATGGCGAACGGGCGCGTGAATTCGTCAGCGGCTGTTGAAAACCGCGGGCGTGGCACATGCCGGCAGCGCGGCATCGGGGTTTGTCCCGTCAGTCCTTGCGTGTACGCGCATAGCGTCTACAGTGAAAGGCAACCGGCTCGATCTCCTGCGCGCCTTCCGCCGCGCGCCACCCTGCCGACCGTTCCGCGCTCGCTCCGGCCGCCCCGGCCCTCAATGGTGTGCGCGGCCTTTTGCATTCTCGTCACGACAAAGGCGCCCCATGCAGATCCTCTTCCCGAACGAAGCCCCCGAATACTCGGGGCCTGAACTGACTTTGTTATTCGCGGCGATGGTGGATGGCGAGCGGGTATGTTGCGAGATTACCGCCGAGGCGCTGGAGTCGCATTTCGGCGCGGCCTCGGCGCGTTCCGAGGACATGCTCGGCGCCTTCGCGAATCATCGTCCGCGCATCGAGGCGGCCGCGCGCCGGCTGCTGGCCGATACGCGTGCGCAATGCGTGACGCTGCGCAGCGGTTATGTACGCTTCCACGAGGCGAACCTGCGCTGATCGCGCGAGCGGGCGGGGGCCGGAAGCCGGCGCTCGCCTTCATCGCCATTCATTATTCAGGATTGCGAGAGAATATTCGTGCCGCGCGGGGTGGTTACGGCCGTGCGCGGGAGAAGCCGTGTCGCGTTTCCGCTTCCGAGGCGGGAGCGTCGGGCTGCGCATCGGTATCGAGCGCGCGATTGAATTCCGCGGCCCGCACGCGAATTTTCTGCGCATAGGCCTGGGAGCCGCCGTAGCGGCGCATCGCGACGTCGAGATCGCCGTTCGCGCCCTGCATGTAACCGTAGAGAATCGCCGAGCCGATCTTGATGTTGGTGGTGGGTTCGGTCAGATCCTGATTGCGCACCAGCCCGCGATGTACCGACGGCACGACCTGCATGAGCCCGGTCGCGCCGTTCGCGCCCTTGGCCTTTTCCCGGAAGCGCGACTCGATCGAGATGATCGCGAGCAGCACGGCCGGCGGCAGCGAATACTTGGCGGAGGCGAGCGTGACGGCGTCGGAGATTTGCTGCGCCTTCTGCTTGGCGACGCCGAACTTGCGGATCAGATACGTGGAGACGGGGCCATGCGGGGCGGGCGCTTCGGCATCGAGCAGCAGGCCCGAGGCGGGCACGGCCGGGGCCGAGGCCAGTTGCGAAAACGAGGCAGCCACCGCGCCATCGGCCGAAGCAGCGGCCAGCGCGGCCGACGCCGTGCATGCGCAGCCCAACAGGAGAACGATCGAACAGGTGAGCTGCCGCATGGATCTCGGGGAATCGAAACCGGGGCGCACAGTATATCGATCCGCGCCCGCACCGGCATAGTGTTCCGAAACGCCGATGCCGCCGGCTGCCGTGCGCGTCAATCCGCGCCCAGGTAGAAGTAGCGGAACAGGAACACCACGGCGATGATCCAGACCACCGGCTTGACCTGTTTCGCGCGGCCCGTCAGCAGCTTGAGGCCGGCGTAGGCGATGAAGCCGAACGCCACGCCGTTTGCGATCGAGTAGGTGAACGGCATCAGCAGCGCGGTGAGCGCGGCCGGCACGGCTTCGGTGGCGTCGTCCCAGGGCACGTCCACCATGTCGCGCAGCATCAGGCAGGACACATAGAGCAGCGCCGGCGCGGTGGCGTAGGCGGGCACCACGCCGGCCAGCGGCGCGATGAACAGGCAGGCCAGGAACAGCACGGCGACGGTCACGGCCGTCATGCCGGTGCGCCCGCCGGCCTGCACGCCCGAGGCGCTTTCGATATAGGCCGTGGTGGACGAGGTGCCGAGCAAGGAGCCCGCCACGATCGCCGTGCTGTCGGCCAGCAGCGCCTTGTTCAGGCGGTGCATCTTGCCGTTGACGAGCAGGCCCGCGCGGTTCGCCACGCCCATCAGCGTGCCGGTCGCGTCGAACAACTCGACCAGGAAGAACACCAGGATCACGTTGATCACGCCGGTCGACAGCGCGGCCTTGATGTCGAGCTTGAACAGCGTCGGCGAGATCGACGGCGGCGCGGAGAAAATGCCGTGGAACTGGTTGCCGCCGAAGAAGAACGACAGGACGGTGACCGCGACGATGCCGATCAGGATCGCGCCGCGCACGCGCAGCGCGTCGAGCGTGACGATCACGAAGAAGCCGACGATCGCGAGCAGCGTGGTGGGTTCGTGCAGATTGCCGAGCGTGACGAGCGTGGCGGGGCTGCCGGTGATCACGCCCGCGGTTTTCAGCGAAATGATGCCGAGGAACAGGCCGATGCCGGCCGTGATCGCCACGCGCAGCGTCTTCGGGATGCCGTTGATGATGGCCTCGCGCACGCGCAGCAACGTGACGATCAGGAACAGGCAGCCCGAGATGAACACCGCGCCGAGCGCCGCCTCCCAGGTGAAGCCCATGCCCTTGACGACCGCGTAGGCGAAGTAGGCGTTCAGGCCCATGCCCGGCGCGCAGGCTACCGGGTAGTTCGCGTAGAGGCCCATGATCAGCGACGCGAGCGCGGCCACGATGCAGGTCGCGACGAACACCGATTCCTTCGGCATGCCCGCATCGCCGAGGATCGCCGGGTTCACGAAGATGATGTATGCCATCGTCAGGAAGGTGGTGACGCCCGCCAGCAGTTCCGTGCGCAGGTCGGTTCCGGCTTCCTGGAAGCCGAAATACCGTTTGATCGAGTCCATGAAGTGGCTTCTCCGGTCGGTGGTCGTGTCGGTGCTCGACGTATCGTGTGTTCGGGGCGGCGCGGGCAGTGCCGCCGCGCGCTTGGCGGCCGCGATTGTAAACGCAGTGCGGCCGTGCGCCTATTGCCGTTGCGGGCGAGCGCCGGGGCGCGTTACGATGGCCGCGGCGCGCCCGCTCCGCCTGCGCGGCGATACGCGCGTCATACGATACGTCGCCAAAATACCTGAGAGCTCATGCCCAACCATCATGCCGCGACGCGAATGCGTGGCTTGCCGCAACGATGCGCCGCACTATTGCAATGGCCTTTCCTGTCAAGCGGCGGATCGTCTGCCGAGGCATCGAATCTTTCAATTTCATTGCTTGCGCCGTGGCGTCGAACGCGTGCCTATTCGTTGCACGCGCAACCATATCGAAATGAAGCGAATTCCGGCAGCGGGGCGATGCGATGAACCATTCCGATCTGCCGCCGTGGATGCCGATCGCGCTCGCCGAAGCCGGCGTGACGCGTCATGGCCCGGGAAGCAGCCACCCGCGCATCGTCGAATACAACGGCATGACGAATCTCGTGGGCTACGACGACAAGGTGTCGTGGTGCTCGCGTTCGCGAACTGGTGCATCGCACGCGCGGGCCTGGCCGGCACCGGCTCGGCGCTCGCGCGTTCGTGGCTCGACTGGGGGCGGCCGCTCGATACGCCGCGCTATGGCTGCATCGTGGTGCTGACGCGCGACGATCCGGCAAGCTGGAAAGGGCATGTCGGCTTCTATCTGCGCCATGAGGGCGAGGCGATCGTGTTGTTCGGCGGCAATCAGTTGGGGAGGGTGCGGGAACTGGCTTATGACGGCGCCTCGTTGCTGGGGTATCGCTGGCCGGTGGGCGGGTAGGGTGCACCGCGATTGTGCATATTGCACATCGCGGCACACCGCCGAAATGCTCCGTATCGCACATACGCCGCCGTCGAGCGCGGTTAATTTCGCAGCGAAGCCTTGCCGTGCAACGCGTGGCGCGCGAAATCCTGATTCGAAACCCCCGTAAAAAACGGGTTCAGGATGTAAAAGATTGCAAGGTGCTATCGCGCAAATCGGGCTGGGACACTACGATAGGGCGGTGGGTTAAACGGTGCCGTACCTGGAATTCAGGCTCGGCCACAAGCACTACCGGTATTCGCCGGGTGACCACAGCCCGGCTTCCCGTTCGAATTCAACGGTCGATACGGAGGTCAGCATGATGAACTTGATCAGTCGTTGGGCAATGCGGCACGCCCCCACTCCCGAGAAATCCGCCGCTTCGATGCTCGTGACGGCACGCATGGAATTGTTCACCGCCGAACAGCGCGTGATCGATGCGAAGACGCAGGCCAATTATTGGCGCACACGCGTATCGTTTCTCGAGGAAGTGCAGAAGCAGGGCATCGACCCGTGGGTCGGCACCACGGCGCAAACTCCGGAGCCTGCTCCGTCGGGCGTCGCACGCGGCCCCCGTCTGGCGGCCAGCACCTGATTGCCCGTGTAGCGCGGTTTGCGTCGTCCAGCGGCGCGAACCGCGTTTTCTTCAAGACTGCTCGCTATTCCTCGCCGCGTTCGCGGTGAACCCTCCTCATTCCGTCCCGCCCGCTTCGGCATCTCGTTCGCGCTCGCGATACGCGGCCGGGCTCAGTCCGCTCCATCCTCGAAACGCCCGATAGAACGCGCTCGGCTCCGCGAAGCCGGCGGCGGTCGCCACGTCGGCCACGGTCAGCGTGAGGTCGGCCAGCGCGGCGCAGGCGATCTCGTAACGCAGCGCATCCTTGATTTCCTGATACGACGCGCCCTCGTGGCGCAGCTTGCGCCGCAGCGTCGCCTCGGCCACGTGCAGGCGCGCGGCGAGGCTGGCCGCGTCGGGCCAGTCGGCCGGCGCGGTGGCGCGCAGCACGGCGCGCACGCGGCTCGCCAGCGAATCGGGGTTGCGGTACTTGACGATGAAGTTGCCGGGCGCGTTGCGCAGGAAGGCTTTCAACGAAGGCGGCGTTTGCACCACGGGCAGCGTGGCGAACGCCGGGTCGAGATCGACGTAGGCGTCGGGCGAATCGAAGCGCAGGTCGTCGCAGAAGATCTGCCGGTAATCGCGCGGCACCTCGGGGGCGGGGCTGCGCAGGCATGCGGTCAGCACCGGAATGCGCCGCCCGATCAGCCAGCAGGTCAGCCCGTAGACGAGGATGAAGAACGTCGCGTAGACGAACGCGGGCGGCCGTGCCTCGGCGTCGCGATGCACGAAGCGCAGCCGCACGCGCGTGGCATCCACCTCCAGTTCGGCATGCAGATCGTCGAGCACGCAGCGCATCATGTTCAGCGCGCGCGACAGCCCGCCCATGCCGGTGCGCGCGCCGAGCGCGGCCTCGCTCATCGCCACGAACGCGCCGCTGCGCATCGGGTGCGAATCCTGTCCGAAGAATTCATCGTCGAGCGTGCGCGCGATTGCGTTCCAGAGCGCGCCGTACTGGCGCGCGCCCACGTGGGCGTCGGGCGCGTCGAGCAGGCCCGGCGCGATGCCGGCCTGCGCGAGCAAGGCCTCGGGATCGGCGCCGCGCCGGCACGCCAGCGCGAGGCTGGTGGCCACGAGGCGGACGGAAACGGTTCCCTTGTCGGTGGTTTTCATGCGAGCGCGGCGTGCTGCGGCGGCACGATATGGCCGCCACGAACACGGTATGGCAAAAACGATCATTGTAATTGAGTGCGGCGAGCATCGATACCGCGCCGTTCGTTGCCTACACTGCCTTTACCGGCGCGCCGCCGCACCGCAACCCGCCCGGCGCGCGACACACCAGATCACGAGACAAGGCACGCCATGGATGCGCTCTACACCGAAGATCAACGCATGATTCGCGACAGCGTGCGCGATTTTTCCACCGAAGTGCTGGCCCCGAACGCGGCGCAATGGGATCGCGACGGCGCACTGCCCGATCGCGTGATCGCGCAGATGGGCGAACTGGGCTTGCTCGGCATGGTGGTGCCAGCCGAATGGGATGGCGCCTACACCGATTACACGGCCTACGCGCTGGCCGTCGAGGAAATCGCGGCCGGCTGCGCGTCGTGCGCCACGCTGATGAGCGTGCAGAACTCGGTCTGCTGCGGCCCGATCCTCGGTTACGGCACCGACGAACAGCGCGAGCGCTGGCTGCGCCCGCTCGCGTCGGGCCGCATGATCGGCTCGTTCTGCCTGACCGAGCCGCAGGCCGGCTCCGAGGCCAACAACCTGCGCACGCGCGCCGTGCTGAAGGACGGCCAATGGGTGCTCGACGGCAACAAGCAATTCATCTCGAACGCGTCGCGCGCCGGCGTGGCGATCGTTTTTGCCATGACCGATCCCGACCTGGGCAAGCGCGGCCTGTCGGCGTTCCTCGTGCCGACCGACACGCCCGGCTTCCAGGTCGGCAAGCCCGAGAAGAAGCTCGGCATTCGCGCGTCGGACACCTGCCCGGTCACGCTGACGCATTGCGCGATTCCCGAAGCGAACCTGCTCGGCGCGCGCGGCGAGGGGCTGAAAATCGCGCTGGCGAACCTCGAAGGCGGCCGCATTGGCATCGCGGCGCAGGCGGTGGGCATCGCGCGGGCCGCGTTCGACAAGGCGCGCCGCTATGCGTCGGAACGCATCCAGTTCGGCAAGCCGATTGCCGCGCATCAGGCGATCGCCGAGAAGCTCGCGAACATGGTCACGCAACTGAACGCGGCACGGCTGCTCGTGCATCATGCGGCGCGGCTGCGCACCGAGGGCCTGCCGTGCCTGTCGGAAGCTTCGCAGGCCAAACTGTTCGCCTCCGAGATGGCCGAGGCGGTATGCTCGGACGCGATCCAGATTCACGGCGGCTACGGCTACCTGGCCGACTACGACGTGGAGCGCCACTATCGCGACGCGCGCATCACGCAGATCTACGAAGGCACCAGCGAAGTGCAGCGCATGGTGATCGCGCGGCAGCTCTAGCATCGCGTGCCGGCAGGCGGTACGCATGAATCACGAAGATGCACGACGACGCACGATAACGTGCGCGAGACCGAAGGAGACGACACGATGACGGCACAGGCATTCCTCGACGCCCGCGATTTCCTGCTGAGGCACCGCACCGATTACGACACGGCGTATCGCGAGTTTCGCTGGCCGAGCGTCGAGTCGTTCAACTGGGCGCTCGATTATTTCGACCCGATGGCGCGCGGCAATGCGCGGCCGGCGCTGTGGATCGTCGATGCGGCGACGGGCGCGGGCGAGCCGGTGTCGTTCGCGCGGATGTCGGAACAATCGTCAAGGATTGCGAATCACCTGCGCGAGATCGGCGTGGGGCGCGGCGATCGCATCCTGCTGATGCTGCCGAACCGCGTCGAGTTGTGGGAAACCATGCTGGCGGCGATGAAGCTCGGAGCGGTGGTGCTGCCGGCCACCACGCAACTGTCCGCCGACGATATCCGCGACCGCGTGTCGATCGGCGGTGCGCGCTACGCCGTGATCGATGCCGACGAAGCGGCCAAGTTCGACGAGGCCGGCGTGAACCTGACGCGGATCGTGGTAGGCGGCAAGCGCGACGGCTGGCTGTGCTACGACGACGGCTACGCCGCATCGGCCGAGTTCATGCCCGACGCGCCCACCCACGCCGACGACACGCTGCTGCTGTATTTCACGTCGGGCACCACCTCGAAGCCGAAGCTCGTCGAGCACACGCATCGCACCTACCCGATCGGAAGCCTCTCGACGATGTACTGGATCGGCCTGCAACCGGGCGACATCCACTGGAACATCAGCTCGCCGGGCTGGGCCAAGCACGCGTGGAGCTGCCTGTTCGCGCCGTGGAATGCGCAGGCCTGCGTGTTCGCGTTCAACTACACGCGCTTCGATCCGAAGCAGGCGCTCGACACGCTGGTGCGCTACGACATCACCACGCTGTGCGCGCCGCCGACCGTCTGGCGCATGCTCGTGCAGCAGCCGCTGGCCGATTACGCGGTGAAGCTGCGCGAGATCATCGGCGCGGGCGAGCCGCTCAATCCCGAGATCATCGAGCGCGTGCGCCGCGCCTGGGGCATCACGATCCGCGATGGCTACGGCCAGACCGAAACCACCTGCGTGATCGGCAATTCGCCGGGCCAGCCGGTGGTGGCCGGCTCGATGGGGCGGCCGATGCCCGGCTATCGCGTGACGCTGCTCGACCCCGACGGCGCACCGGTCGAGGAGGGCGAGGTGGCGCTGCCGCTCGACGGCGAGCGGCCCGGCGGCCTGATGCGCGGCTACGCGAACCATGCCGAAGCGACCGCGCAGGCGATGCGCGACGGCTTTTACCGCACCTCCGACATCGCGCTGCGCCGCAGCGACGGCTACTACCTCTACATCGGCCGCGCCGACGACGTGTTCAAGTCGTCCGACTATCGCCTGAGCCCGTTCGAACTGGAAAGCGTGCTGATCGAGCATCCCGCGATCGGCGAGGCGGCCGTGGTGCCGAGCCCCGATCCGCTGCGGCTGTCGGTGCCGAAAACTTTCATCACGCTGCGCGCCGGCTACGAGCCGGGCGAGGCGCTGGCGCGCGAGATCTTCCGCTTCTCGCGCGAGAAGCTGGCGCCGTACAAGCGCATCCGCCGCCTGCAGTTCGCCGAGTTGCCGAAGACGATCTCCGGCAAGATCCGCCGCGTGGAGTTGCGACGGCGCGAGATCGAGCGCGATGCCGATCCGGCGGCGCGCATGCCCGACGAATACTGGGAAGAGGATTTCCCGGCCTGAAGGCGGCCGAACATGCAGCCGGAAACATAGGATGACGTAGCAACCGGGAGACGCATCATGAAGATCGGATTTGTCGGCCTCGGCCACATGGGCGCGCCGATGGCGCTGAATCTCGTCAAGGCGGGCCACGATGTGCAGGCGTTCGACCTCAATGCCGACGCGCTGCGGCTGGTGGCCGACGGCGGCGCGGCGCTGGCTGCGTCGGCCCGCGACGCGGCTGTCGATGCCGCCTGCGTGATCACGATGCTGCCCGCCGCTGCGCACGTGCGCGCCGCGTTGACGGCCGACGACGGCGTGCTGGCCGGGCTCGCGCCCGGCGCCACGGTGATCGATTCGAGCACCATCGATCCGGCCAGCGCGCAGGCGTTCGGCGCGCTGGTCGAGGCGCGCGGCGGGCATTTCGTCGATGCGCCGGTGTCGGGCGGCACCGGCGGCGCGGCGGCCGGCACGCTGACGTTCATGGTGGGCGGCAGCGCCGAGGCATTCGCGCACGTCTCGCCGATCCTGAGCGGGATGGGCCGCAACCTCGTGCATTGCGGGCCGGTGGGCATGGGGCAGGTGGCGAAGATCTGCAACAACCTCGTGCTCGGCATCTCGATGGCCGGCGTGGCCGAGGCGATGGCGCTGGGCGCGGCGCTCGGCATCGATCCGAAGGTGCTCGGCGGTATCCTCGGCACCTCCACCGGCCGCTGCTGGAGCGCCGACACCTACAACCCCTACCCGGGCGTGATCGAGACGGCGCCGGCCTCGCGCGGCTATACCGGCGGCTTCGGTACCGACCTGATGCTGAAGGATCTCGGCCTCGCCGGCGATGCGGCGCGACAAGTGCGCCAGCCCGTCTATCTCGGCGCGCTCGCGCAGCAGCTTTACCAGACCCTGAGCAGCCGCGGTGACGGCCGGCTCGATTTCTCGGCGGTGATCCGCCTCTACCAGATGCCGGAAAAACAGGAATCCCGATGATTGCATTGAACGACACCGACGGCCGCACGGCCGCCGCCACCGCCGCCGCGCCCGAAGTGACGATGCGCGTGATCAACCGCGTCGCCGTGGTCACGCTCGACCGGCCGGCCGCGCTCAATGCGCTGTCGCACGCGATGGTGCGCGAGCTGGCCGTGCTGATCGAACGCTGCCGCCGCGACGACGCGATCGTCGCCGTGGTGCTGCGCGGCGCGGGCGGCAAGGGCTTTTGCGCGGGCGGCGACGTGCGCGCGCTCTATCGCGAGGCCCAGGCCGGCTCGCGCGACTGGATCGGCTTTTTCGTCGACGAATACCGGCTCGATTACGCGCTGCACACGTTCCCCAAGCCGCTGGTGGCGCTGATGGACGGCATCACCATGGGCGGCGGCATGGGGCTCGCGCAGGGCGCGGCGTTGCGCGTCACCACCGAGCGCAGCAAGATCGCGATGCCCGAGACGCGCATCGGCTTCGTGCCCGATGTGGGCGCGACGCATTTCCTGTCGGCGCTGCCGGTGGAACTGGCGCTCTACATCGGGTTGACCGGCGTGACGCTGTCGGGCGCCGATGCGCTGGCCGCGCGGCTGGCCGACGTATGCGTGCCGGGCGCGTGGCTCGATACGTTCGAGCAGCGGCTCGAACGCGCCGATTTCACCGGGGCCGATCTGCCCGGCGCGTTGCGCGCGGTGTTCGAGCCGCCGGCCAACGTCGTGCCGCACGCCGCGCTCGAAGGCCAGTTGCCGTGGATCGTGCGGCACTTCGATCGCCGCTCGAGCGTCGAGCGGATCGTCGCGACGCTGCGCCAGGAACTCGACCGCGACGAAACCGGCCGCGAATACCGCCAATGGCTGCTGGCCACGCTCGATGCGTTGCTCGGACATTCGCCCACCATGCTGGCGGTGACGCGCGACGCGCTGCTGCGCGGGCGGCAGATGACGCTGGCCGAAGCGTTCCGCATGGAGCTGGAGATCGGCGTGCGCGCGATCGAGGAAGGCGATTTCATCGAGGGCGTGCGCGCGCATCTGGTCGACAAGGATCGCCGGCCGCGCTGGTCGCCGGCCTCGCTGGCCGAGGTGAGCGGCGAGCGCGTGCGGCATTTCCTGTCGTCGCCGTGGACGCCCGATACCCACCCGCTCGCCGATCTGGGGCGCGACTGAGGCCTATGCCGCCGAGGCGGAATCGATAGTCGAATTGATTGGTTGGCCGCATCGAACCGCAAACCTAGCATGAGTCGAACGCCCGGCCGGAGCTTGCTCCGGCCGTTCCGTCCTTTCATGCGAGGAATCCGTCGATGAGTCACGATCCGATCAGCCAGCCGCCCGAAGCGCTGAAATTCGCCTACTGGGTGCCCAATGTCAGCGGCGGCCTGGTGGTCAGCAAGATCGAGCAGCGCACCAGTTGGGACGCCGATTACAACCGCAAGCTTGCGCAACTCGCCGAGCGTCACGGCTTCGATTACGCGCTGTCGCAAATCCGCTTCACGGCCGGTTACGGCGCCGAATACCAGCACGAATCGGTGGCGATCAGCCACGCGCTGCTGGCGGCCACCGAGCGGCTCAAGGTGATCGCGGCGATCCTGCCGGGGCCGTGGCACCCGGCCGTGGTCGCCAAGCAACTGGCGACCATCGATCAACTGACGGGCGGGCGCGTGGCCATCAATGTGGTCAGCGGCTGGTTCAAGGGCGAATTCACGGCGCTCGGCGAGCCGTGGCTCGAACACGACGAACGCTACCGCCGCTCCGAGGAATTCATTCGCGCCGTGCGCGGCGTGTGGACCGAGGACAACTTCACGTTCAAGGGCGATTTCTACCGCTTCAACGACTACACGCTGAAGCCCAAGCCGCTTCAACAACCGCACCCGGAAATCTTCCAGGGCGGCAATTCGGCGGCCGCGCGCAAGATGGCGGCGGCCGTGTCCGACTGGTATTTCATGAACGGCAACACGCTCGACGGCCACCGCGCGCAGATCGACGAGATCAGCGCCGCCGCCGCGCAGCAGGGGCGGCGCGTGCGCTTCGGCGTCAATGCGTTCGTGATCGCGCGCGATACCGAGGAAGAAGCGCGCGCCGTGCTCGACGAGATCGTGCGCCATGCCGACGTGGACGCCGTGAACGCGTTCGGCCACGCGGTCAAGCAGGCCGGCAAGGCCGCGCCCGACGGGCAGGGCATGTGGGCCAACTCGACGTTCGCGGATCTCGTGCAGTACAACGACGGCTTCCGCACCAACCTGATCGGCACGCCGCAGCAGATCGCCGAGCGGATCGTCGCGTTGAAGGCGATCGGCGTCGATCTCGTGCTGGCCGGCTTCCTGCATTACCACGAGGAGGTGGTGTATTTCGGCGAGCGCGTGCTGCCGCTGGTGCGCGAACTCGAGCGCCAACGCGAGGCGCAACCGGCGTGACGTGATGCCGCGAGCCGGGCATGCGATCGCAGTTTTGCCCGGCTGTTTCGACAGGTTTTCAAGCCTCGACTGCAATCGCAGTTTTGCGCCGCCATTCGTTGCTGCGCCTCGCTTTGCGCGAATTTTCCCGCCGTTGTCGCGACCGATGCGAAGGCATCCGAAAAGTATTTTGGCGAGCAACAGCGGCGTCATCGAAAATCCAGTACAGTCGCAACTCTGAGAATTTCCGGCAGCGTTCGCCAGGCCAAAAACATGGCCGGTTTCGCGCGCTGCACGGCGATGATCGCCGGCTGCTTTGAGAGGAGCAGCCCGGGCATGCCACCTCGGCGTCGGCCGCGACACCGGTGCGGCATGCAAAGCGTCCGGCGCGAGCGGGGCGCGGCAGGGGATCGAACGGGGCAATACCGGCGCCGCATGCGGCCCAAGCCGGATAAACAGAACATTCCGAGGAAAACCAATTGGTCGAGCTATTTGGCAAGCTAGGGAGAATCATCTCCAGCACCGGCACCGAGCGCTTCGCGTCGAACCTGCACGCGCTGCTCGCCGGTTCCGTCGAGCTGGCCTCGACCAAGATCACCGCCTGGTCGGTCAACGAGAGCCGCGGCGAAATCGTCGACGTGCATCTGCTGGGCGCCTTCGCCTCGCACGATCAGGACATCCGCCCGGTCATGCCGAAGGCCGATCCCGCGCACGATCCGCTGTCGCGCAAGGTGCTCGATGCCTCGGACACCCAACTGATCCACCTGAATCCCCCGCAGTTGCGTGACGACACGCGTGAGGCATTGCCATCGTGCCGTCATGAGCGTGGGTTCCAATGTCACCTGGTCTCGCGCAAGGCGAACCGGCGCTTCGTGATCTCGCTGTACCGTCCCTATCAGGCCTACGATTTCACGTTGCAGGAAATGTCGTTTTTGAAGAGCTGCGCCGAAATGCTGTTGCCGCTCGTCGAAATCCACGCGTCCCACCGGCGTTTTGCCGCGGGTGCCCGGCCGGAGCCGGCCGATGGCCATGCCGCCGACCCGAACCGCCAGGCGCTGTTGCGCAGCGAGTTCGAGCGCCGCTTGTCCAGTGTTGCCGTGGTGTTGTCCGATCGCGAGATCGAGGTGTGCGTCGGCCTGTTGAGCGGCAGCACGTTTCGCGAGATGGCCGAGAAGCTCGGCGTCAAGCCCAGCACCATCGAAACCTATATCAAGCGTTCAGCCGCCAAGCTGGGCTTCAAGGGACGTCACGGGCTCGTCAAGTGGGTGCTCGACGGGGCGTGAAGCCGCCACATTTTTGCACCGAAACCGTTGTACCCGGCGTTGCGCCGCGACCTCAGCCGACAGCAGGCCGGTGTGCGCCGTCTGGATCGATACCGAGAGAGAAGGGCCATGTTGAAGAATTTTCCCGAAATCACGATGCGCGATGCGCGCGATATCGTGTCGAGGCTGTGGTACCGCGCCGATGGGTCGCGCGCGTTCGGCAGCTGCTCGGTCGCGCCGGCCGTGATCGTCACGACCGCACGCGACTGGTTTGCGATGAACGACTCGGCGGCAGCGGCCGCCATGGCGGCTTCCCGCTGAACCCTTGCACGGCGGCGGCGCGGTGTTGAGGCATCGCCGCCGCGCGCCGCGCATCCGTTAGGACTGCCACGACGCCGCGCGGCGGCCGTCCTTGCCGTAACGCTCCCGCGCCGCGCGTACCACCGCGCGATCGACCGAACCCTGGCCGGCCAGCGCATGCAGCGCCGCCACCACGATCGAAGCGCGGTCGACCTCGAAGAACTCGCGCAGCGCCTGCCGCGTGTCGCTGCGGCCGAAGCCGTCGGTGCCGAGCGTCACGTAGTGCGCCGGCACGAACGCGCGGATCAATTCCGGCAACGCCCTTGCGTAGTCGCTGGTTGCGATCACAGGGCCTTGCGCGCCGCGCAGTGCCGAACCGACCGCCGTTTCCAGGCCCGCTTCTTCCTCCGCTTCGCCCCCAGATTCCCCCAGCCGTTCCGCCCGTTCGGCCGCGATCGCCTCGCGATGCAACTCGGTGTAGCTCGTCACGCTCCACACCTGCGCCGCTACGCCCCAATCGGTTTCGAGCATCGCGGCCGCCGCGAGCACCTCGGTCATGATCGCGCCCGAGCCGAGCAACTGCACGCGCGCCGAAGCGTGCCGCTCCGGCTGCAACGAATACAGGCCGCGCAGGATGCCCTCGCGCACCGCGTCGCCGGCCGGCATCGAAGGCTGCGCGTAATTTTCGTTGGTGACCGTCAGGTAATAGAACACGTCGCGTTGCTGCTCGCCCATCTCGCGCATGCCGTGCTCGATCAGCAGCGCGGCTTCGTAGGCGAAGGCCGGGTCCCAGGCGCGGCAGTTCGGAATCGCCGACGCGGCCAGGTGGCTCGTGCCGTCCTGGTGCTGAAGGCCTTCGCCGCCGAGCGTGGTCTTGCCCGAGGTCGCGCCGATCAGGAAGCCGCGGGCGCGCTGGTCGGCGGCGGCCCAGATCAGATCGCCGATGCGCTGGAAGCCGAACATCGAGTAGTAGATATAGAACGGCAGCATCGGCAGGTCGTGCACGCTGTAGGCCGTGGCCGCCGCGATCCACGACGAGATCGCGCCCGCTTCCGAGATGCCTTCCTCCAGGATCTGCCCGTTGGTGGATTCGCGGTAATAGAGCATCGAGCCGAGATCCTCGGGCTGATAGCGCTGGCCGTGCGGCGAGTAGATGCCGACCTGGCGGAACAGGTTGGCCATGCCGAACGTGCGGGCTTCGTCGGCCACCACCGGCACGATCCGTTCGCCGATCGACGGCGCCTTCAGCAGGCCGCCGAGCATGCGCACCACGGCGGTGGTGGTGGACATCGTCTTGCCGTCCGCGTCGAGCGCGAACTGCCCCCATGCCGACAGCGGCGGCACCGCCAGCGGCGTGCCGGCCTCGCGGCGGCGGCGCGGCAGGTAGCCGCCGAGCGCCTGGCGGCGCGCGTGCAGGTAGCGCATCTCGGGGCTGTCGGCGGCGGGCCGGTAGAACTTCACGTCGGCCACGTCGTCGTCCGACAGCGGCAGCGCGAAGCGGTCGCGGAACGCCTTCAGATCGTCGAGGTCGAGCTTCTTCTGCTGATGGGTGGTCATGCGGCCCTGGCCGATCGCGCCCATCCCGAAGCCCTTCATCGTCTTGGCCAGGATCACCGTGGGCTGGCCGCGATGCGCGCGCGCCTTCGCGTAGGCCGCGTGCAGCTTGCGCACGTCGTGGCCGCCGCGGCGCAGGCGGTCGATGTCGTCGTTGCTCAGGTGCGCGGCCAGCGCGGCGAGCTGCGGGTTCTGCTGGAAGAAGTGCTCGCGGTTGTAGGCGCCGTCGTTGGCCGAGAAGGTCTGGAACTGGCCGTCCACCGTGTTGGCGAACGCGCGCAGCAGCGCGCCGTCGCGGTCGCGCGCGAACAGCGGGTCCCAATCCGATCCCCACAGCACCTTGATGACGTTCCAGCCTGCGCCGGCGAACAGCGTTTCGAGCTCGTCGATGACGCGGCCGTTGCCGCGCACCGGGCCATCGAGCCGTTGCAGATTGCAATTGATGACGAACACGAGGTTGTCCAGTTGCTCGCGTGCGGCCAGCGACAGCGCGCCGATCGATTCCGGCTCGTCCATCTCGCCATCGCCGAAGAAGCCCCACACCGTGCGGCCTTCGGTGCCGAGCAGTTGGCGATGTTGGAGGTAGCGCATGAAGCGCGCCTGGTAGATCGCGTTGATCGGCCCGATCCCCATCGAGCCGGTGGGGAATTGCCAGAAATCGGGCATCAGCCACGGGTGCGGGTACGAGCACAAACCGGGGCCGGCGATTTCGCGGCGGTAATGGTCGAGCTGCGCTTCGCCGAGGAAGCCTTCGAGAAACGCGCGCGCATACACGCCCGGCGCCGAGTGCGGTTGGAAATAGACGAGATCGGCGTCGCGTTCGGGGCTGGCCGCGTGGAAGAAATGGTTGAAACCCACTTCGAACAGGTCCGCCGCCGATGCGTAGCTGGCGATATGGCCGCCCAGCTCGCCATAGGCGCGGTTCGCGCGCACCACCATCGCCAGCGCATTCCAGCGCAGCGCGGCGGCCAGTTTCGCCTCGATTTCGAGGTCGCCCGGGTAAGGCGGCTGGGCCTCGACGGGGATGGTGTTGGCGTACGGCGTGGCGCGCACGCGGCCGGTGGCCAGCCCTTGCGCCGAGGCTTGCGCGGCGAGCCGGTCGAGCAGGTAATGCGCGCGCTCGGGGCCGGCATGTTCGACCACGCCGTCGAGCGCGGCGAGCCATTCGCCGGTTTCGACCGGGTCGTCGTCGATCGGATGGGCGGGGAGGGCGAGAATCGACGGCACGCCGTTCGACAGGTCGGTCATGGTGATGCTCCGGCAAGGGGAGGCTGCATGTGGGGCCGCGGCGCGGTGAACGCGGCGATCCGACAAGCGTACTGAGCCGATCGCGGAATGTGTGTCTGTATTGGCTTGCGTTTTGGCTCGCGTGCAGTATAAATATTCCGGAATTTCGCTCATTCCAGGAATTGTTACATTCATGCCCAATGATTCGATCCGGCTCGATCGCACCGATATCGCGATCCTGAACCAGCTTCAGCAGAACGCGCGCATCACCAATGCCGAACTGGCGCGCGCCGTGAACCTGTCGCCCACGCCGTGCTTCAACCGGGTGAAGGCGCTCGAAAAGCTCGGTTTGTTCAAGCAGCAGGTGACGCTGCTCGATCCCGAGCCGCTCGGCCTCAAGCTCAACGTGTTCATCCAGGTCAGCCTGGAGAAGCAGCAGGAGGACGCGCTGCGCCGCTTCGAGTTGGCGATCGACCAGCGGCCCGAGGTGATGGAGTGCTATCTGATGTCGGGCGACGCCGATTATCTGCTGCGCGTGGTGGTGCAGAGCATGCACGGGCTGGAGCGCTTCATCATCGACCGGCTGACGACGATTCCGGGCGTGTCGAATATTCGGTCGAGCTTTGCGCTGAAGCAGGTGCGGTATCGGACGGCGTTGCCGTTGCCGGCGGCGGGGTTGACGTTGAGTCGGGAGGAGGAATAAGGGGGGCTGCTCCGCTGGGAAACTAGAGTTAATTCCATTATAATGTGGATTATGCGCGGGTTTTAGTCAATAGTATTTGGAATTGTGGAGTTACGATGTACGAGAAAAATTGCTGCCAATTCCACATTTCGGGATGCTGATTGCGGAGAAGAGGTAGATGCACACTATGTTGGATTTAAGCCTTAACAAGCCTGCCGAGGTCATCAAGCGCCTCTGTGCTCGCTTGCGAACGGAGCGTTTGGCTCTGGGTATGACACAGGCCGATCTGGCCGGGCGTGCCGGCATCGGAACCAACACCGTGTCCAATCTGGAGGCCGGGCGCAATGTCGGCTTCGAGGCCGTGGTTCGAGTGGCGATGGTTCTTGGCCGAATCAAGGAGCTCGAAGGCTTGTTCCTACCCAAGCTGGACAGCATCGAGGACATTCGGCGTTACGAAAATAGCGTCAATCGCCTCCGCACGAAGAAAAAGAGGCTCGACAATGCTTGAAGAGGTCAACGTTTTCTATGAGGGCTGGGGTGAGCGATGGCATTGGGGTACGCTGGCCTCCACGACTGCGCTGACCGGTCGCCCGCTGATCGTGTTCGAGTACAGCAGTGAAGCCAGGCGGAGAGGCCTTGAATTGTCCTCGTACACGTTGCCTCTGGCGGGGCCTCAGTTGCGGCGAGATTTCCCGAGCCACCAGATGCAATTGCCAGGGCCTGTTTATGACGCCTTGCCGGACGGGTGGGGCATGTTGCTGATGGATCGCATGTTCAGGAGCCGTGGGCTCACCGCAGCGCGGATTGGCGCCCTCGAAAGGTTGGGCTACATCGGCCGCAACGCGATGGGGGCCATGACGTTCGAGCCCGTGGCCCCCGGAGGAGGAGAACCGGACGTCCATATCCCGTTGGAACAGCTGGCTGCCGAAGTGCAGGATGTACTCCATGGAAAGGGGGGGGAGTTCCTGCAGACGTTGCTATTGGTGGGCGGCTCGCCTCAAGGTGCAAGGCCTAAAGCCCTGGTTTACCGCGATCCCCAATCCGGCGGGTTGACCACTGCCGTCACGCCGGGCTTCGAAGCCTGGCTGGTCAAGTTCCCCGCTAAAGACGAACACCCCGAGGTATGCGCCATCGAGATGGTCTATGCGGAATGCCTGCGCAAATGTGGCATCGAGACTCCGGACACGCAGTACTTCAGTTTGCCGAACGGGCTGGCGGCATTTGCCAGCAAGCGTTTTGATCGCCACGACGGACTACGGGTGCCCATGCAAAGCCTGGCCGCTTTTACGGGCGCCGATTATCGGACGCCGGGGTCGTTGGAGTACGTCGGCTTCTTGCGGGCGACACAGATGTGCACGAATGATGTGCGAGAGATGGGAAGAGCCTTCGAGCGTGCCGTCTTCAACGTTGCATTCAACAATCGAGACGATCACCCCAAGAATTTCGCGTACACCATGGCGCCAGAGGGGCAATGGCGATTGGCGCCGGCATACGACGTGACCTTCTGCGAGGGGCCGGGTGGATACCATCAGATGGACGTGATGGGCGAGGCATTGGAGATTTCCCGCGCGCACATGCTTCGACTGGCTGAAGAAGCCGAAGTCCCCCAAGAAGTTGGCGCTACGATAATCGACCGCATTTGTGATGTGGCCAGCCAGTTCACCGACATCGCCGAGAGCATGTCCCGGTTCGTTATGACTCGAGATACCTTGCGCACGATCCAGCGCCGTATTGACGAGAACGTGGCGCGACTGCGATGAGGTCGCCGGGGCCGCAGTCTTCGCTGAGAAGGTACTGGCGGGCGAACGGTCCAGTTGTCATTTTCTCCAGAGCAGCAGCCCGCGACCCGATGCTTGCGCACGCAATCATCGCCTGAACGCCGGATTCATCCAGCATGCAGCAGCGATCGGTAAAGTGGCGGAATCTCGGCACCCGTTTCCCACTCAAGCGCCTCGATTCCCACGGGCCTCCAGCCGTCAAGGCACCAGCCACAGCGCCACCGCATACACCACCAGCGACACCGCGAACGTCACCGCCGTATACCCCATCACGCGCTGAATCCGGATGCCCGCGATCGCGACGATCGGCACCGCCCAGAACGGCTGCAGCATGTTCGACACGTTCTCGGCCATCGCCACGCCCATCGCGGTGCGCGGCACGGACGCGTGCAGGCTCAGCGCGGCCGGCAGCACGAACGGCCCCTGCACGGCCCAGTGGCCGCCGGCGCTCGGCACCAGCAGCGTGATGATCAGCGAGCTGAGGTAGCTCCACAGCGGCAGCGTCATCGGCGTGGCGATCGTCACGAACGCCTTGGCGATCATCGAGGCCAGCCCGGTGCCCTTCATCATGCCCATGATCCCGCCGTACACCGGGTATTGCAGCAGCATCGAGCCGGTCTGGCGCGCGGCGCGGCGGATCGCGTTGGCGTAGGCGATCGGCGTGCGCTGCAGCGCGAGGCCGATCATCAGGAAGATCAGGATGGTGGTGTTGATGTCGAGATCGAAGCGGTGCTCACGCCATTCCATCACCAGAAAGCCCACGCCGAACAGCAACAGCAGCGCGGTGCCGAGCATCGACTGTTCGAGCCGCGTGGCGAACGACGGCGTGCCGCCGCCGGCGCGCGCATGCGGATCGTCGCTGGCGTTGCCGCCGGCTTCGCTTTCCGCGGCCTCGCCGAACGGCACCACGTCTTCCTCGCGCGGATGCATGCGGATGAAGATCGCCGTCATCACCACCACCACCAGCACGGTCGGCACGAACACGAACGGCGCGAACACGGTGCTGGCGAGCGGCACGACCTGGCCGGTGGCCTTCTCGACGAGGTTCAGCGCGTTGCCGTGCGAAGCCTGCGACAGCGCGATCGAGCTGGACAGCCCGCTGTTGCAGATCGACCAGGCCGAATAGCTGCCGGCCACCAGCCACGCGAAATCGACACGCACGCGCCGCGCGATCTCGCGCGACAGCATCGCGCCGACGATCAGCCCGAGCCCCCAGTTCAGCCAGGCCGCCACGGCCACCACCGGAAACACCAGCAGCGCGGCGCGGGCCGGCGTCTGGGCGTGCGCGGCCATCGCGCGCAGGCCGCGCTGCACCACGGGCGCTTCGGCGATCGCATAGCCGGTGGCGAGGATCAGGATCATCTGCAACGCGAAGCCGAGAATGCCGAACGTGCCTTCATACCAGGAGCCGAGCACGGTCGGCACGTCGCCCTTGGGCGCGATGACGAACGCGAGCACGGCGACCAACGCGGTCAGGCAGATCGAGAGCACGAACGGGTCGGGCATGACGCGTTCGAACACGTAGACGAGGGCGGATACCACGCCGCGCGATTCTCGAGCGGGCGGGTGGGCGAGGGTACGGTCTCTTTGCATGCTGTCAGTCGGTTGCGCAGCAGGGGTGTCTGCTGGCTGGCCGGGGCGCCAGGATCGGCATGCGGATGCGCCCGCCCGCGCGCACGGCAAGCCGGTGCGGCGCAAGCGGGACAGGGTGCGGTGCTCCTCCAGGTGCTCAAGGCGAGTGCCTCGGCGCAGCGGGTTGATGTCGCGTCGGCCACGTCGCGCGTTCGGTGTGCTCGCGCGCGTCGGCCGGCCAGCCTGTTCTTGTTATGAGTTCGATATTCGAACACTGTTTCGATAATCGAACGCGGCCATGATCGCCGTGTGCGAAACCGGTGTCAAGGCGCGGCAGAGGACGATAGGGGTATTTCGCCCGAGTTCAATGCGCGATGAATGCGAATTGAAAGGCGATCGGCGAAAACTGAAATGAATCGGTAAGACAGGGTGGCGCGGGAAGGCGGGCCGGGCAGCGAGGCGCCCGGCCCGCAGGGGCGATCAGTACTGTTTATACGGCAGGAATTTGCCCGACAGCACGACGTTGACGCGGTCGCCCTTCGGGTCCTTCTCGCGCTGGATATCCATCGAGAAATCGATCGCGCTCATGATGCCGTCGCCGAATTCCTCGTGGATCAGCTCCTTGATGGTGGTGCCGTACACGTTGACGATCTCGTACCAGCGGTAGATCAGCGGATCGGTCGGCACGGCGGACGGCAGCGAGCCCTTGTACGGCACGATCTGCAGCCACGCCACGGCCTCGTCGGGCAGCTCGAACAGCTTGCCGAGCGCCTCGGCCTGCGGCTTGTCGAACGTCATCTGGCCGAGACAGCCGGCCGTGGTGAACTCCTTCGACAGGCCGGTGGCCTCGGCGGCCTGCGTCCACTTGATGCCCTTGCGCACCTTGGCGGACAGAATCATCCTGGTCACTTCTTCGCGGCTCGAAATCATCGCTGCTGGCTCCGTTGGGACAACTGAACAGGGAACGCCACGCCGCCACGCGAGCATGGCGCGCGGCGGCGAAGCGGAATGTGGCGTGCGGGACGACGGCGCGCTGCATCGGCGCGCCGCGGCGAATCATCG